>JBBSJT010000027.1:0-22207 GCA_038257035.1 Chlamydiia bacterium
ATTTAATGCAAAATTAACTTTTCATGAAATAATTTATTTGATACAATTTATAGAGTTAATTTGCTCCTTTTTGTCCTCTTTGTCCTTTTTGTCCTTTTTGTCCTTTTTGTCCTTTTTGTCCTTTCTCTGTTAGCTGATGTTTTGGAGGGCGGCTGTGATGAGAGCGCCAAGATCGGCCGGCTCACCCTCTTTCAATGTCTTTTTGATCGCTTTTTGGGCTGTCAGTTGATTATAACCAAGATTTATAAGAGCACTCATAGCATCATTTACTTGGTTAGATTTTGAATCTATAGGTATCTGAATCATCAAATCTGCAAATTCTTTGTTTGGAAAGAAGGAAGCTAATTTATCCCGCATTTCGATAATTAAACGTTCTGCTGTTTTCTTTCCTATTCCTGGAATTTTAGAAATTGTAATAATATCGTGTTGGCTAACTGCAAGATGTAAGGCTTTCATTGTGATGTGACCGACAATACAAAGGGCGACTTTTGGACCAATCCCTGTTACACCCTGTAAAGCTTCAAATAAATCTCTTTCCTCTGAAGACAAAAACCCATAAAGAGTCTGGGAATTTTCGCGGACAACGAATGATGTATGAAGCAAAATTTGCTCATTTAATGGAGGAAGTTTGGAAAATAAACTTACAGGGGTATTAATTTTATAGCCGATACCTGCTGTTTCTATAATTACATTTAAAACAGAACCTTCGATTAGAAGACCTTTGATGTATGCAAACATTTAAATTTCCGCAGTTAAAAGTTGATGATAGCGCAGAGAATTGGCATGACAAACAGCAACAGCTAAAGCATCAGCTGCATCCTCGGGAGTTGGGATTTTAGTAAGTTTTAATAAAAGCTGCACCATTTTTTGTACTTCAGCCTTCGATGCGCGCCCATTGCCGGAAACTGCCAATTTTGCTTTTGTCGGAGCATATTCAAATACCGGTATCCCTCGTTTCTTAGCGGCTATTAGAATCACGCCTCTTGCCATTCCAAGCTTTATTGCGCTTTGCGGATTTTTGCCGACAAACTGTGTTTCAACTGCCAGACTTTCAGGCTTATATTTATCCAGCAATTCTTCTATGCCATTGTATATAAACAAGTAACGATCTGTCAGCTTCATATTAATATTTGGTTTGATGCAGCCATAATCAATTAAGAAAAATTCATTAGATTCAAACTTAATGATTCCATACCCTGTAATGACTGTGCCGGGATCAATCCCCAAAATCAACATAAAGTTTTCCCTGCAAATTTTGACTTACTTTACAAAAAGCCCTAGTTTTTTGGAAGAGAGAACGCACTCTATGGCAAAAACTTTCTCTCCACCATAAAAATAGACTTATCTTTTATCGCGAAATGGTGTATTCTAAAAATTAAAATAAAGAGTGTATTTATGCTATCCGCCATCTTAAATTTGTTTGGAAGATCTCCATTTGCCCCGCTTCAATCACACATGAGTCAAGTGACAAAATGTGTTGAGCTTCTCAAAACCCTTTTTATTGCACTTGAAAAGAAAGATTATGAAGCAGTGCAATCGATTGCAGACACCATGTCAGAGCTTGAACATGAAGCTGACCTGATGAAAAACGATATTCGCAATCATCTTCCTAAAAGTCTTTTTTTACCCGTCGACCGTGGAAATTTGCTTGAAGTTTTAGGACTACAAGATAAAATTGCAGGGCTTGCAGAAGATATTGCCGTTTTATGCACATTAAAACAAATTGTAATGTTGGATTCGTTTAAAGACGATTTTCATGAATTTCTCGATAAAAATGTAGAAACTTTTAAAAGTGCTACTTTAATTATCAAAGAAATGCATGAACTTCTAGAAAGCTCTTTTGGAGGAGCTGAAGCTCTTAAGGTAAGGGGCATGGTCGATGAAGTATCCTATAAAGAGCACGAATCTGACATTATCCAGCGAAAATTGCTTAAAAATTTATTTAAAGCAGAAAATGAAATGAGCTATTCCACTTTTCATCTTTGGCAGAAAATCCTAGAATCTCTAGGTGATATCTCTAACTTTTCCGAAAAATTAGCCAGTCGCGTAAGATTGATGTTAGATGTTAAATAATTAAGGAGAATCAAAATTTAATATGTCAGTTGAAACAATTTTGTTAATATTAATTCTTTTCGCCGGTTTTTATACAGCTTGGAACATTGGTGCAAATGATGTTGCAAACGCCATGGGAACATCTGTTGGCTCCGGCGCATTAACTCTTAGACAAGCGGTTATGCTTGCAGCTATTTTTGAATTTACAGGCGCTTTATTTTTTGGATCACATGTTTCCGACACAATCCAAAGCGGACTTATTAATTCTTCGGTTTTCACAGAAAATCCACTCATTTTAGTTTATGGTATGTTGGCAGCACTTACAGGAACAGGTATTTGGCTGCAAATTGCCTCTTATTTTGGTTGGCCGGTATCTACTACCCACTCTATTGTTGGCGGAATTATTGGTTTTGGTGCCATCGTTGGTGGTGTTGATGCAGTTTACTGGGACAATATATCTTTTATTTTTGCAAGCTGGATCGTCTCTCCTATTCTTGGGGGGCTTGTTGCCTACTTTATTTTCAGCATCTTAAGAAAACAAATTTTTTATACCTCGGAACCTGTTCAAAACGCAAAAAAATATACCCCAGTTTTAGTTTTTATTTTTATGATCATCTTGAGTGTAATGATTATGTTTCATGGACTTGACCATGTTAGCATCCAATTTACTTTTTTACAGACATTGGCAATTGGTTTTGGAGTGGCTTGCTTTAGCTCCATGTTAAGTTATCTATGGGTTAGGGGAATAGAAGTGCCAACAGGTTCAAAAGATGCGCAAAATCTCTATAATCCGGAAGTTATTGTAGCTCTTGAAAAAGCAAAAAAACATTTAATTTCTGCACAAAATTCGAGCAATGGGTCTCATCGCTATCAACTAACTTTGCTTAACGATGAAATTGATCACTTAAGTTCTGCTTATAAGCAACATGAAGATCCTGAATTGACAAGCCGCGAATACGCGATCGTTGAGAGGATTTTTGGTCGCCTACAGATCATTACGGCATGTTGCATGGCTTTTGCTCATGGCGCAAATGATGTTGCTAATGCAATTGGGCCTTTATCTGCTGCAATTAGTGTGCTTCAAACAGGTTTTATTTCAGCATCTGCGACAATACCAGTCTGGCAACTTGGCCTAGGGGGCGTTGGAGTTGTTGCAGGACTAGCAACTTGGGGATGGAGAGTTATTGAAACCATTGGTCGTAAAATCACAGAACTTACTCCGACACGTGGATTCGCAGCAGAATTTGGAGCCGCAACAACAGTTGTTCTGGCATCACGTCTTGGACTTCCCATCTCCACAACACATACTTTGGTAGGGGCCGTAGTTGGCGTAGGCCTTGCCCGTGGTATTGAAGCTTTGGATTTAAGAACAACAAGAGATATTGTCATCTCCTGGATTGTTACTATTCCGATCGGAGCTGCCATTACAATAGCGATTTTTCACATTCTTTTAGCAATCTTTGGATAATATCATCATGAAAAAAATATTACTTGTCCTATTTCTTATTTCAAACATTAACCTCTTTGCAGGTGCAATCCTTGATGCAAAAATTGAGCTTTTAGCAAATAATGCAGACAATAAGTCTATTCAACCCGGTAAAGAAATTACCATCACTGCTACCATAACCAATAAGGGTACAGAAAAAAATAAAACGGGACATTTCTATGTCCGATTTGCGTACCCTACACCCCTTGCAGCAAATCCAAAAAGTGAGCTTTTCATTACTGAGAAAATTTTATTGCCTCCAATAAATCCCGGTAAAGAAGCCACAATTCAATTTAAAACCATCCAAATGACACCTTCGTTATTTGATTTCGTCAGAAATGACTATGCAATGCGTCAATATCAGGCAATAGCCGTTATTGAGGACAAACAATACCTCATAGGAACTGCCACGTTGACCTTTTCAGCGCAATACTACCCTGGCCTGCCCCAAGAAATCCCAACAGCAGTACCCGTCTCCAACTAAAGCCTGAGTCGCTTTTTTTACCGCGAAAATCACTAGTTGGTGTTGTTTTTTTTACCGCGAAGAACGCGAAGGAAGACACGAAGGAACGCGAAGAAAGCGCGCTTAAAGCGCGAAGAAGAAAAAAAGTAGATCATAAATTTTTCAAAACTTTATTTTTATAATAACAGTTCACTAAATGTTGCTTTTACGCGCTTTTAAGCGCGCTTCTTCGCGTGCCTTCGCGTCTTTCTTCTTAGTCCTTCGCGGTAAAAAAATGTAAATAAAAGGGTATAAAATTGCTCTTCGTGGTCCTAGCGCATTTTGGGATCGATCGCATCGCGAAGTGCATCACCAACCAAGGCTATGGATACAAGGAGTGTTGTAAGCAATATTGCAGGTGGCCAAAGCAGGTAGCTTTCTGCTGGAAATGCGCTTCTACCCTCATCCATCAAAACACCCCAAGAGGTTGAGCCCTCCTCACCAAGGCCTAAAAACGAAAGACCTGCCTCTGCTGTAATGGCACCCATCATTGCAAACGGCAAAAGTGTTAATAGAGGGGGAATTGCATTTGGTAAGATGTGTGAAAACATGATGTAAGAATTACTAAATCCCAGCGCATGGCAACTCTGAACATAGCTTAAATTGCGTTGTTTTAAAAATTCCCCTCTAATATAACGACTAAAACCTGTCCATCCAAAAAGTCCAATCATGGAAATGACCAGAAATATGGATTTACTTTGTGTAATGGCAATGATCATAAGTAACATAAAGAATGTTGGCATTGCGTCCAATACTTCTACAAGACGACTGGTAATAATATCAAACGTTCCCCCATAATAGCCTGAATAAGATCCTATGGGTATCGATATTAAAAGTGATAATCCGACAGCTAAAATACCGACCACCAAAGAAACTCTAACACCAAAAATTAAAGCCGAAAGCATATCCTTGCGATTGATTCGACTCAATTCCCACCAAGGGAGGGTTTGATTTAAATTTTGCTCACCTCCCGCATCATCTTCAAAATGAAAATCACGAATTAATGGCATTACAAGATAACTTAATTTCGCCCCTTGCTCATTTAACCAGCTGTTTTGATCTTGAATGTATTTTAATGAAGCTTTTGCACTTAAATCATTTGGATTGTCACGAAGTGTCTCTGTTAATTGCTCGATTTTTTGGCGTTGATTTTCCTGATTTGTGTTCCATAATGTTGGTATTTGAATTTTAGCCTTCAAGATCTTTTCAGGAATCTCTTTTATTCCCATAACTTTTAACTCTTCTAGATTAGGAAGATCATTTAAAGCGACCCCCTGACGTAAAAGCGCTGCTCGTTTATCTCTTGCAGCCATTTCCATCAAACGATTCATCGCATTTTCTTCATATACTTCTTTGTAGACACTTAATCGATCATTTTGTCTTTTTAAAAGCTTATCATTAAGTAGAAGATCCAATTTTTTGTAAGGGGTCATATACTTTAAATCAAATGTAAAACTTGGAAAATTTACACCATCTTGAAGTGCTTCTCGTCTTGCTTGGCTTAAAGCAATATTTTGTGCTGGGTCCTGCGGTTTAGAAAGAATCAAGTATAAAAATAAACCAAATTGAAAGCCAAAAATGATCAAAAAAATAGTGAAGTAAATTTTTTTTCTATTTTTAAATAAAATGTAGTTAAGACACATCACGGGGAAGGTAAACATCAACAAATTGAAAAATAGATCTAACGATTTTGTGTAAAAACCTGAAAAAAACAAATAACGAAAAAGAGGAAAATACCATTCGCCATCGTAATTGACGACTAAAGGCTTACTGGAAGCAAGTATTGGCGCGTAGATACCGACAAGGCAAAATATAAGGATCACATACATTGAAATGTATCCAAGGCGATGCTTTTTAAAATTTTCAAATATCGTTTGCGTATACATCTACCAATCTCCAACTTATTTTTATTTAACCAAAGAGACTAACCACTATGAGGGATTTTTTTACCGCGAAGACCGCGAAGAAGCGCAGCTTAAGCTGCGGGAAGAAACGCGAAGAGGCGCGCTAAAGCGCGTTAGAGTAAGGTGTTGTTTCGCGCTGTTTAAGCTAAACTTCTTCGCGCTCCTTCGCGCCTTTCTTCGCGGCCTTCGCGGTAAAAAAATCCAACATAGCCGTTTAACTCAACACTATATTCACATACAACACCCTCTGTGGTAAAAAATTCCCTCATAGTGCTCATTATTCCAGGGTGACACGCGGGTCTAAAAGCGTGTAGGCGATATCTGCTGCAAGATGACCAAGAAGGCTTAATACTGATCCTGCAATTGCAGAAAACATAATCACATTATAATCACGATTTAAAATGGCATCATAAAAAAACTTACCGAATCCATTAATCTCAAACAACGTTTCCACAATAAGCGCCCCCCCTAAAATTAAACCAAAAGAGCCTGCAAGGCTCGTCACAATAGTAATTGAGGCATTTCTTCCAATATGTTTTACCAGTACCGATAATGGTGAAACCCCTTTTGCCCAAGCCGTACGCACATAATCTTGTCTCATAACTTCCAAAATGGCTGTTCTTGATAATCTTGATTGTGAAGCCAAGCTTCCATACATAATGGCAACAATGGGCAAAAAAATGTGTTTGGAAACATCTATCAGCCGCTCTAAAGATGTTTGATTTAAATAAATGGCATCAGGGCTTGTAAAGCCTGTGTAGGGTATGGGAGTGTTCGTAAAAGGAAAATGTCCATTTAAGGCAATCTTTTCGATTAAAAAAGGTGCGACAACAAAAACGGGGATCGCAAAAAGTATTAAGAAAAAAACATTCAAAACAATATCCGGCAATTGGTTTTGTTTAAAAGCCATCAGAAAACCAAAGACTTGACACAAGAAAAAAACGGCCAACATGGGCAGCAAAGAAAGGGTTAAAGAATATTTAAAGCGTTTTGTAACTTCTGAAATCACTGTTTTATTCGGATCATTGCGCATGGCGCCAAAATCTAAGGTAAAAACCCTGCTCATGTACCGATAGAACCTTGTATCAAAGAAAAAAATGGCAATCTTTTCTTTAAAATTTGGCTCAAAATGATACGCTATTTTGTTTTCTCCATACCATTTTTTTAAATCGTTGAATTTCTTTTCTGTTATTTCAAGGCTTTCACTTTTTAATGGTGTTAAATTCCTTAAAAACTCATTGTCTTTTCCAATTTTCTTATTATATTGCCTTTGTTCATCGGTTAAATCTCCTCCAAGATAAGCTTGGCGAGTTCCTCCCCTGATGAAAAATTTGGCTGCAAGCTGTCTTATTTCAATAGGCTTATTTGAATCTTCCATGACATCTAAAAGAGGCTTCATAATAAAGCGTGCTTGATCACCAAATAAAATGCGTGTTGTATCATATTCTTTAAAGCTCATTTCCTCTTGTGAATCGGGTGTTGCTTTCCTTGTTTCAAGCTTTTCAAGGGTTCCAATAACTTGGGAGTTTGAAATTGAAGGCCATCGATTGTATAATATGGGTAGGGTTAGTCCATAAAATTCACGAAATTGTAAATAGCGATCATCACTTGAAAAGGCAGCTGCCCGATCTTCTTTTCTTGAAGCGCCCCCCTCTGATACCTCCGTAACTGTAGTTGGGTCTCCGGGAGCTAAGTTAATAATAATAAAGTTGACCAAAATTATAAAAAACAAAGTAATCGGTAACAAAATTAAACGTCTGACCAAATAATTAAACATCTGATTTTTTTATCCAAAATATTTGATTTTCAGGCTCTTGCACATCAGCCCCCGGGATCAAATCTTGTCTATCTGCCGGAATAAAAACATTTTGCAAATACTGACGATAAATAAAAGATGTTTTTGGTGTGTAAAGAAACGTATATGGCACTTCATCGTGAATGATTTTGTCAAATTCATGATAAAGTTTAATTCTTGTTGCGGGATCATATTCCATTTTCAGCTTTTTAATGACGATGTCAGCTTCAGCGTTTTGAAAACCGATGGCATTGGATGATCCCTTAACTTTTGCAAGGGATGAGGACCAGAGTTGTTCAGGATCTTCAGGAGGGCTTCCCATGCCCCAAATAAAGAAAAGAGCTTCAAAGCTTTTATCTTCAAAGGTGGCCGATAAATCTGCAATATCCAATCCGTTAGGTCGGCAATCGATTCCTACTTCCTTTAATGCTGTTGAAATATACTCAACAATGGCTTTTCCAGTGGCATTTTTGACATAATAGGAGAGGGTAAATCTAAATGGAACACGCTTTCCATCAATTTCCTTATCGATAATGCCATCTGCGTCACTATCATACCAGCCTTCTTGTTCAAGAAGTATTTTTGCAGCATGCGGATCGAAAGGCCAAGGCTTGATAGACTCATCATAGGCTTTAGAATAGCGGTAAAAGGGACCGTTAATTTCAACACCCATGCCATTTAAATTTTGTTTAATGATTCTTTGACGATCAATTGACATAGTTAAGGCACGTCTTACTTTTTTGGATGTAAAAAATGGTTTTGCCTGGTTCCATTGGATATTGACATAACTTCTGGCAACGTAATCTAAACGTAAAATTTCATTACCGGCATTTTTTTGAGCTTTATATTGATCACTCTTTAAAAAATTTTCATATTCAATTAGCTGATCAGGAAGAATTGTGTGGCTATCGATATTATTGCTTTTAAAATCCTGCCAAAGGCTTTCAATGGCTTGTTTAAATTCATAGACTTTAAATTCTGTTAAGGCGGCAAGTGGGTTATAAAAATTTGGATTTCTTCTAAAAGAAATCTGACGGTCAGTCATCCCCTCAAAAATCCAAGGGCCACAACTGACAATAATGTTTTTTGCAAAATGTGTAGAGAAATTTTGTGCCCAAATGGAGTTTTTTCGATAAAAATCCAATCCATTATCTTCCTCTACAATTTTTTTGCCGTCGGGAAAATATTGGTAAACAAAAGAGGCTAAAGGCCTTAAACTACCAGTTAAAAGTTTTGCCACATAGATTGGGCGTTTGATCGTTTTTCCATCATTTTCAATAGTTTCTTCTTTCCAACGAACCACAAAGGTTAAATCATCGACAACTCTAAATTCTTCAATATCGCTTAAATAATTGCGCATTGAGACAGCATACGATTCTTGGACATGAGGGTTCATGATGGCATCAAAGTAAAACTTAAAATCATGCGCAGTGACTTGATGTTTCTTTAAAAAATGAGGACTCAAACGAATGTCTTCGGAAAAAAAATCATTTCTCAAAGGCTCAAAAAATACTTGATCGCGAAGATGAATCCAGTATTCTGACTGGCCTTTTTTATTCTCTCGTAGCTCCATTTTAATAGCCATATCAGGAGCCATGGATTCGTAAAAACCAAATTTGTCTGTAGCAACAGCTACACTGCACATATTGGTCCATTGGATCACTTGGGCCCATTGGCTAAAAGGGTGCAGATTTTCTGGTTTGCCTAATGACGCCGAACGTATTTTCCCTTGCGGTTTAAAATCATTTCCCAACATTTTTGGCAAAGTCACAGCATAAAAAGGATCCACAGTTAAAAGATTTGGCAAGGAATCATCGATATGTTCTCTTGGAGAAACTTTTGCTAAATCTGCAGTTTGAAGTGTCGCTGTTTCAGAATAAGACCTTAAATTAATTTCGTTAAGACGTGTATTTATTTTTTCAAGCTTATCTTCCACACGCTTCATATCTTGCTCTAAAAGATTAGAAGACCAATAGAGCATTGCCATAAAAAATATAAAAATCCCGCCTAAAAGTAGTCTAAAAACCGTAAAAAACAAGGAATTCTTATGCATTGACGCTCCAAAATCTGATTAATCCCAATATGTAGAAAACTAGAAAAAACTTCCACAACCTTTTGAAAGGCATACGCTTTTTTTTTAACACCGAGATTCTTTTACCATCCTGATTTTTTTTGACACGAGAGATCACAGAGGGAATGAGAGAGGGAAGAGATGATCTTTCCCTCTTACCACGAAGAGCGCTTGCATCCTTCTAACATAAACTTTTAAACAAAATACTTTATAAAAATAAAAAATCTAATTTAGAGCAACTGAACTAATGCATTGACCTTTAACACTTAATGTTAAAACAGTAAAGTAAATGCCGGTCTTTCAGACCTCAATGTTAGGTTTAACTTACCTAGGCCTCTCGCTTCGCTTCGGCCTAGGCTATCATATGACGGTCCTTCGGACCTGAGGAATAAATAACAAGTAGGTTTTTTAAAGTCTTTAGGTCCGAAGGACCGTCATGTGATAGCCTAGGCCGAAGCGAAGCGAGAGGCCTAGGTATTAATAAGGAGTATTATTGAGGTCTGAAAGACCGGCATTTAGCATTAGGTGATCGATAAGATCAATTTCTGCAAATCCACATCGATTAATCAATGCAATAAAACCATGCTGAATGCTATTGAAGGTCGATAATAATGTTTAAACTTTAACCGGAAGGATTCCTCCCTCCAAGCTAAAGTTTTTGTTTTCCAAAGAACAAAGAACAAAATCCAAAGACCCTTTCCAATGATCAAAGGTTCAAGTGGACTTCCGCGCGCAAGAAGCGCCAATATTGCCGCGGTCGTCGTTGCTGCTGAAGACCATGAGACCGAGGGAAGAAAAGCCGCCAACCACTATCTGACCCATTCTATTTTGCTCCAGAACACGCGTATACGTCATCTGGTGACCGTTTGATCCGTCAGGTAGGTAAAATTCGTCTGTTTCCTCATTGTGCAAAATAACGCTTGCTACTACATCAATCAAGTTGGGGATTTCAAATCCTGCTTCCTTAACGAGTTTTTCTTGAGTCGCAAAATTCTTACTTCTAGTTCCATTTACAAGATCGGCACCACCCAAAACATCTTTAGACAACATGACCCAATGAGCTTTAAACGGCTTTACCGTTTTATCATTGATACCATTTAGCCGATTTCGATAATTGCTTTTGAATGCATCTTTACCATTTTTATAGTCACTGACAAATCGGTCAAAACTGCTTAAAGTAAGTGGCTTTCCATTGATCGTTTCCGGAATGAATGTGAGCAACCACTTAGAAGAATCAAAGTCATACATCTTCAAGGGAATTGCGGATTCAACTCCCGTATCTGCACCAAATCTCTTCCACTCTTTCGCGCCAAACCGTCCGGCAGGCAGGTTATTTTTGGCATAATCGTTAGTCAAATGATTAAGCGATTGACTTACACAAGCTAAAGCTACAAAATCCGATTTACTATGCTTTAAAATTTCATTGCATACATCTTTAGGAAGTAAGGGCATCTCATGCATTGGTTTACTTTCTGTACTGTCGGGCATAACCTGGTTAACGGGAACCATCGAATGATTTGAAACAAAGCTCGGTATATAATTATTCATAAAAAAATCCTTTTTTATTAAACTTAATTAAAGTTAATTATATTATACTAAAAATTTAAATTTAAGTCAAATTAAAATTGATAGTTACTAAACCTCAAATTTATGCTGGGGACTAAAATCTTCGCTACTACAATGCTTTTTTTAGAAGATTCTGTATGTAAAAACAAGTTAGTATAAAACGATATGAAGCGCGTGGCTGATGACTAGGTGGTTGATAAGTTCTATTTCTGCAAAGCCCCTGCATAGAGTAATCAACCCAATAAAAATCATGCTGGACCCTATTAAATGGCGGTAGTAGTGTTTAAACTTTTGAAGAAATAAGTGAGCATTCATACATAAAAAAAGCGAGGGTGATGTCAAAAGAGCAAAAATAAATCCGTTGATCATTCCTGTAAAAACATCCCCTGTTAAAGCACATGCAGAAAATACAAGCAATGTTTGACCGCAAGGTAGCAATACCGTAAAAAAACCAAACATAAAAGTAGGTAGCGCAAGGTCTTGAAGCAGTAGAGTTGAAAGATAACGATTGATGTTTCTCATTGGTTTTGAAAACACGCCATTGAAAATGGAGGGTGTTTGAATTTTTAAGTCCAATAAGTTGATGATGCCTGCGCCTAAAATCATGGCACCAAATATAAAGCTTGTGGTTGCTTGAATATGATACTGCTTTAAGGAGTAATTTAAAACGGATCCTAATTCAGCTGCCAAGGTTGCGGCTATTGTAAAAGATGCCAATCTTCCCAAAAAATAAAAATTGCGAAATTTATGTTTGGAAAGCATCATCACAAGAGGTCCGCACATTCCCATGCAATGCAGATTGCCGAAAATGTAAACCGGTAGCATCGTCAATAACAAGCTCATTTTACTTCTGCAATTTTTTCGGTGCGGTAAGCTTTAGCTCGCAGTTGTTGCACTTTGCTCATGTCAAGGCCAGTTGAGCCCGAAGTTCTTTGCATGGCCACAATGAAAACAAGGCACATCAGCCCCATAAAAAAAAGAAATATGGCAATTGCAACTTTTTGGAACAATTTGATACGTATAAAAAATGGAAGTGTCATAAAAACCTTAAAGTTGAATGTAAAAATAATCTTATCTGGTAAATTAAAGCAAGCCAACTTGCAAATATGTGACATTTTACGTATGATTTAATCAATTCAAGAAATGAGGTTTTTATGGAAAATGCTGATATAGGTCTGATCGGTCTTGCAGTTATGGGACAAAATTTAGTCCTAAATATGAATGATCATGGTTATAAAGTTGCCGTTTATAATCGGACAACATCAAAAGTGGATGATTTTTTAAATGGTCCTGCAAAAGACACAAATGTTGTTGGAACGCATTCTCTTGAAGAGTTTTTCAATACTCTAAAAAGACCTCGTAAAGTGATGCTGATGGTTAAAGCCGGCAATCCTGTCGATGAATTTATTGAACAGTGCTTGCCTTTTCTTGAAAAAGGTGACTGTATCATTGACGGAGGAAACAGCCTTTTTACAGATACTAATCGTCGTACAGAGGATTTAAAGCAAAAAGGAATTTTATTTATCGGTACCGGCATTTCAGGTGGTGAAGAAGGAGCACGTCATGGACCCTCCATTATGCCCGGCGGTAACCCAGATGGATGGCCTCTTGTCAAAAAAATCTTTCAGGATATTAGTGCAAAAGTTGAAAATGGTGAGCCTTGCTGCGAATGGGTCGGAGATAATGGTGCTGGGCATTATGTCAAAATGATTCATAATGGGATTGAATATGGAGATATGCAGCTCATTTCTGAAACTTATGATTTGTTAAAAAGGGGTTTAAAAGCAGAACCTGTTGAATTACAAGAAATTTTTGCCACTTGGAACAAAGGAAAATTAGATAGTTATCTAATTGAAATCACAGCCCGTATTTTCACTGTGAAAGATAAAGATGGCTCACACCTAGTAGATAAAATCTTAGATGTTGCCGGTCAAAAGGGAACGGGTAAATGGACCGTCATTAACGCACTAGATCTTGGTATTCCTTTGACATTGATCAGCGAAGCTGTTTTTTCAAGATCCCTTTCTGCAATTAAAGATGAAAGAATCGAGGCATCTAAAAAATTAAAAGGGCCGGAAGTTAATTTTAATGGAGACCGTAAAGCTTTTGTCAATAATATTGAAGATGCTCTTTATGCTGCTAAAATCATGAGCTACGCTCAAGGGTTCATGATGATGAAGCAAGCAGCAACAGAGTATAAATGGAATCTTAATTACGGCGATATTGCTCTAATGTGGAGAGGCGGTTGCATCATCAGAAGTTTATTTCTTGGTGATATTAAGGAAGCTTTCAGAAAAAATCCAAATCTTAAAAATTTACTGCTCGACAATTTCTTTGTCGATGCCATACAGCTTGCTCAAAATGGATGGCGCGATGTTGTAGCAACAGGGGCAAAGCTTGGGATCCCCCTTCCTTGCATCAGTACTGCTTTAGCTTTTTATGATGGATATCGCTCTTCAGATTTGCCGGCAAACTTACTTCAGGCGCAAAGAGATTTTTTTGGCGCTCATACTTATGAAAGAATTGATCAGCCAAAAGGCCAATATTTTCACACGAATTGGACAGGAACAGGCGGCAATATCAGCTCTTCTTCGTATAATGCGTAAGGTACCAAGCCTTTAAGGCTTTAATTTCATTTTCTGTAGCCTGAGAGATTTTCTCTTGGGCTTCTTTTTTTCCATATTGTTCAAAATCTTTCATATAAATCGGCTTTCCAAAAACACATGCGATCTTACCCCAAAATTTAGGGAATTTTCTTGATTTATCCCAAACATCATATGCTCCATGTATATAAACCGGGACAATTGGAGAATTGGCTCTTAAAGCCAGCATTCCAATTCCAGATTTAATCGGGAGAAGTACGCCATCATCTGATCGAATCCCTTCCGGGAAAATAACAACCTTTTTATTTTCCTTTAGTAATTGACCAATTAGCTTTAAAGAAGAAATATCCTGAGCGGTGCCTGCAACTGGGTAGGCATTTAACCAGGAAATGAGGCGTCCAAAAATAAAATGTTTAAAAAGACTGCTTTTTGCTAAAAATGTAGCCTCTTCACCACAACTAGCAGCAATAATAGGTGGATCAAAAAAAGAGGTGTGGTTCGGAGCAATGATTGCTGAACCTTTAGGAAGATTCTGCCGACCATAGATTTTAAGACGGTGAAACAAAGTAAAATAAATTTTAAACGTTCCAATTACAAACCAATAAAAAATATTCATTAAATCCCTTAAAAAATTAACTTTATAACTATAACCTTATAATAGCCAATCACTTAATAAAAATCCACCTTTAAGTTTTTGTCCCCTTTACAAAGAAAATTAGATTTATAGGATGATAAAGACAATTAATAAGAGAATTTATTAAAGTTTTGACCCCGATAGGGTCAGAGGAAATCGTGGTAATCAGAGGAAATCGTGGTAAAATGAAGGGGAAAATTAGCCTGGAAAGGGACAAAATGATGCCCCCCGGACAAGCTTTATATCCGTGAAAAGCAAAGGGGTTTGGTCACTCACCCTAAAGTCAAGCGAAGATTTAAATTTAATTATGAAAAAAACCCTATTAGATTGCGAACGATTAGTCAAGCTTGCCAATCCCCTTTTTTGTTATTTCTACAATGCACCGTTAAATTATACCGCGTAGTGTTTAAAAAAATCGTCGTCGTCGCCGATGATTCATTAATTGTTGGATAGCCAAGCTTATGTAAATAATTTTCGTACTTTTCCTCCAATCGATCACATACGACCATATCTCCATTACGAGGATTGGGAAAATTAATTTCATTCATAATTTTTGAATAACATTCTTTTGGAAAAGTTTTTTGTGCAGAAAAGTGACTTTCTTCTACTCTCTTTGCTTCTACATCAGTAAGTGTTGGAATTGGACCCATAAATATCCTTAAGTAATTTTTCACAGCTACCGCGGCTCCTTTTTTTATCTAACCCCACCCCACTCTCAATTTCAGGCCTAACGGCCTTTCTTTTCACATGGGGCTAATGTCTTTTAACCGCTTCCGCGGTAAAACACAATCGTTTACCTGTGCATGTTTTAACGGTTAAAATCTACGCTACAAAAAACCAATACAACACTAACGGGTAAAAATGGAATATTTTTGAGCAGATTTTGTGATAAATCGAAGAGGGCCCTATTTATATAGGCCCTCTTCGATTTAGCACGAAAGATGCCAAAAAGAAACATTTTACTACTTCCTACTTCTTGGTTTTAATGGTGTCTTTGTATTCGAGGATCTTGAAGACGATTTCATCGACCGTGAGGTTTGTGGTGTCAATTTCGAAGGCATCGGGTGCTTTGCAAAGTGGTGAAACTTTGCGATTCATATCGTAGGTATCTCTTTTATTAATATCATCGAGAACTTTTTGAGGTGTAAGATCTTTAGATTCTTCAGGAAACCTAACAAGCAGCTCTTCGTATCGTCGTTTAGCACGCACTTCAGGGCTTCCTTTTAAAAATATTTTTACGTTTGCATCGGGAAAAACGACGGTTCCTAAATCTCTTCCTTCAAAAACGGCATTTACACCTACTGCCCATTCTCTTTGGAGGACAACGAGTTTATCTCGGACAGATGGAAGTGCTGCAAGTTTTGAGACAAACGAAGTGACTGCCTCGCCTCTTATTGCGGTTGTCACATCTTCATCTTCAACAAAATAAAATCTTTCGCCGCGTTTAATTTTAATGTCAAATTTATAGTCCTTTAAAAACGCTTGCAGAGCTTCTTCGTTATCAACATCTACGTTATGTTTAAGGGCAGCATAGGCCATGCAGCGGTACATGGCACCTGTATCAAAATAAATATAACCAATTTCCCTTGCAAGATTTTTAGCAATGGTACTTTTCCCGGTTGCAATAGGCCCATCAATTGTAATGATCATAACTTTAACCCTTTAAATTAGACACTAACAGCTTTTAAATAAATATACATTAATGGTGCCGTAAAAACAAGTGAATCTACAACATCGAGCATTCCACCTAAACCTGGAATGGTATTGCTATCTTTTACACCAACATCACGTTTAAGTAAAGATTCTGATAAATCACCAAATTGGGCAATCACACTTAAAACTCCGGCAAGCCAAATGCTATGAAACAACGAAAGATTAATCGGTGGAACTTCATACATATAATTAACCAAGAAATAAATAAATAAACCTGTCATTATAGAAGCAAGAAACCCCCCAATTGCTCCTTCCCACGTTTTATTAGGGCTAATATAAGGGGCTAACTTGTGCTTGCCAAAAGATTTCCCGATGAAATAAGCTCCGGTATCGGTCATTTTGGTAACAACAATCAAAAAGACGAGCCACCATCTTCCGTCTTGGGTCGATTCTGTAGGAAAAAAATAAGTAATGTTTAAGAGGCAAGCAAGAGGTAAAGCAAGATAGGCAATTGCAAAAAAAGTAATTGCCGTATTTACAAAGAGATTTTCGCCTCTTACAAAATAATTGGTAAAAACAATAAGTCCTGTCAGCACCAGAGCAATGTTTGGTAAAACTTCCATAGCTTTTGACTGCGTGCTTAAAAAAACTGCTAAAACGTAGGCGATACCGCAAATGATTCCGATGGTATCGAGTGGTAAAAAGCCTTTATTTCTTGCTATTTTGTAATATTCGTAAATCGCACCGCCAACAACTCCCGATAAGGTTAAGGCAAAAAACGGCCGAAAATAAGGGTAGGAAGACAATCCTATAAATAAAAATAGGACGATTGTTGCAATGCCTCCAACAAAAAGTCTTTGTTTGGAATGGCTCATTTTTTCTAACATTTAGGGTCCTCCAAGTCGTCTATGGCGTTGCTGGTAATTATAAATAGCCTGAAATAAGTGATTTGGTCTGTAGTCGGGCCAAAGAACGTTAGAAACATAAATTTCTGCGTAAGAAAGCTGCCAAAGCAAAAAATTGCTAATTCTCATTTCGCCACTTGTGCGAATAAGCAATTCAGGATCACTCCATTTATGCGTATCCAAATAGCTTGAAACAAGTTCTTGAGTAATGTTTTCTGTCAAAATTTTATTTGCTGAACAGTCGGCTGCAATCGTTTGAATGGCTCTGCAAATTTCATCGCGACTTCCGTAATTAATAGCTAAAACCATATCAATTTTTTGACAATGAGCAGTGGCTTTTTTTGTCTCTTGAATGGTTTGGTATAAACTTGCAGAAACTCCCCTCATATCGCCTATACAATCAAACCTAACTCCACACTTAATCATTTCAGAACATTTATCGCTTAAGTAATTCTGAATAAGCCACATAAGTCCTGCAACTTCATCAGGGTCTCTATTCCAGTTTTCTGTTGAAAAGGTATAAAAAGTAAGTGTCTTAACTCCAATCTCTTGGGCTGAATTAACAACATCCATCAAAATATCTGCGCCATGATGATGACCTTCATTTGGATGAAAAGATTCCTTTTTTGCCCAGCGACGATTGCCATCCGGGATGATGGCAACGTGCTTTGGAATGCGCGTATGATCGAGCAAACTCATCTGTTCTTGACTAAAAAATTGAATAGGATCTTTTGGAAGAATTTCTTGTTTAAAAACATCTTCTAGCAAAAAATTCATGCTAACTCCTTTAACATATTCATTATTCAGCCCTAAGAACTTCCATAAAGGCAGTTTGTGGAATGTTGACCTTTCCAACCCCAAACTCTTTCATCTTCTTCTTACCTTTCTTCTGTTTTTCCCAAAGTTTACGCTTACGGCTAATATCACCACCATAACACTTTGCCGTCACATTTTTTGTGATTGCACGAATAGTTTCACGTGCAACAACCTTACCGCCGATAGCGGCTTGTACAGGTACTTTAAAAAGCTGCATCGGAATAACTTCTACAAGTTTAGCACAAATTGCACGTCCCTTGGATTCAGCTTTTGAGCGATGAACAAGACATGAAAAAGCATCGACAGGCTCTTCGTTGACCCTGATTTCAAGCTTGACGATATCACTTTTTTCATAACATTCGAATTCATAGTCAAATGAGCCGTAACCTTTGGTTATCGATTTTAATTTATCGTTAAAATCGATGATGATTTCGTTTAATGGGATTTTATAGGTAAGCATGAGTCGTCTTGCATCGACCGTTTCGGTCTTAACGCAGGTTCCTCTCTTTTCAAGACCCAAACTCATAATCGCACCCATATATTCTGAGGGGGCTAAAATATGGCATTTGACATATGGCTCTTCAACTTTTTCTATTTGCGCAGGATCCGGATAATGAGTTGGATTGTCAATTTCTTCGGTGTTACCATTACTTAAAGTAAATTTATAAATTACGCTTGGGGCTGTCGAAATAATATCGAGGTCAAATTCCCTAATAATACGTTCTAAAACAATCTCTAAGTGTAGAAGTCCTAAAAATCCACATCTGAATCCGAAACCAAGAGCCATGCTACTCTCTTGCTCCAAGTAAAGTGCCGAATCGTTTAACTGCAGTTTTTCTAAAGCATCGCGAAGGGCTGAAAAATCAGCCGTATCAACAGGGTAGATACCTGCAAAAACAACAGGTCGGATTGTTTTAAAGCCAGGAAGAGGCTCTTTAGCTGGATTTTTAACCAGTGTGACTGTATCGCCAATCTTAACATCAGAGGTGATTTTCATGTTGGCGATAACATAACCCACTTCGCCCGGCATTAATTTTTCGATCGATTTTTCTTTTGGAATGAAAATTCCCACATCAAGTACTTCAAAAACTTTATCAGTTTGCATCATTTTGATGATGGAGCCTTTCTTAAGTTCTCCAGTCATGACACGCACATAAATCATGACACCGCGATAATTATCATAGTGTGAATCAAACACTAGAGCTCTTAATATATCGTCTTCAGGCTCTTTTGGATGTGGAACGACCTTGATAATGCGCTCTAAGATTTCTTGTATTCCAATTCCGGTTTTTGCAGAACAGCCAATAGCTTCTGAGGCATCAAGCCCGATAAACTCTTCGATCTGTTTTCTAACCCCTTCAATATCGGCGCTTGGTAAATCAATCTTGTTGATTACAGGAACAATTTCAAGATTTCTTTCCAATGCCAAATGCACGTTAGCCATGCTTTGTGCCTGGACGCCTTGAGCTGCATCTACAACAAGTATTGCTCCTTCGCAGGCAGCTAAAGATCTTGATACTTCATAGGTAAAATCCACGTGTCCCGGTGTATCAATCAAATTAATCTGATAGACAATCCCATCATTTGCTTTATAAAGCATAGTAACGGGATGCGCTTTAATCGTGATCCCTCTTTCTCTTTCAAGGTCCATATCGTCAAGAAGTTGTTCCTGCATATCTCTTTTGGCTACCGTGTGGGTAAGCTCTAATAAGCGATCGGCTAGTGTGGATTTACCATGATCAATGTGTGCAATAATTGAGAAATTTCTTATATTTTTGATATCGTATTTTTTTTCCATAGGCTTTTATTTTAGTTATTTTTTCTTAAGAAGTCAACTTCCCTTTGCTAGACTGGGATTTTTTTAACACGAAGACACGGAGACACTTTATCGTTTAGAAATTACTGAGGTTGTGATTTTTTAACGCAAAGGCGCAAAGGCGCAAAGAATTAATAAAAGTACTGAAGCCCTTAAAGATTTATTCCTTCTTTGCGTCTTTGCGCCTTTGCGTTAAAAAATTACAACTTATGAATTCTTAACGGTCTAATGGAGGAGGAAGCAGAGAAGATTTCCTTTTTTAATCGAAATTAAAGTTTCTGATGATAAACAAACATTTGAGATGCTTAAAAAATTTTCATCAAGCTCTGCATCATTTAATTCCCATTTAAGCCCTTTACTTGTTACTCCTTCAACTTTATTTATCAGGGGTAAAAAAGAAATTGTTTGCTTTAGGAATGTTTTAATTTTAAAAGAGTTAAATGCTACGGTCTCATCTAGACTAAAGATTGTCTGATCTTCTGTTTCTATAAAAAGTTTTGCAGGATAGCGACTTAAAAAAGCCAAATTTACAAGTGTATGATCCATTCTATTACCTGTTGCGGCAAAAAGCGTCACTGTGTCGGCCCCTAATGAAAATGCATGTTTAATGCTAAGTTCAAGATCTGTTTCATCCTTATCCTTTTTAAATTGCATTTTTGGAACATTTGCAAAAGCATCAAGTGTTTGACTAGTTATAGAATCAAAATCCCCGATAATTAAATCAGGAGTAACTTTTAAGCGAATACAGTGATTTGCGCCGCCATCCGCTGCGATGATTAAATCAAAAAGCTTTAACTTTTCAAAAATTACATTGTCATTATTAAGCTGACCATTTGCGATTATTCCTACATTCATTTAAAAAGTCCTTAAATTTACAAAGTCAAGTTGATCATAAAGTCAAATAATGGTATAAAGGAAGATACTAAAAAAACTTAATAAAGTAATTAAAAAAAAATGATAAACTCAAAAGAAACACAATTTTCTAGAACCAATCCTTTTATTGCAAAAATTAAGGAACGAAAACGCCTCTCAAAATTAGGTTCTAAAAAAAGCACTCATTATATTTCTCTCGATATCAGCGGATCGGACATCCACTACAATGTCGGCGACAGCATCGGAATCTACCCTACCAACGATCCTCAACTAGTGGAATGGACCTTAAAAGCAATGAATGCAACAGGGGATGAACTTGTCACGGATAAGAATGGTGAAAACTTAAAACCTTTGAAGGTTTTCTTAAAAGAAAAAGCTAATATTACTGAATTTAGTAAAAAGCTTTTGATGGAAATTGCCAACAAACAAACCGACCCTGTTAAAAAAGCAACACTAGAGACTCTTTTTTTAGATGATCAAAAAGAAGCCTTAAAAGAATTTTTGGCAAGATACGAGCTTTGGCATATTCTTGAAGAAAACAAAGAAGCTATCTTTGATATTCAAGAATTGTGCAATCTTTTAATGCCTTTACTACCACGACTTTACTCTATTTCATCTTCAAAAAATGCTGTTGGAAATGAGGTTCATTTAACTGTTGCAATGCTTGAATATGAAAGCAATCAACTTTTACGTCGTGGTGTCTGCACGCATTATCTTTGTAATTTGGCCCCATTAAATGATGCGTCTGTCCCCATTTATATTCATCCTCATAACGGCTTTACAATTCCTGAAGATGAGAACACACCGATCATCATGATTGGTCCAGGCACCGGTATTGCTCCATTTCGCGCCTTTTTACAAGAACGCATACACAAACAAGCAAAAGGCAAGAACTGGCTGATTTTCGGAGAATGGAATCGCAATTTTGACTTCTTTTACGAAGATTACTGGAATGAACTTATAGCTTTGAATCAATTGCGTTTGGATTGTGCTTTTTCAAGAGATGAAGCCCATAAGGTATATGTTCAACATCGTATGCTTGAAAACGGACAAGAAATTTTTGATTGGCTTCAAAACGGAGCTCATTTTTATGTCTGTGGCGATGCAAAACGTATGGCAAAAGATGTTGAGGCTACACTACTGCAAATCATTTCAGAATTTGGAAAACTTGATGAAACAGATTCAAAGGCTTATCTAAAAGATCTTCGTGCCAAAAAACGCTACCTCCGCGACGTCTATTAAACTTAGGGTAGTCAACGTTTTTTTACCACAGAGCACACCAATGTTGGGGGTGGGGAAGAAGAACTAAAAGCTTATAAATGCCTAGTACACTGTAAGGTAATTCCGTACCCGGAAAACATCTTCAAAGCCCCGGGGTTCGATCGATCAAAATCGGGTCCATATTTATATATTAACCCGATTTTGATCGTCGAACCGCGGGAGCTTTCACGAAGTTTAACGGGCACGGACTTAACTTACAGTGTACTAGTATCTGATTTTCACCAGTGAGGCAGTGAGAAAGACAGGAGGA
>JBBSJT010000028.1:0-21426 GCA_038257035.1 Chlamydiia bacterium
ACTTTTAAGAAAAAATTAGATGCTTCTCTTTTTTCAAAACAACAATTGTCCATTTGGCGATTTTTTGAGCAATTTAAAAAAGCCAACTATAAAACTCAAAATAAGATGCTTAAAAATTCCACTTTTCAGGATCTGATTGCGCTCGAGCCTCTATTTTTTGAAATGCTCATCAAAAATTTAAGTCCTTTCAATAATAATGATGAACGAATTATAAAACTTGCCCAAATATTAAAAGATAAAATCCTAGCCCCTGATTTTGAAGAGATAGATTTAATTTCAAAAATTATGGAAGTTTCTGCCGGTAGAAAATTACGGGACGTGATTGCAAATTCAGAATGTAAAAATCTGATGGGATTTGATCTTTTTTTAAAAACCGGGAAATTAAAATTTCAAAATTATTATGAATGTTATGAGTATTTTAAAATAGCAACTCATATGCAACATCATGAAATTGCCGAATGGCTCGAAAGCTTTATTTCTGCAAATTTTGACATTTTGTTAAACGAAATGGATCACTCACATCTTTTAGAAGAAATAATAAGTCTCAATCTTGAAAGCTTAAAATTAAAACTCGATCAGCATTTTGAAAAAAATTTTGGAGAAGGTCAAGACATAAACTATTTTCGATCAGAAGTTTTTGAAGAAAGATATTTCTTTGCAAAAAAATTCAATCTTGTTTTAACACTTAAGTGCCTCAAGGAATATTTCATTCATTGCGTTGGTGGTATGGGCATCATTCAGCCATTTGATGGTAAACGTGTGGAAAAAAATTGGAGAATTGTTTTTGAGAAATGCGAAATCTTATTTGGAGATGAGAAAAAAAATATTTTGCAAATTTTCGAAGATAGAATCGCAGAAGTATTAAATGAGGAACCGTTCATGATAGAAGACATTGCAATTGCAGCAGAAGAAAACCATAATTATCAACTCATAGAGCTGCTAAAAACTGTCTACAACGAAAATCCAGAAAAATTCTCCAATTACTGGCTGTCGCCCTTCTCAAACGACCTCACCGAAATCATTTAGAGAGGTCAGTGTTTTCTTTAAAACCGAAAGTGATAAGCGAAGAGCTTTTTAATTCTTCGATGAGCTTTAAATAATAAAAAGTATTGTTTTTTATACCGCTACCGCGCATACGCATTAAGCTAAGGAATAAGTTACTTAAACAAAGTATTTAGGATAATTATAAAGCAGGCCTACAGCCTGCATTTTATAAAATGTCATACCTAGGGCGATGCCCTAGGCTTTTAAAAACCAGGCCTTCAGCCTGGAAAGACGATTTTTCAGGGCAAAGCCCTGGCTTATAATAGCCTAGGGCAACGCCCTAGGTATCAGTGCGTTAAGATCGCAGGCTGAAGGCCTGCTTTATAATTTATTTTTAGCTTAATGCGTATGCGCTACCGCGGTAAAAAAATATTCTTTCGTGCTTTCTCCGTTCTCTCTCTCGTTCTTTCTCTTGTGCTCTCGGTGTTAAAAAAAACGGTATAATAAAGAAACTACCACTCTTTCATGAGGCTCTTGATGTCGAGGCGAAGCATTTTGTCTAGTGTTGCATCATCGGCCATCTTGATAAAAGCATCTTTAAATTCAGTCCTGTTGATATGCTCACAAGCCATAACCAAATACGTTGCGAAAATCGCATTTTTTCTGACATCTTCTTCTTGTAATAGATTAAAACAAGCCTTTATTACATCCAAATCATCCTTAAACTGTATTAGGGCAATAGCTGCCTTTTCGTTGTCAGAATTTAGCGGACGCGATTTAACAACATTTAAGAGAAATTCTTTTGCAGGTTCACCAATTGCTTTAAGCGCTTCAAGCTCAATGGTTTCATCGAAAAAGTCACCTTCGCCCAACGTTTCAAAAAGGGCAATGATGGCACGTTTATCGCCAATGAGGCCTAAAGCTTTAGCCGCAAGTATAGGTGCTTTTCCATAACCCGGCATTAAAGGATCGTAATACTCTTCTGCGCGTAAAAGGGCAATTAATGATCTGACAATGGCTTCTTTTTCGGCAACGATCGCTTCAATTTCTTTTTCAGGGTATTCTTCTTCTGAAAGAATTAAATCAGCAATCAGCAACGCATATTTTTTTTCTTTTGTCGGTCTTTCATAAAGGGATCGAAGCTTTTTATAAGCCTCTCTTGATTTTGCGACCTTTTCAGCATCGGGGCCTGATAAAACAAGAGATGCCAAATTAGTTTTTAGTTCTCTTTCCAAATCTGCAAGAGCAATGATTTTTTCAAGAGTAAAATCTTCGCATATGCCTTTATGGGGTGTTTTGTAATATTCTAACATAAAATCAAAATGGCCACCAAAATGGGCATCGCGATGCATCAGGATTGCTTGATCGATAGAATCTGTGATCGGTAAATCTTCCGGGGAGTTGTTTTGTATGTCCATATTTTACTTCTAATGACTGTTAATTGTAATGTTATTGAGGACAAGATTTGCATTGTAACTTGATCTGACAAAAGGGCCTGAATAGACGTATTTCATGCCCTTGGCATATCCATACTCTTCATATTTTTTAAATTGTTCAGGTGTTACAAAAGATTTTACAAGTAGCTTATTTCGATTGGCTTGCAAATATTGTCCGATGGTAATAATATCACATCCCGCATTTTTTAAGTCACAAATTGTCTCTTCAACTTCATTTTCTTTTTCGCCAAGTCCAACCATTAAACCTGATTTAACAAGCATGTTACTATTTATTTTGTTACTTTTTACATAATTTAATAGCCATAAAGTACGTTCGTAAGTTGCTGTATGACGCACTCTTGGTGTTAATGATCTTACCGTTTCAATATTATAATTAAAAATATCTGGTTCAATTTGTAATATTAAATCAAGGGATGCAGAATTTCCTTTGAAATCAGATGTTAAAATTTCAATGGTCGGTCGATTTTTTAATAATTGTATTTCTTTAATTGTTTCAACAAGATGAGCTGCACCCCCATCTTCTAGATCATCTCTTGCAACCATTGTAAGAACAACATGCTTTAATCCAAGTGTTTCAACAGAGGACGCCACTCTTTTTGGCTCATCTTGGTCTAATGAAGCAGGCGTTTTAGAAAAATCAATATCACAAAAACCACAGCTTCTTGTGCACTCTTTTCCCATCAATAAAAAAGTTGCCGTTTTCTTTGACCAGCACTCTAATAAATTTGGACACTTTGCCTCTTCACAAACTGTATGAAGTCTGTTTTCTGAAATGGAAAGCCCGGTTTTTAGAATGTCTGAGCCTTCAGGGATCTTGCGATGTAGCCAAGAGGGGAATCTTCCTAAGCTTACGGCTTTGTCAGGATTTTCAATTTCAGGGTTTACAGGCAAAACGTTTAAACGTGATTTTTTTACCATTGGACGATTATCAAAACGCTTCTCATCAACCATTAGTTTTTACCTTTTTTTTTGGAAAATGGAGAGGTGTGTCGTTTGCTAATAAAGCGGCTTCAAGCCAGCATTCAGAAATAGTTGGATGGGCGTGAATTGAGCTTGTGATCGATTCTACGGTTAGCTCATTTGTAATGGCAACGGCCATTTCAGCAATCAACGCAGAAGCCTGATAGCCCATCACTTGTGCTCCAAGAATTTGCCCTGTTTTTTTATCGATCACAATTTGAGAAAAGCCATCTGTTTCCAAAATGGCTTGTGATTTTCCAAGTGCTGTAAATGGAAAACTACCAAGTACTGCTTGGTAACCTTGTCCAAGGGCTTGTTCAAGACTTAATCCAACCGTACCAATTTCAGGGTGGGTAAAGATAGCTGAAGGAATGGCATTATATTGCATTTTTTCTAAATGGCCTGCTGCATTGCTTGCAGCAATTAAGCCTTGATGTGTGGCAACGTGGGCAAGCCACCATTTTGAGGCAATATCACCTATTGCATAAATGCCTGGAACATTCGTTTCCATTTTATCATTCACAGGGATCATGCCGGTATCTGAAACAATCACACCCGTTTTTTCAAGACCAATGTCAGAGGTATTCATTTGTCGCCCGACTGCAACCAAGGCAATATCGGCATCAACAGTCTTACCACCTTCAAGTTTAATCCTTACACCATTTGCTATACGATCAATTCCTAAAACCCGCACGTTGGTTTCAATTTTAATTCCTTGTTTCGTAAAGCTGTCTTGGAGCCTTGCTGAAATGTTACTTGGTTCCGTCGGAATAATATGTGGTAGCATTTCAAGAATTGTTACTTCAACGCCAAATGTTGCATAAAGAGAGGCAAACTCACATCCAATAATGCCACCGCCGATAATGGCAATTTTTTTTGGAAGGTTTTTTTTATTTAGAATATCTGTTGAGTCTAGAATGTATTCATGGTCACATGCAAAGGCCGGAATGTTTTTTGGCTCGGATCCTGTAGCGATAATGATTTTATCAGCTTTGATGATAGCATTATTTTCACCGATAATTTTTATTTCATTTGCCGAAATAAATTTGCCATAGCCTTTAAATATTGTCACACCACTTGAGGTGAGTAAACCCGTTATCCCTTTTCGCAAATTTTCAACAACTTTGTCTTTTCGATCAATCATTTTTTCAAAATCAAAACTAACATTTCCAACTGAAATACCATATTCATTAGCTTGACGGATCTTTTTTAAAATTTCGGCATTTGAAATAAGTGTCTTAGAAGGAATGCAGCCACGATTTAAGCAGGTCCCACCGATGAGATTGGCTTCAATGATAGCCACCTTTTTTCCCATTTGAGCAGCTTTTAACGCAGCAGGATAACCGCCCGGACCGCTTCCAAGAACAATAATATCAAATGTATTTTCCATTTTTTTAAACTCTTTCTAGATTTTTTTTAAGAATATCGAATCATACAAAAAAAAGCATTCACATTCTCGTTTAAGTTGCTGCTACCGTAAATCTAAAACTTTTATGAATAACGATGAACATTGTTTGATTCATCTGATAATTGAATAAAGAAAAAGAATTTCACATAATTGATTTTTTTTGTTTGCATAAACAATCAAATAATTGTAAGCTCATGTTATTAAGATGCAAAACAAAAAAGAACATTTTGTTATGAGCGTAACCATTAAAACAAAAATATGTTGGAATTGCGAAACAATCGTAACACCCTACGATGAAAATTGTTCGTTTTGTGGTGTTTATTTAAGCCCTTCCACAGATGATGACAAGGAAGATCTTTATAATATTCTTACGCCCCCCTATCGTATGGTTCAATCCCAAGAAGACATTGATAATCAAGATCTCTCTTTTGCTTCTAATAATGAAGAAATTGTAGATTCAGAATCTTCAGATGATCAGCCAATCAGTAATAAGCTTGTAATTACGACAATTGTTTTTCTTATTCTTGGATCCATTTTTCTTTTGTTTGCTGCCATGATGTTAGTTTTTTCTCATGATGGATTTTTGACCATGAGATGGAATGCAGATTATTGGTATGTTTATTTAAGCCTGAGCATTCCCTTTCTTTACATCGGCTGGAAGTGCCTCCACAAAATCTAACCTTGTATATACCCTTTTTTTGTCATTTTTTTTAACGCAAAGGCGCAAGGACGCAAAGAAGAACAACAAGAGAACTAAAAAAGATTTATTCTTATCTTCTTCTCGCGCATTTATGTGCGCTTCTTTGCGTCTTTGCGCCTTTGCGTTAAAAAAATAACAAAAAAAACGGTATAAAAAAAACTCAATGTTGAAAATTACAGGATTGAATAGGAGGGAGGGAATTGGAGGGCGATTTCATCTTGTCTTAACAGCCCTTCCAAGCTATCCAGATCAAGCTTATCGATTTCACTTTGCCGCCAGCTTTCTACTTCTTCTTTGACAAAATTGGCAAGTATCCAAGGCGAATCTGTGACGAGCTTTTGGGGTTTAAAAAAATCAAATAGAGAGTCTATAGGAGGTTTTATTGTCGGATCAAACCTCAAGTTTTTACTGACTAAACCCGAACCCACCAAAAAAGCTAGTAAATTAAAAAAGGGTGTAAAAGCATATAAAAATGCCATCATGATTTTTTGTGCAGCTAAAGCACTCATTTGAATTGAATGGGAACGAGTTGCTAAATGCTTATTCCAAGAGTTTCTTAAATGAATGCATGTGAATAATAAAATAAAATGTCGTTTTGTGGGAAGATTAATATTGGCAACGTTCGCTAAACTATTAGCGTAATGACCACAATTATGCAAAAATAGATGATAGATAATATTTTCAGAAGCTTTATCTTGATGAATCTTTAATTTTATGTTTTTATAAATCTCACGATTTATTCTTGTTGCAACCGTTTTGATTTGATGATTTATACCCCATTCTTCACTAATGTCGTCTGCTAAATAACCTTTTTTTAAACAAAAAGGAAACCATAAATTATCAAAATAAAAATGATGTTTATGAGGTCTGTAAAGCCCTTTACTATACATCTTTCCAATGATTTTTCCATTTACTTTTGTAAATTTATAAGCACGTGTCCAGGAATGATCCCCGGATAAAATTTGTGGCTTTTTTTCTGTTGCTGAAGAACAAAATTCCAATACATAGCCTTTATTATTCTCATCAAAAATCAAAGGGTTTTTAATGAAATGAGAGGCCCAGTTACAAGTCTCTCCATTAAGTAAAGGTTCTAATTTCGTCCATTTGTAGCGATTTTTATATTGAACTCCTTTATGGCCATAAAGGCTGAGGGCGTAGGGTCCATCTTCTGAAGGATTACTTCTATCTGCTTTTTTTAAGTTATCAATAATTGTTTTTACGCTTGACCAAGGAGTTAGAACATTGTTATAGGGAATTAAAATTTCAAAAGTAGTCTGATCGATTTCAAGGTGATGATTAAAAGTCATGAGGCTATTGTAAAGGTGACTTGTCTTTGCAAAAGCAATGAATCCCTGATTCTTTTTATGCGTTAAAATATCAGCTTTCAGTCCAAGTCTTAAAGCTAAAAGTTCTGTAGCGCACTTTGTAAATGCGGGTGTCTCTTGATAGATTTGATAACTTTTAAGAAATAATTTTACAGAAGAAACAATTTTTGCAATCTTGCAAGAATCATTCCAAATGCATCTTTCGGTTTTTTTTAACACAAAAGAGAGCGATACTGCATTTTTTATAAAACGTGTCGATCTGGTTTCATCATTTTCTTGATTGTAAAAAATTTGAGCAATGAAATTTGTTTTTTCAAACTTAACTAACGTTTGATCATTTTTAATTTCAAAGGGCTGCCCATACTTTAGGGCAGCCTCAATTTCTAAAAACAATGGTGAAATCATTTTTTTAAGTTTCTACATCAAGTTCTTTTGCAAAGGATCTGTTAGTTTCCATTTGAAGCTGATTTAATATCTGCTGTATGGATGGAGGCGGCCGTCTGATGATTTCAAAACGGAACAGATCTTGTGCAATTTCGGTTCTTAAAGTACGGCTAAATTCATCAAACATATGAAATGCTTCATGTTTAAATTCAGTAAGAGGATCTCTTTGCCCAACGGAGCGTAAATTCACATCTGTGCGAAGATGGTCCATTTTTAAAAGATGCTCTTGCCATAGACTGTCAATTTTACGAACAATCAAATTGCGAACAGCTTCGTTGATCGGGTTTGATTGGTTATCACGCACTTCAATCTTGGATGATTCCCTTGCCATTTTTTCTTGAAAAGCATGGACGATTTTTTGTGATGCCATATTTTCAAGGTCTTGCACATCGGATGTGTCATCATCAAATGCACCTTCTTCAAAAGAGATGGGAAAATGCCTCATGAGCCATTCTCTATAGCCTTCAGGATTCCATGCTCCATCCTCTGATTTATTTTGAAAATATTGATCAGCCGCAGTTGTGCAAACATTTTCAAGCAGTTCAATGGCAAGCGGTTGGATATTTGCTACATTCAATACTTCATTTCTGAAAGCATAAATTTCTTGGCGTTGCTTATTCATCACATCATCATATTCAAGAGTGTGTTTACGAATAGTGTAATTGCGTTGCTCAATGCGTTTTTGAGCAGTTTCAATCGATTTATTTAAAATACCGGCAGAAATAGGCTCGCCTTCCGGTGGTCTAAATTTTTGTAAAATACCTGTTAAGCGTGGAGAGGCAAATAAGCGTAAAAGTCTGTCATCAAAAGAAACGAAAAATTTAGAACTTCCGGGATCTCCTTGACGAGCACTTCGACCTCTTAACTGACGGTCGGTACGACGTGATTCATGTCTTGTTGTTCCAATAACAGCAAGACCGCCAATTTCCGCAACACCCGGCTCTAATTTAATATCTGTTCCACGACCTGCCATATTAGTTGAAATTGTAATGGCATTTCGTCTTCCTGCATGGGCAATGATTTCAGCTTCTTTTTCATTTTGCTTAGCATTAAGGACAGTATGTTCAAGTTTATTTTGTTTAAAGATCCGAGAAAGTTTTTCTGAGATATCCACTGACTCGGTACCAATCAAAATTGGGCGTCCTTTTTCGTGAATTTCTCTGACTTCTTTTAAGATAGCATTATATTTTTCACGCTCAGTCATATAAATCTGATCGTTAGAATCTTCTCGCTTACAAGTTCTGTGTGTCGGGATTTCCAAAACATCAATTTTATAAATGGTTTTTAGTTCATTAGCTTCTGTTGTGGCAGTTCCTGTCATTCCTGCAAGTTTTTTATACATGCGAAAGTAGTTTTGCAAAGTAATCGTTGCATAAGTTTGTGTTTCTTTTTGAATTGCAAGCCCTTCTTTTGCCTCAATAGCCTGATGCAAACCATCTGAAAAGCGTCTTCCCGGTTGTGTACGACCCGTATTTTCATCGATAATCACAATTTTTTCTTCTTGGATGATGTAATCGACATCTTTTTCCATAAGAAGGTGGGCGCGAAGAAGTTGTCTTAAATTATGAGAGCGCTCTTTGCGCTTAGCATCTTCTTCTTGAATATCCAGTTTTTTCTGAATTTTTTGATCTTCAGTCAAATTATCATCTTGGTCAATTAAGAAATATTCATGACCGATGTCCATCATGACAAATTCATCGCCTTGATTGTTTTCATTGTCTTTGTTTCGGCTTCGATTCATTTCCTGCCAACGCAAGACGCCTTTATCAGTTAATTCAAACTCGCTGCTTTTTTCATCAATGATAATATATAGCTCTGCAAGTTGTTTCAGGCGCTCTTCTTTATTTTGATCGGCATAATAGTAAAGATCCATATTGTCGAGGGCAGCGCGCATATCAGGGTCTTCTTTAAATCTTTTGACAACTTTATTTCGGGGTGTCCCTTTGCTGACAAGCCAAAGTTTTTGAAGAGCTTCCTGTTGAATTTCCAACTGTTTTTTATCCATTTTTTGCCCTTCGGCAAGTTGAATTTTATCAAGTTCTTTTTTTGCATCCATTGCCAAACGATTGCAAAAATCGCGTTGTACAAGAACAAGATCAGAAACTTGAGGTTTTAATTCATCATACATTTGACGGCTTACAGGAACCGGACCTGATATAATTAAAGGTGTTCTTGCTTCATCAATCAGGATAGAATCCACTTCATCGATAATTGCGAAATTGTAACCGCGTTGTACTTGGTCTTCTTTTCGAAATGCCATGGAGTTATCTCTTAGGTAATCAAAACCAAACTCCGAAGCTGTGCCATAGACAATATCTGACTCATATATTTTTTTACGGTTTTCTGTTGGAATTTCATTTGTCAATGCAGCTGTAGTAAGGCCTAACCAGCGAAAAATTGTTCCAACCCATTGACAGTCACGTTCCGCAAGGTAATCATTTACAGTGACAAGATGGACTGAGTTTTTTGAAAGGGCGTTCAAGTAAAGAGGCATTGCGGCAGTAAGTGTTTTGCCTTCGCCTGTCATCATCTCTGCAATGGCACCATAGTGCATGGCAATGGCTCCAACGATCTGAACATCATAGGGAACCATGTCCCATTTTTGATCATATCCTGAAACGTGAATTTCTGTTCCGCTCAATCTTCGGCATGCATTTTTTACAACAGCATAAGCTTCAGGTAGAAGATCATCCAAGGTTTCGCCTTTTTCAAAACGATTTCTAAATTCAGAGGTTTTGTTCCTTAACTCATCATCGCTTAAGGGTTTAAATTTTTCGTCAAACGCATTAACCTTGTCAACGATTTTATAATATTTTTTAAGAAGTCTGTCTTGAGCTGTGCCAAATATTTTTTTAAGAAATCCAAACATGATAGCCATTCTTTTTTTGAGAGTTTAATAACACATTATAAACTTTGCATTTGTTTCTTAGCAAATTTATTCTTCATTGATGGTTATATTTTGGAAGAATCAGTGGGGTAGTTTGCAAGAATATGGTCGATGACGATGTCAATAGCTTGCTTGTCAAATAGTATTTCTGTATGGCCCATGCCATTAATAATACGCGTGTTTTCTTGGCTAACACCCTCTAAAAATGCTGATTCTAAAGGGACGATAAGATCATTTTTTAGGCCTATTTGCAAGAGACGTATACCATGATCTGTTTTGGAGTTTTCATTAATTTCTTTGATAAGATCAGAATCTGTACACATTTCTTTTGCGCATTCTCCAAAGCCTATATGGGCAATTTTTGTGCCTTTTGAAGGGGATGAAAGAGTAATCAGATCCTTGACTTTGGATTTACCCTCCTTAAAAGCATAGACTAAAGAAATAATGCCTCCCATGGAATGGCCGATCAGGACAATGTCTCTTTCTCCAATTTCTTGTTCAGCTTTTTCAATTTCATTCTCAAGATTTTTAGAATGATTATCGATCGATGTTAAAAGGGATTCAGGATTGATGCAACGAACAGGAATTGCCGTCTTTTTTTCAATTTCATATTGAAGCTCTAAAGCCCCAGAGCTGTTATGAAGATAACCACAAATGACGATAATTAAAGGGTCATTTTCAAGTGGAATTTTTTTACTATTATTTTTAGAAAGATCCTTGAAATAAATGGTTGCAAGAAGACCCATGATAGCGAATTCTTTAAAGAATGGCTTAATATACCCAACGTAATTTTGCACTTTTTCAGGCAGGTAAGGTGTGACAAAATAAAGAATAAGCGATGCGCCGTAGATGGAAGTGACGACAATTGTTGCTTTAAAAATAATACCTGATGCTGGATTTGGAACAATAAAAGAAAAAATGGAAAGGGCGATCAGTACTGTAGTTGATGCGGGGAAGGCATTGGGAAGGCATACGTCCTTAATCAAGTTAATGCATTTTAAACTAAGGGGCTCTTTTATATTAGGTTCCATAAACACTCTTTTTTTAAAAAGGACAAAAAGGGACAAGAAGAAGGGGTTTTAAAGAACTAAAAGGGCATTTTCAGCCTCTTGAATATATCTTGAAGGTAAAATTGCTTTTTCATGAAATAACTTAATTGATATAGTCCACAAAGTTAATTTGTTCTTTTAGTCCTTTAAAGTCCCCTTTATTAGCTTTTTTTAATTGCTTTACCCATGCTTTGGCCCATGAGGCATTTAATTTCAAAACCTTGGTTTGTCGCCAATAGAAGATCCTCATCAATAATCAATCGGCCAGGTTCAAATAATAAGATCAATGATGATGCACCAAACGAAAAGTATCCTTTTTCATCACCTTTTTTATAAGGTTGATTGGGCGTATAGGTTTGATTAATGGAGCCCACACTTGTTGCGCCGATTTCCAAATACAATATTTTTCCAAATTGAGTGGTTTCAAGTTCGGTGATGGCTCTTTTATTTTCTGTAAAAATATGAATATCTTTTTTTAAGGCAATCGGGTTTACAGAGTAGAGCCAACCATTGATCATTTTTACTTTAGAAGGATTGCAATCTGCCGGGAAGTGAAAGCGATGGTAATCTGTTGGGCAAAGACGAGCCATAATCATGGATCCGCCGGAATATTTCTCTTTTAGAATTGGATCGTCTAAAAGAGTTTCCAAGTTGAACTTTTGATCTTTTACAACAAAACCCAATGCGGCATCGATATTTTGAAAAAATAAATAACGCCCATCTGCAGGAATAATTGCAACGTTATCTTGTTTGTCTATCGGACGTGATTCCGGTTTTAGTTTTCTAATAAAAAAATCATTAAAGGAAAGATACTTATCCACATCTTCAAGAAATTCGCTAGGATCCACCTCAAAATTTTTGATAAAAGGCCTAATTTTTTTTCTGCTGCCATTTGTTTTTTGAAAAAAACCATACACTCTAGAAAAAATCGGATTTTTTACAATAGTATGTAAAAGGGGAACTCCAAGGATTTTTGTGATGAGATCATCCCCATAAAGTAGTTGCAGGGCTGATGATCCGTAAACTTTTTCAATGCATTTTTTTCCTGTTGTCCGATCGATGTAAGTGATTTGGTGAGGTGTTACGGTCATGGTTTTGGAATACCTTGTTTTTTGGCAAGTTTTGCAAAAAGATTAAGTTCCTTTATAAATTCTGCTGAAAAATTTTGGGTCAAATGGGCGCTTTTTATATTTTCAAGTAAGAGATCAGCGTATTTGATCGTTTGAAAAAGCAAATCATTGTTATCCGGATTTTTTACAAAGGCTTTATTAATGTTTTGGTAGTGGATGAGTTGCAGGCGTATTTCTTCTTGAAGTCTAATGTTTTGCTTCCCAAGTAAAATGAGATTTTCAACAGATTGTACTTCCATAGAAACTTCATTTTTTTCGATTGAAAATAGTGATGAAGTAATGATAATTGACATCAATAATAATTTACAAAATTTATGCATAAATAATTTTCATTTAAGAGGTTTTAAAATACAATAATAACTAAAAACCTTTAAACTGTCAAGTTCTACCTGCCAAATTCTAAATGGTATTCAAACCACTTCTAAGGTCGATTTAAATAAGTATCAAAGTCACCTATAACAACATGGTTTGGGTTAAACCAACTTGTAAGATATTTTTCCAAAGATTTGCCCCTTCTTTCTGAAAGGCCGGCACGTCCTGCTTCTAAAACGATCATCTCATCATTTTGATATGTTAAATGATAAACATCTACAGTGACAGGGATGGATATGAAGCCGATTTTGTATTTACAATGGATTTGAAATCCCTTAAAAAATTCAATATCTCTTTTAAAACGATTAAGTCTTCCCTCAACTTTATTTTCAGGGCCAAAGACTAAAATAGATCCGGGCCTTGGCTCCTTTGATGGAGATTTTGAAGCAGGAACATAAAATTGAAGAGGATTTTTTAGATAAATAGAAAAGAGGCCAGTCTCTTCAGAAAAGTTCCACTCAGTAATTTTATCTTGGTCAAAATTGGCGAAAAAAGCTTCCCAAATTTTTGCCATATTAGGGTGAACTACCTCTGAGATTTTATTTAGAGCTTGATCTTTAGCTAAATTAGATAAAAGGGGTGTGAATAAAATTTGAGTAAAGATAAAACTTGCGAAAATAAATTTCATGTATTCCCTCTAATAAAAACTCCAACATATCGAAACAGCGCTTGCCTTGTCAACAACAACCAAATCTTGAGGAAGAATCCAAATTTTTTTGATAGCCTACAATTGAACCACACACTTCCAAAAACATTAAAATTATCTCGTTAAGATTTTTTACCAGTGAGGCAGTGAGAAGCGGCAGAGGCAGTGAGGGGTTAGGAATTCATAGCCCCTCACTGCCTCATGCCGCTTCTCACTGCCTCACTGGTAAAAATCAAAATGCGAAGTGTATAGTGTTTTAAGATAATTTTCTTCTATCTCTAACTGTAAAATAAAGTCCAGATTAGAGTTTTTTGTTAAGGAATTCGACATGATCACCTTCTACAACTTCACTAATATTAGATGATCCCCATCTTTCGATGGTTTGATCAAATTTGATCGCGCGCTGTTCAGCTTGTCTTCCGACCAGAAAAATATCCATGCCGGCCTCGATTGTAAAATTGTTCGGTTGATTTTCCAAAATATTATAAATGTTAGCTGTCATAAGCTTGGAAATTCCCAATTTTGTAACTTGAGAATAAACTAAGAATCCTTTTGTGAAATGAAAGCCTTTAGAAAAAGGTTTTACGTGGAACTCATTTTCAAATATTAGAATGGATCCACCGATTGGATCATCGAGATCAATTTTCGGAACCCAAAGTTTCATCGGTTTTTTAATGTAAATTTTAAATTCATCATTTACCTTTTTGACCGACAAAATATCATCTTCAGGAAATCTTGATAAAAAACTCTCTACTATTTTTGAAACAGGCTTGTTGTAGGAGTCGAAAATGTTTAAAAGTTCAATTTTTTTAGTGAGGATCGGTTCAGCTTTTGTCTCAATAAGAGGAATATCTTGTGCAAAGGGGTTTGTACTGTGATAGACACGATCTTCAGTTTTTATTGGTACATTCTTTATTAGCTCTTTTTCTATTGGTTCTTTTTCTATTGGTTCTTTTTCTATTGGTTCTTTTTCTATTGGTTCCTTATTTTCAATTGTTTGGTCTTCATTGGCTAAAATTTTTATCCCAAGTGTGTCTGCTTTTTCGGCACTTTGAACTGCTTCTATTTCAGGGGAAAAAATATCGGGTGTTTCAGCGATTAATTTATCATAAAGTTCTTTTTCATTTTCAATGTATCGTTTTAATAATTCTTCATTGTTTTTTACTTTTGATTTTTTAGTTTTTAGTTTGGCATTTAGTTTGAATATTTTATTTCTTTTTTCCTTCAAATCAGAATCAAGTTGCTTTTTTATTTCTTCAATTTCGTTTTTTAATTTGTTTAATTTTTTTTGTGAGTCTATCTTATTTAAGTGAACTTCATCTTTTTTTAAATTGAAGAGTTCTTGTAATTTGCAATCACTGTTTTTTTTACTAATTCCGAGTTCTTCTTCATGCTCGATAAGCGTTTCGTTATAAACTTTCAATTCGTCAATAGTTGTCTGATCAATGGCGATCCCCAAATGAATACGAGTTGTGTAGGTAAACTCATTTGTGATTTTGCTGATCTTATCTTTTATCCCCTTAATTGTTTTCTCATAAGTCTCATTTAAAATATTAATCTTTTCTATCTCTTTATCTAATGAAATTATTTTTTCTATTTTTTCAATTTCAAGAGTCTTTTTATTGATTTCGATTTGCGAGGGAAAATTGTTGTTGCTAGGATCTTCTAATAGGTTAAGCTGCATCCTTGTTTCTTCAATTTTTTTTTGACCATCCATTACTATTTTATTTGTATTTTTTAATTTGGAAATTAAAGAGGCTTTAGCCTTGTTATAGTTTTCTAGATCTTTGATGGCCTTCTCTTCTTTTTCCTGGGCCTTTATTATTTTATTTTCCTTTTTTCTTTGGATGATATCTGTAATGTTCTTTGTCGTATCATAGAATTTTTTGGAAAAGGAGGGGAAAAGTTTTAGGTTAATGGTGTGTCTCAAGGAAGCGAAAGCGAATGCAATACGATTATAGAGTGTTTTTTCGTTTGGAAGAGGTTGTTTTGGAATCGTCCACTCTGTTTGTGGATCGTTCATCAATGTAAATACAAGATTAGAAATTTCAGGGACATTTAAAAAGGCATTATTCTTTTCAAAGTAATTAAAATGGATGATGTCTCTTTTTAAAATATTAGCTTTAACTTGCTCAAAACGTGCACTATAATAAGGAGAGAGGTTTAAACAAAGAGTATGAATACAAGCTTTAAAAAGAATACCGATTTTTGCAAGGTTACTTGTCGCCTCATCATAAAGGGGGTCAAGAACAACGACCCCATCAAAGCTTTCCATGGCCTTGAAAATATCGGATGATAATTTTGGATAATATAGAAAATCGTTTGAGTCTAAAAGTTGTTGAAAATTCATTTTTTTTGCACTTTGTATTTACCTAATTAAAAGAGTGATATTAACCATCTTTTATTTATTTAATACAAGTTTTTCTTAAAGATTGTGCAAAGAAAAAAGGTCTGATGCATTTTTTGATGTAGACTCTAAAAGCTCTTCTAAAGGAATGTTTTTGATTTTTGCAATAAATGTAGCTGTTTCAACGATATATGCAGGCTCATTTATTTTGCCTCGTTTGCTTTGAGGAGCTAGGTAAGGGGCATCTGTTTCAATAAGAAGTTGGTTTAAAGGCACCATTTTTGCTATTTCTTGAAGTTCAAAACTTTTTTTAAAGGTGACAATACCGCTTAAAGAAAGATAAAATCCGCGATTAAGAACATTTTCAGCCTCATCCATTGTGCCTGTAAAGCAATGTAAAACCCCTTTGGCATGTTTGTTATTAGTAACATATTCCTTGTCAAGAATTTCAAAAAAATCCCGAAAGGCATCTCTGCAATGAATAATTACGGGAAGTTTACATTCCAGTGCCACATGCAAATAACGCCTTAAGAAATCTTTTTGGATATCCACTTTAGAATGGGTATAGTGATAATCAAGGCCTGTTTCCCCGATGGCTACAAGTAATTTATTTTTTGCAGCATCCACAATTAAAGGAAAAGAGCTTTCTCCGATTTTTTCTACGTCATGAGGAGTTATTGCGGCACTATTATAAATCCATGGATATTGTTTTTTTAATTCCAAGGCTCTTGCAAGCGATTCAAGATCGGTGCAAATATTTACAATTTTTGTGACATTGCTAAGTTTAGCCCTTGCCAATATCTCGTGAATATTTACAAAGTTTGTTTCATCACAAGTAAGATGTGCGTGTGAGTCAATAAGTTCGTGCATAAATATACGTTTTTTTGATGTAGCTTTGTAGCGTAGGTTTTAACCTGCGCATGTTTTTGCAGGTTTTAACCTGCATGTTAAATTAATACAAAACCAACGGGTTAAAACCCGTTGAACATGCGCAGGTTAAAACCAACGCTACAAAGCGATCTTATACTATAGCTCGTTTAAGTAATTAATCACAACGTCCGAGGTTAGCACTTGCGGAAGTATTTTGGCTGTTTCGTCTTTGTCTTTTCCATAAAGCACATAAAGCGGAACGCTATTGCGACCAAATTTGGCAAGCTCTTTTGTAATAATCGGATCTTTTTTTGTCCAATCAGCTTTCATCCTGACAACACCTGCAGATTTGAATTTTTCTTCCGTTGCAGCAGTTGTTAGGCTCATATGATTCGTTTGGCAAATCAAACACCATTTAGCTGTAAAGTCGACAAAAACAGGAATGCCTTGGGCTTGCAATTCAGCAATTCTTTTTGGGGAAAATGGCTCCCAGCCAGAAATGGAAGCTATTTCTTCTGTTTTTGATTGATCTAAGGGTGCACTATTTACAGATTCAAAGATAACAAAAATTCCGAAAGCTAAAAAGACAAGACTTATAATAAGGCCAATGCTGCGAGTCCTTTTTTTCTTCATTGGCGTTACCCATTTGCCATAAATCCAGCAACTTAATGAGAAAAGGAAGAAAGAGCCAAGGAGCATGATAAGGCTTAGGCTGTCTGTTTGAGCAGTAAACACAAATAGCAGCCAAATTGTTGTGGCCATCATTAAAAAGCCCATGATCTCTTTGAATGTAATCATCCAATTGCCTGGCTTCGGTATAAAGCGAAGAAGTGAGGGGTAGGCTGAAAGCAGAAGATAAGGAAAAGCCATACCAGCTCCTAGCATAGTAAAAATAAGCAATGCAGATACTGAAGGAAGTGTTACCGCATAGCCTACAGCCGATCCTAAAAATGGGCCTGTGCAAGGAGTTGCCAATGCTGTTGCTAATACTCCACTAAGAAAAGAGCTTGTCAGCCCTTTTGCTTTATGATTGATGCTTCCTGCGGCTGATGTAACACTTGTGCCAAGTTCCATGACGCCGAATAAATTAAGGCCAAGAATAAAGATGATGGAGGCAAGCATCGCCACAAAAATAGGCTCTTGTAGTTGAAAGCCCCAACCAACAGATTGACCGTAAGCTTGTAGGATTAATAAAACGCCGGCCAAAGCCCAAAAAGAGATTAAAACACCTAAAGAAAAACTAAGGCCATGTTGAAAGCAGAGTTTGCGGTTCTCACCCGACATTTTAACAAAGCTAAAGATTTTTAATGAAAGAACCGGCAATACACAAGGCATGAGGTTTAAGATCATTCCACCAATAAAGGCAAAAAGAAGGGCCATCTCAAAGTGACCTTCAAATTCTGAAAGAGGTGGCTCTTTTGGTGAGGTTTGGGTTGCTTCATTTGGCAGGAGTTTCAAAGCTTGTTTTTCAATTTCAGATTTTGATAAAAGAGCAATTTCATTGTCGCTTTTCTTTAAAGAAATATTTACAGCTATTGATTCTTTAACGGTCTCATCTTCGTTTACAAAAACTAAAACACCCTTTAACTGATCAAATTTTTGAGAACCTTGTCGCTTTAACGTGACTTGATAATGAAAATCAGTGTTCAAATCTTCCGGCTTAATATTGAAATTAGTAACGGCCTTATGGTCGATAAAATCTGTTTCTTCCGGAAAAAAATAAGCTTTTACAAAAGGGACTGTATGATTTGTCGGCAGTTTAATTTTAAGATGAATCAAATCATCATTTTCATGTCTGGCATTTAAATCCCAGTTGAGTTTTGGTAGATTTTGTCTCGCTTTTTCAAAAGTGCTGGAAGTTGTGTTAGATTTTTCATTTTGAGCAATGAGTTTAGTTGAAACATTAGATGTTCCTGGTAAACACATACTATCTGAACAAGCAAGCCAACTAACCGAAGCGCCAATTTCCAAAGACTCATTTTCTTTTAGTTTTTTAGGGGCTGTTAGATCGACGATAAGCTTTAATTCATCCATATAACCGATACCAACGGTTGTATCAGTTGCAAGTCGGTGAGGGGTGGGCCAATGAATCTCTTTAACAGCAAAGCCTTCCGGAAGTGTCCAATCAATATGGATCGGCATGCCTAGATCGCCCGGGTTTTTCCAGTAAGTATGCCAATTTTCATCAATTTTAAAGTGAAGAATGAGTGAAAAGGGTGTCCCTTCTTGAATTGTTTCATGGTCTTTGACAATTTCAATATAAATTGGGGGTGCATCGTCAGAGACGGACTCTTCTGCTAATGTAGATTGTTTTGTTTGATCATCTGCAATGATTGCTGTTGACGTATATAAGTTTAGGGCAAGTAAGAGTATGAGAATACGGTTTAATAAGTTCATCATTGCTTGACAAGTCTCCTTTTTTAGAGTATCTATATAGACATACTAGTTATGGTTCAATAAGGAATCTTGCAAAGAAGATTTCTAGCCAAATTTAAGTATGTACCAAAGTTGACAGTATACAGGTTTTTATAATGTTTGTAAATCATTTCTTTATTTTATCTAGTAATCCTTTTTTTAATGCTTATACTCATTCTGATGTTTTAGGTAAATTAATATTTATAGGATTGATTACTTTATCTATTGTTACTTGGGTTCTAATTACATACAAATTTCTCTCGCTTTACATGGCTAAAAAAAATGCCATTAAATTTTATAGGCAATTTCAGTCTCAAAAAAATAATTTACTAAATTTTGAATATGCGATAACAGAAAAAGAAAAAAAAACGAATCCATTTTTCCGCCTTTATCAATTGTTTAAAAAACAAACCATAGACATTTTAAACAAAAATAAACTTTGTAAAGAAAATAAAAGTCCTGAAAATGCTGTTTATTTATCTAGGGGTGACATCAATTTTATTGAATCTCAAATTCAAAATAAGATTTCGTCAGAAGTCAACGGGCTGGAAAAGCATCTTTTTATTTTATCCACTATTGTGAGTTTGGCTCCTTTTTTAGGATTACTTGGCACTGTTTGGGGGATACTCATAACTTTTTCAGAACTTCAGACAATGGCGGCGGGAAGTACAAATCAGATGATGCTTAGTGGATTGTCGCTTGCTCTTGCTACAACTGTCATTGGACTTATCGATGCCATACCGGCGCTGATTGCCTATAACTATTTTAAAAATATGATTGTCGATATCGAAATGGAGATGGAAGGTTTTTCCACAGAAATTTTATCTACAATCGAACTCAATTACAGACAAGTTGATGTTATTTATGGCTAGACGACTATATAAAAGAGTGACAGAAGAACCTCAAGTTAACTTGACCCCATTAATTGATGTCGTGTTTGTGATTTTAATTATGTTTATTGTTATTACGCCTCTTCTTGAACTTGACAGAGTTCAGCTAGCGGAAGGGAAAAATGATTTTACAGACCTTTCCACCTCAGTGCAGCAAAGTAGTGAAATTGCAATTCATGTGCATCGCAATAATAGCGTCTGGTTTGCAGGGAAATTGATTAAAATAGAAGAGCTTGTTTTAGCTTTAAAACAGGCAAGGCAAAAACAGCCAAATGCAAGAGCCCAACTTTTTCACGATAAACAAGCCCATTTTGGAACTTACCAATCCGTTAAGAATGCAGCTGAAGAGGCAGGTTTTAAAGAGCTTGATGTGATCCTTAAACCATCTTAAAAGTTTTTAAGAAATGATAGTAACATCCTGCTTTGAAAAATCAAAAAATAAGTCATTACCATTAATTACTGCTGCAGTCATATTGTTACATGGCATTTTACTAATTATGATGACTTTTCAAACTGTTGAAAAGCATTTTCCAAAAAAATATCAGAATAAAGTGCTCGTCAAAACAATCACCTTGCAACCAAAAGAAATAGAAATTGCAGCTGTAATTGAGAACCTTTTTGAACCCAAAGAAGAATTGATCGTTGCTGCACATGAAGTTGAAAAACAGCCGGAAATTGAAAAAATCCTAGAGCCTGAAATAACTGAACCAAAAATTGCGCCAATAACTGAACCGAAAATAGAGCCAAAAATTGAAATTGAGCCAATAACGGAACCCATTAAAAAACCGGAACCTGTAAAAAAAGTAGAACCGGTCAAAAAAATTGAACCAATAAATGAACCCATTAAAAAACCTCTGCCTGTAAAAAAGGTAGAGCCGATTAAAAAAGTTGAACCGGTAAGAAAAGTAGAACCGGTAAAAAAACCGGAGCTTAAAAAAGTAGACCCTATAAAAAAAGTAGAGCCGATTAAAAAAGTGGAGCCTAAAAAGGTGGATCCAAAAATTGCTGAAATGCAAGCCAAAAAGAAAGAGTTATTAGCTTCGGTATCAAAAAATCTTGAAAAAGTAAAGCAGGCTTCAACATCATCTTTAAAAAAAGAAAATACCACAATTGCTAAAATTAAACCTTTGCCGTTAGGAAGTTTAAGCATTGATGCAGAAGACGGTAAAGACTCTTATAATGTGCGTGAAGTGAGCTACCGAAACGAGCTTGCAAGCCGTCTTAAGAACTTACTTAAATTGCCGGAAAATGGTGAAGTGAAAATCAAGCTTACAATTGGAAGTACGGGCAAGTTTATTAACCTTATCGTGACAAGCTTTGAGAGTCAAAAAAACCGCAAATACATTGAGGAAACGATTAAGAAACTGACATTTCCTAGCTTTTCTGGAAACTTTAATAATGCAACTGAATATACTTTTTCCATCACCCTCAAATGAGGTTGAAAATTCCCTGTCAATAGCGTATTCTACAAACAAAAATTCATTATTCAAGTGGATACAGTTGTGCTATTTGAAACTGAAAACGTGCAAATATTAAAGTTAT
>JBBSJT010000029.1:0-21226 GCA_038257035.1 Chlamydiia bacterium
GGTTGTTTTTTACGAAAGATGATGTTATTTGTTGTTGGATTATGAAACTTCTTGGATGGAAATTATGATTACAACAAGCTTAAGCCCATTTGAGCAATGCTATGTTACATGGCCTGACATTGTAAAATATGGTCCCGAGATAGACGAAAGAGATGTTTTGAATTTATCTCAAACATCCATGCTTTGGCACACCGGGCTTCTTGAAAATTCTAAGTTGTTGGCAAAGGCAGACATTTTGCCATTTATCGCTTTTCTTAAAACTCATAAAATTACAAGCCCTCAAATAGTAGATTTAACGTGCTTTCAGTCATGTACAACTTTTTTTGATATCTCTTTAACAAAGATAGAAAAGATTGTTGAAATTTCTCTTTTTCTTCATCAACTTAACGATGTTAGTAAAACAATATTACAGCAGGATTTTAAAAAACAGCATCTAGCGTCGATTTTTACAAGAGTGATGAAATCTATTAAAACAGATGAGCAAATCATAAAAAAAATAAGGAAAAATCCCCCTTCTGACATTTATACACAACATGATCCTGAAAAAATTGAAAAATTTTACAAAGAAAAATTCATTCATTACTTAATCGTAACCGGGCAATTTGCAAAAGCAACTCACCACATAAAAAAAGATGGGTTTAAATTTAAAATCAATGATTGCATTAAAAACCCAAACTACACACTTATCCATGCACCATTCTTAATTAGCTCTGAAAGAGTTATAATTATTAGGAACATATTTAAACAAAACTTACTTAAAAACTTTAACAAGAAAAACATAACAATAACAACTCAGAACTTAGCAAAACGTATTCATATGCCTGAAATGGCTTTTCCGAGGGCATTTTTTTATTTTTTTGCTAAATTAGTAATGCTAAGCGAGCGCGATGATTCGCAAATGACAACCTTACATACTCTGATAGGTAAATCTTCGCTTAACGCTTTAGGACTAACTAAACATTCGGCCATTGCTACATATAGGAACGCAAAAGATTTTTATTTAAAGTATAAAATAGAAGATAATTTAAAGAGTAATAATTTTGAAACTGCCGGTGCGCTAATCAAAAGTTTATTTAGTGCATCCAGTCAGGAACTTGCGACTTCAAACCTTCTCAAAAGTCAAATAAATCGCCATTTATTAAACGATGATTTAAAAAATGGCTTTGATTTATTAACAAAACTATCGGCTTATGACATAAATCGAAATTCAATCGCTATAGATATTGCAAAAAAAGCAATTCATGATCATGAATTGGATTTTGCGCTAGCTGCACTTCAATTAGTTAACATTTCGCCCCTTAGGAGAAAAGATGATCCACGAAAAGCATTAGAAATTACACACGAGAAAGATAAACTCTATTTGGAAATTGCCTGCAAGCAGTCTCTTACACTGGGTTATAAAACTTTTAAGCTTCTTTCTTATCCAATGGATTATATTGACGCATTTTGTTTAAATGCTGCTGAAATTATAGATAAATCAGATATTTCTAAAGTTTTGGATTTAATAGCTAACTTAAAAATAGAGGTTAGCTTGAAGGTTCTTAATCGTCTTGTTGAAAAACTGTTTAAAGGGGCTTCTGCAAATAGTTGGTTTCATTATGCAGCAGGGATTAAGGATAGTTCTAAACAAAGGTACGTACTTCATCTTTTATTTACCGGTTTACAAGAAAAACAACATTCAGCTTTATTTTGTGGAAATAATGATCTTTACCATACCCTGATGATAAAGCTTGAAGAAGCCAATTTTCAAAAATGTTTAGATCTACTTTTTAATTTACCGACAAAGTGTGAGCAGCATCTTCTGCTTTACCGTATAGTAGATTATTTTTATCCGAATAAAGATATGGACGAGTGGATTAAAAGCGTGAGTAAAATTGCAGATGATCTGGAAAAACGCAAATTTTTAAATAATTTTATTACTAACACGAAACTCATTGGGGCAATGTTTAAGATAAAATTACTTGAGATTGCAAATGTCGATGCAACTTTGGCATTTGATATTATTAATGCCCATCCTGATAAGAAAAAAAGATTAACACTTTTTATTTTCATCTCTAATAAAATTAATTTAGACGAAGATGCTATCCAATGGATGAAACTTTGCGACCTGATTAGCGATCCTATTGAAAGACGCCAATTCATCCTCGACAAAACCGGCAAATAACGTTCAGCAATCATCGGTTCTTTTTTAACACCGAGAGCACAGAGATAAAACAAGAGAGGAACATAAGAGAAAGTGTAATTCTTAACTTCCTCTTCTCTATTGATCCTCTATGCTCTCGGTGTTAAAAAGAACGGTAAAAAAACTCATTCCAAAAAAAAGCTTATACTAGAATATGCTTTACTATATCGGTTTTCTATGATATCTTTAGTTATCAAATTAAAATCGGAATTGGAATATGGCTATTACACTAAACAAAGTTTCAAAAAGTTACGGAAGTCGCGTCTTATTTGCTGATGTTACCGCTTCATTTAACGAAGGCAATCGTTATGGCCTAACAGGCCCGAACGGTGCGGGAAAATCCACTTTATTAAAAATCATCATGGGTTTTGAAGATGCCACTAACGGCAGCGTTAATCTTCCTGATCGCGTTGGAATCTTAAGACAAAACATCGAAGATTACCGCGATTTCAGAGTACTAGATGTTGTTATCATGGGTAATAAACGCCTATGGGAAGCGCTTCAAGAAAGAGACACTCTTTATGAAGTTGAAATGACAGATGATGTAGGTATGCGCCTTGGTGATTTAGAAGGAATTATTGCAGAAGAAGATGGTTACTCTGCCGAATCTGAAGCTGAAAGCGTGTTGATTGGCATGGGAGTTGCAAAAAACTACTTTGAACAAAAAATGGGCTCCATTCCAACAGATCTACAATTCCGCGTTCTACTTTGCCAAGCATTATTTGGTGGGCCTCAAGCGCTTCTACTGGATGAGCCTACAAATCACCTTGACTTAGATTCTATCGGCTGGCTTGAAAAACTTCTCCATGATTATAAAGGCACGCTAATCGTAATCAGCCATGATCGCCACTTCTTAAATTCGATCACAACGCACATCGCCGATATCGATTATGGTACAATCACCATGTATCCTGGCAATTACGATCAAATGGTGCTTTCAAAAACAAACACTCGTGAAGGCGCAGAGCTTGAAATTAAGAGTAAAGAGAAAAAAATTGCTCAGCTTCAAGATTTTGTGTCGAAATTTGGAGCCGGAACTCGTGCATCTCAAGTGCAATCTCGCGTTCGTGAAATCGAACGTTTACAGCCTGAAAAATTAAAAGAATCGAACATCCAACGCCCGTACATTCGATTCATTCCTTCAGATAAACAACCCGGTAAAATTATTGTCAAAGCAGAAAATATCAGTAAAGCTTACGGTGATTTAAAAGTTATCAAAGGTTTTTCACTTGAAATTGAGCGCGGAGATAAAATTGGTATCATTGGGCCTAACGGTTGTGGAAAAACAACTCTGATCAAAATGTTAGCGGGTATTATGGAACCGGACAGCGGTCACGTTGAGCTTGGTCATAACCTTCAAATCAGCTATTTCCCACAAAACCATCATGAGCTTGTCGACAATAAAACGGATGATCAAGCATTTGATTGGCTTAAAACCAGAAAAACCGGCATTTATGATCAGGAAATTCGTGGTGTGCTTGGGAAAATGCTATTTGGTGGCGATGAGGCCTTTAAAAAGGTATCTGCTTTATCCGGTGGTGAAACAGGAAGATTGATTATTGCAGGGATAATGCTCTCAACACATAACACACTGTTTATGGATGAGCCAAATAATCACCTTGATTTGGAAGCTGTTTCAGCCCTTGCATGGGGACTTGATGAATATAAAGGAACAGCCATTTTCGTCAGCCATGACAGGGACTTGATCGGTACTGTTGCAACAAAAATCATTGCTTTTGAAAAAGATGGCATCCATATTTTTGATGGTCCTTATGAAGAATACCTAGAGTCTAAAAAAGGGTAATGTTTACCAAAAGAAGATTTTTAAATTTTGCTTTAAAACAGCAACATAAAAAATGTGCTGAACTCCTTAAAATTGCCTACGAAGGCAATTTTAAGGAGTATCTTGAACATTATAACGAATTGCTTGTCTGGCTAAACCTCCCCCCATTTCACCCCAATAACAAAAAAGATATTGCTGATGCTTACCATAGGCATCTTATTTTAAGCGATGTCTGTTTCAAAGAGCATAATCTACTCCCCTCCATTAGAAAAGGCGACCAAACGACAAAATCTGCGGATTTTGAAATAGACATCTACCTTGATCAAATTCGTTCAGGACATAATGTTGGTAGTATCATCCGAACGACAGAAGCATTTTCCTTAGGCAGACTCTATTTTTCTGAAGACACACCTTTCAAAGACAATAAAAAAGTAATAGATGCTGCCATGGATGCGCATCATCATGTACAAAGCTTTAAAAATGTTCCGCTCAAAGACCTTACTCGACCCATCATTCTTTTAGAAACAAGTGAAAATGCAGTTAGTCTTTACGACTTTATTTTTCCTGAAAAATTTACACTAGTTCTTGGTAATGAAGAATATGGTTGTAGTGATGAGTCATTGAGGATTGCTGACTACATCGTGGAAATTCCTTTAAGAGGGCATAAGAACTCCTTAAATGTGGCTAATGCCTTCGCAATCGTCGCCTCCGAGGTATTGCGTCAGAAACGTTCGTATTTAGAATAGAGAGAAATGTTGGATCTTTGATGTTTCATAATGTTATAATTTTTTAACGCAAAGGCGCAAAGGCGCGAAGAATTAAAATAAAGGTCTTGAAGCTTAACGTTTCTCTTTGCGACTTTGCGCCTTTGCGTTTAAAAATCTTAATCTACTGAATTTTTTACGATTTTGTGGCTTAGTGTTTAAAAATAACTATTTAAAAACAACTCCCTAGTCTCCTCAAGCTTTGCGTTAAAAAAACACTTCGGAACAGCTTTACGGGTATAGTTTCCTGAGGAGGGCCGCTTTACAAAGCTTATTTAGAGCTGTCCTTGGAATACTGTCGACAACATGGACTTTCCTGATGCGTTCATAAGGCATTACAGATGCATTATATTCTTCTACAAGACTTGTACATTCATATTGAGTTGTTGCAAGATGGATGATGAATCCAAGGCGATCATCTTCTACAGCTATTAATGCGGCATCATGGTTAAGGCGCTTGTTTAATTTGATTTCTTCCAAATGTTTTTCCAATTGTGAAAAGTGAACCCCCTCCCCTCCAATTTTAATAAAATCAGACGTTCTACCAAGTATGTTGAGGTTATTATTTTCAATTGTTGCAAGATCTTCAGTAATGAACCAATCATTGACTTTTGGATCAATGATTTTATTTTTAGTTGGGCTAACAAAAATGTAGGCTGTCAGTAAGGATTTTGATTTTAACATCAGGTACCCATCTGGGCTGATTCTAGCTTCAACGTGTTGTAGTATATTGAGGCTGTTTGATTTATGGAACGATGTTGCTACTTGGGAGCAGCACTCAGTAAGGCCATAACTTATGAGGAGTGGCCAGCCAAGGTGAAGAGCTTTTTCGTACAATTGTTGATTGATTGCCCCCCCACCGACAACTAGCCCTCGAAGACTTTTAGGTGCATGTAATTGATGAAAAACTAAATCGAAAACCTGAGCGGGAACCAGCGATGTAAGAGTAATCTCATAGATAGAAATAAGTTCATGGAAGATTTGAGGATCCCATTTTTCAAGTGAATAAATTTTAGAATTAGTAAGTTGAGCGCGTGCTAAAATGCCAAGTCCTCCCACATGAAAATGAGGCAAGCAATTTAGCCAAATATCTTTAGGGGTTGCATTTAGATGTCTATTAACAGCCTTGGCAGACTCTAAAATTGCACTTTTGGAAAGGGCCACGAGTTTTAAGTCATCGCCATCTTTTTTCGTGGTACCTGAACTTGCAATAAAAAAATGAGCTTTAAAATGATCTGTAACTAGTTCATTTTCAATCGACGAAGTATCCATTTCAAGCTTTGGATTGAGCAGAAGCTCTGATTTATCAGAATAAAAATCCATATTCCCCTCAAGCGTCAATATATAAAGGTTTTTCTTTCATAGCGAAATTAAATTTGCTAATTTGGAGTGCGGTAACTTGTTACCGCTTTGTTGCTCAAATCGGCTTGACGATTTGCCACTAGCTAGAGATTTTTTAAAAATCTCTAGCTAGTGCAGCCCGCCAGGTCGGGCTGAAGACAAAGCGGTAACAGGTTACCGCACTCCAAATTAGCAAACTAGCAACGCCTCTAATTAATAAACCCATCAATAAGGAACAAGCTAAAAACAATATATATAATTATTGAGCGGGCTAAAAATGTGTTGTAAAGCGATGAGGGTTCTGTCCGCCAAATATTGAAGATCAATAATAGTGCAAAAATAAAAAGCGTTAAGTAGTTGAAGGTCCAAAAATTTGTAGCATATACGTTCAAGGCAAAGGGAAGAATGGCTAATAAAGTAATTTCAGCCCTTGCAAAGGTTTTCCCAAAACGCACAGCTAAAGTTTTTTTATTGACCACGGCATCATCTTCAATATCGCGTAAGTTATTAATACCAATCGGTAATGAAGCTAAACACCCTAATTGCAATCCTGTTACTACAATTTCTAAGGTTACAAAACCTGTTTGAAGATAAAAAGCAGAGAGGGTGCTGATTAAGCCAAAAAACAGAATGACAAAGAGTTCGCCAAGACCATTGTAGGCCAAAGGTTTTGGCCCTCCGGTGTAAATATAGCCACAAATAACAGAAAGCAGTAAAACAGCGCAAATAACGGCTCCTCCTTTAATAACTAAAGGGACACCAAGTAAAAGTGCGATGGCAAAACAAAAAAGGGCAGCTAAATAAACTTGGGTAGAGTTTAAGATTCCACTTTGAATGCCTCTTTTTGGTCCAAGTCTTGTCGTTTTATCGGCCTTATTTTTAAAATCGTAAACATCATTAATAAAGTTTGTTCCGATTTGTATAAATAAGGCGCTTGTTGCTGCAAAAACCATGATGGCAATGTCTAACTGGCCGGTTGTTGCCTCGGCAATAAGTGAGCCCACCAAAAAAGGAATAATTGAAAGAATCAATGTTTTTGGTCGCGTTGTTAAAATCCAAGCTTTAGCGTAATCAACCGAGCTTGTTTTGACTGTTTCCATCATGGTTCTCCTAGTTTTTTAAGGCAATCTTGGAAATTGGCTAAAGTCAGGTTTGCGCTTTTCAAGAAAAGCGTTTTTCCCTTCAGCAGCTTCTTCTGTCATGTAATAAAGCAGAGTAGCATTGCCTGCAAGTTCTTGAAGGCCAATTTGTCCATCACAGTCAGCGTTTAAAGCAGATTTTAAGCAACGAAGGGCCAATGGTGAATGTTGCATCATTTCACGCGCCCATTTAATGGTTTCTTCTTCTAAATTTTCAAGAGGCACCACCGTATTGACAAGCCCCATTTGTAAAGCTTCTTCTGCATCGTATTGTCGGCAGAGGTACCAAATTTCGCGTGCTTTTTTTTGTCCGACTATACGACTTAAGTAGCTGCTTCCAAGACCTGCATCAAAAGAACCTACTTTTGGTCCAACCTGTCCAAATTTTGCATTTTCTGCTGCAATGGTCAAATCACAAACAATATGTAAAACGTGTCCTCCACCAATTGCGTAGCCCGCAACCATGGCAATGACAGGTTTTGGCATATGACGAATCTGCTTTTGCAAGTCTAATACGTTTAGTCTTGGAACGCCATCAGAGCCAACGTACCCTTCTCCCCCACGGATTTTTTGGTCTCCTCCGGAGCAAAAAGCTTCATTACCTTGGCCTGTCAGGATAATCACGCCAACCGTTGCATCGTTGCGTGCCATTTCAAATGCCACTTGCATTTCCATGACTGTTTCGGGACGAAATGCATTTCTCACTTCAGGACGATTAATTGTTATTTTAGCAATACCATCGTCTGTTTTTTCATATTTAATATCTTGAAATGTTTTAACAGACTGCCAATTGGCCATGTGCGTGATTGTCATAAACCCTCTAAAAATAAGTTAACTTGTTTTTCAAATTCTACGGATTCCCATGCTACCCGATGAGAGCAATTTTTCGCTATCCAAACTCGCGATTTAGGGTTTGAAAATGTTAAGTTTAAGGCAAGATCGGTAAATTTGAAATCTTTTTCGCCTACAATCCACAGAATCGGCATCGGTAGTTTGGTAATTGCTTCTCTTAAATCATCTTGTAGACCCAAAGACCAGTCATCGAGGCATTGTTCTAACATTTGGTCTGTATAGTCCCCTTTAGACAAGTTTAAGGGATTGTCTTTATTAAAAATTGGTTGATCGTTCCATTCACTCATTACGGCATCAAAATCTTCTGTTTGAAATTTTTGCAGCCAGTTTTTATCGCTTTTGAAACGCTCTTGTTTTTCGTATTCTGTAATTAAACCGGGATGTGCCGAAATGATGATTGCCGCTTTCCACTTATTTGGTGAGTCAATCAAGGAATGGAGTGCGAGACGCCCTCCCATGGAATAGCCAAGAAGTATATTTTCTTGTCCTTCTAGGACTTTGTTTTGATTAAAATCGGAAGCAAATTCTAAAATGTTTAATGTTTTTTTCGAATGAAAAAGATTAGGGGCAGTAAGTGGAGCATAGAAATTGAATTTATCCCAATCAGTAGATGTCCCAAGGAAGCCATGCAAAGCATAAATTTTTTTATTCATGTATGCAGCATAAACAATTTACGCAATTTTTAACAATTCCATATTTTTTGTGGCACTACTCCGTAGTGCATGATTATATGATATTTACCGGTGGTTGCACCACCGGCTAGCTATGTAGTACCGCTCCGCGGTAAAAGCAATTTATTTCCTCTTAGTTTTAATCGCGAAAATTAACCCACTTAATCCTTAACCGTTTGACATTACTTTGTTTTTACCGCGGAGCGGTACTACATATCTAGCCGGTGGTGGAACCACCGGTACATCAATTATTAAAATGCACCACGGATGTGGTGCCACAAACGCTATCCAAGAACGAAATTTTCGTTATATTCAATTTTATGGCTCTTAAGGAAATTTAGCCATTCTTCATCGAATCCACGAATTTTATGATGTTCTTTTTGATTCAAAATATATTCTTTTACCATATCTGTTTGTGATGTACTAACACTAAAGGCTCCAAAACCAGTCTGCCAGGAAAATTTATTAAAATCAGGAGATGTTTCTTTAAGCCATTTGGAGGAAGCAACTTTAACTGTTTTAACCAAATCAGAAATATTTTGATCAGGATTTAACTGAACCAATAAATGCACATGGTCTGACATGCCACCTATTTGAATAACGGTTCCATTTTTTGCTTGTACAATACCTGTCATATATGCATGAAGTTTATTTTCTATTGTTTCTGATATGAAACCCGCTCTATTTTTGGTAGACCATATTAAATGGTAATATAATGCACTATATGTAGTCATTTCAAATCCTTATTTGGGGCACTACTCCGTAGTGCATGATTATATGTATAGACCGGTGGTTGCAACACCGGCTAGCTATGTAGTACCGCTCCGCGGTAAAGCAAATTTTGCCTAAGTCTTAAGCAAAACCGATTGCTAAGCTTTTATGGCGTTAAATATTAGAATCATGTGATTTTTATTGATAGCTAAAAATATCGGTATGAGTTGTATAATTGTTTTTTTATCGCAGAGCGCTACTACATAGCTGGCCGGTGGTGCAGCCACCGGTAAGAATTTTTGTTTTACCACGGAGCGGTACTACATAGCTAGCCGGTGGTGCAACCCACCGGTATTTCATTATTGTATGAGCTACATGGCTTTACCGCGGAGCGGTATTACATAGCTAGCTGGTGGTGAAACCACCGGTAATTTATTTATTGTAATGCACTACGGAGTAGTGCCACAATTTAGCTTAATTAATTCCACTGAATTGCAGAAGACTAAACTTGCAAAGTTTAAGTGTTCCATTTTTGTTTAAAAAATGCGTCCATATTTGATGGATCACTATCGCTGATCAAGTTGTAGGCTTTGACAGCATTTTCTGGTTTGGCATTATGAAAAAATTCCAAGGCTACATGCCCAAGAAGAGCGTCTTTATTTTTAACATCAAGTTTGTTTGCAATTTCTAATATTTCATCAAATTTGTTAGCATTAACTAGATTTCTTATTGTATATGAAGTTTGACCCAACTCTTTAAAAATATTATCTTTTTCAATTCCTTGACTCATTGCAACTTCAATCCCTTTCTTCATATAACCTGCTTCACAAAGCTGGACAGCTAGATTATTAAAAGTTTTTCTTTTGCTTTGTTGATGAGAAATTGTGCTCGCAAGATTTATCGCTCTATCTACAAAGCCATAGTTTAGTAATGCAGATGCAATGCCCATTTTGAACCCATCCTCATCATTCAATGCAAAAGGAAGTGCAGCTAGCACAAAAAGATTATTTAAAGACTGATTTTCCGGTAAGACAAGATCAGGATAGATTTCCATATCCCATGATAGGGGTGTTTTTTCAACTGTCATTGGCATTAAAGTCATTAATGTAGCATGGGGTAATTTTTTTAAGATGGCTACAACTTCATCTTTGACAATCATTAATGAAGATTTGACTTCTAATAGATTTATGGGTTTACGCTCATTCGCAATGATTAAAAGCTCTTCTAATTTCTTGATGACCTCATCAATTTCTAAAGAAGGTTTTTCAATTTTCATTGTGTTTAAATGAACAATCAAACCTTCTAAATATGAATTTAGAAGGGCAAATTCTTGATTTTTAATTGAATTGAGAACTTCAACATTAAAAAATTTATCTACGGAACCAGCATTTGAGAGGCTCAATTCATCAAGTTGAGAAAAGATTAACATAACAACTTCACGAGGGAGCGTTGGATTTGTAATTATTGATTCTGGATTAGATGAAATAGGTTGATTACCACTACTTGACTTTACTGGCTCCATAACTACCTCCTGCTATAAGCTATTATTTTTGTTGTTCAAAAAAGGCATCTTTATTAGCTTCAGAGCTATTACTCATTAAATAATAAAATTTAGTTGCATTTTCAGGTTTGCCATTTTTGAAAAATTCCTTTGCCACCAAACCAAAAAGAGCATCTTTATTATTGGTAGCAAGTTTACCTGCAATTTCTAAAATTTCATCAATTTTTTCGTTTTTCACCAGAGAACGTAATGTGGGTGAGAGTGTTCCTAATTCCTTATATATATTATTTTTATCAATACCAAGGCCCTCCGCAATTTCATTTGCTTTCTTGAGATAACCCGCTTCTAAAAGAAGTGCTGACATCATCAACAATAAATTCCTTTTTTCAATTTCATCGTTAAACTTATTGGCTAAATTTATAGCCTTATCTACTAAACCAAACATAAACAGCTCACTAACAGCCTCTTGTAAGAAATGTTGCGGAACATTTTCTTCATCTGACGCTACCAAATAAAAAAAATGATTAAAAGGCGGTTTGTCAGTTGGCATGGTTCCGGGATAAACTTCCATATTCCACGATACCGGTGTCTTTTCGTATTCCATTTTTTGTGTTAACATCCCTAATGTAGGCATATCCATATTCAGACTCTTTAATAATTTGATAACATCATTTTTTACGTTCATTAACGAAGACTTAACTGTTAATAAATTAAAAGGTTTAAGAACATTCACACTTACTAAAACTTTTTCTAATTCTTCCACAACCTTTCCAACTTCCTTTGAATCGGATGCAATTTTTATATTTGCAATTAAGCTTTCAACAAAAGATTTTAAAAGGTTAATTTCTTCGTTTTTCACAGAATTTAAAACTTGTGGATTAAAGATTTTATTTACAGCGCTTGCTTGTTCTGATCCCATGGCATCCAGTTGAGAAAAGATAAGCATAACAACTTCCGGTGGAAGCGTTGGATTCTGTATGGTTGTGTCTTGGTTTACATTTTGATTTAATGGACTATTATTGACATTACTTGTGTTTATAGGTTCCATAACAAGATCTCCTTAGCTGTTTGGAATAATTTAAATATACTTATTTTAAATTAAAACCATTCGTTAAATAGCTACAAAATTAACTGTTTCAAGCTTTTAAAAAAAAGGCATCTGCTTTTGATGGATCTTTATCGCTATCACTTATTAAATAGTAAGCTTTATATGCATTTTCAACTTGAGATTGATTCCAGAATTCCAGAGACACAGAAGTAAGAAAAGCATCTTTATTTTTAATATCAAGCTTGCCTGCAATTTCTATAATTTCATCAAATTTTTCATAATTTACAAGATGTCTAACAGAAGCTGAAACATGACCGAGCTCTTTAAAAATATTATCTTTTTCAATTCCTTGGGCTTTTGCAACTTCTATTCCTTTTTTCATATATCCTGCCTCACAAAGCAATACGGCGAGATAATTAAAAGTTTTTCTTTTGCTGGTTTGATCAGAAATTGTATCAGCAAGATTTATCGCTTTATCTACAAAGCCATAGTTAAGCAGTGTGGCGGCAAGCTCAGCTTTTTCCTGATCCTTATAAAAAACCTCTAAGTCTTCATCAATATCCTTTGATGCTAGAAGTGCAGTTAATACAAAAAGTTTATTCATTGGCTGGATTTCTGCAGGAACTAGATCGGGATAGATTTCCATCTCCCAAGATAGTGGTGTTTTATCAACTGTTAATTGCATTAAAGTCATTAATTTTTCTAAGGGTAATTGTTTTAAAATAGTGACAAGCTCATTTTTCACACTCATCAATGACGATTTAACTTCTAGTAAATTAATAGGTTTACGTTCATTTGCATTTACAAAAAGCTCTTCAATTTTTTTGATAACTTCATCAATTTCTGCAGAAGGAGTTGTAGTTTTCATAGTATTTAAATGACTACTTAAGCCATTCAAAAAAGAATTTAAAAGATTAAACTCTTCCCTCTTGATTGAATTAAGTACTTCTACATTAAAATATTTATCAACCAAACCGGCTTTTGATATATCCAATTCATCAAGTTGAGAAAATATAAGCATGATGATTTCACGGGGAATCGTTGGATTTGAAACAGCTGTGTCCTGATTGGTTGCTGAAATGGGTTGACTACTATTACTTACCTTTATAGGCTCCATAACTACCCCCTATTAGATTATTTTTTTTGTTGAAGATTTATAACTTTTTTAAGTGAGGCTTTATAAGATTCATCACTAATTAAGTTGTAAGCCTTTAAAGCGTTTTCAATATCATTTTGACTTAAAAAATTGGAGGCTATAGAAAGCCAGGTGTCATTTTTTCTTTTTTCATCTAAAGTACTGCCAAGAACGATTGCTTCATCCAGTTTACCCATAAGAGCTAATTCGTTGACTTCTTTACTAAGAAACATATCACTTCTTTCTTTTAGGTGTTTAAGGACAACATCTTTAATGCTATGCTCATCAGCAATTTTCATCCCTTTATCCGAATATCCCGCATCACAAACTTCCAAAGCGAGCCATATGATCATTTCCTTTTTTTGGACCGGATCAGAGATGGTGTTGCTGAACTGAAGTGCCCTATCAATAAGTCCAAGAGATTTTAACTGCCCGCACAATTGCATAATTGAGTCATCATCAATTACCTTAGTGCTCTCAATGATTTTAGAAACAGAAGCTAATAAAAATAAAATTCCGGTTTTGTCATTAGTTTCTTTAACGAGTTTTGGATACACTTCAAAATCCCATGTAACCGGGGTTTTATTATCTTCACACATCTCGGCTAAAGTGAATAAAATTTCTCGATCTAGGTATTTCAAAGCATCAATGATTTTTTCTTTTACATTGACCAGGGAGGTTTTAATTGTTACTAAACTAAAAGGTGATTTTAGATCCTCAATATTTTTATCTGCTATTGTGATCGAGGCTAATTTCTTACAAACTTCATCCATCACTTTTATTTCTACATCAAGTTCAAAGCGTTCATCAGGTTTAAGTTCCTTATCATCAACTTGAAGTTCGATTGAAATAAATTTTAGATTTTCAATTAAACTTGCGATAAAAGATTTGGCAGTTAAAAATTCCTCTTCTTTAACACAATTGATGACTTCTGTTTTCCAAAGATTAGATACGGTAAGTAATTGCGCTGGATCCAAAGATTCCATTTGGGAAAAAATCACCCTGATAATTTCTGACGGAAGGGATTTAATAGGGCCTTCTTTAACTTGCCCTTGAGTTAATTGAATCTCATTACTTTCATTACTTCCTTGTACAGGTTCCATAAAATCCTCCTAACAACAAATTAAAAATTATTTAGTCATTTAGCTCTGCCAAAATTATTTTGAGTTCTTCAATACGGTAGATAAGATCGGGTATATGAGAAAGATCTGGCATGAAAGAAAAAGACTCAACATACTCGTTTAGTTTTTTCACTATTTCTTTTTTTGCAGAACTTCTTAGTTGATCATCCTCAATTAAAACATAAATTTTAAGAGCATCCTTATAGTCCAGTGTATTGAGAATTATCGAATTAACATCACACAAAACGGAATCTCTTACTTTTACATCTTTTATTAAACTGCAGATTTTCATCACCAAGGCAATTGGTTGATTCTTTGTGTAATACTTGATTACATTTGTTAAGTCCGGTATATACATGGGATTCGTATTTGCTATATCAACTGCTTTTTGCAAAAATCCTTTTCGAATAAGGTCTTTTAAAATTACTTCAACGTATAGCGATCGCTCCTCTTTATTTGAAATTTCCTGCACTTTTTCAATAGCCCGATCAACATAACCTTCATGGATAAGATTGGAAACAACAGCACTTAAACTTCCAAATTTTAAAATATCAGTAATTTCAAAGATATCAGCCTTATCCCCCCCATAAATCTCTAAGTTCCAGGTTTGAGGTGTTTTTTCATCTTGTAACGTTGAATGTAATATAAAGATTATATCTCTATCTAAAGGCTTTAAGAGGTTAATGATTTGGTTTTTCTCGCTCATCAATGATGTTTTTATTTTTAATAAATCAAGCGGTTGAGTAATTTTACTATTTTTGAGGATTTCCAACGCCTTAATCACAGTCTTAACTTGAGCTTCTCTTTCAGACTCAAAAATATTCAAGTGGGTATGGGTAATAAAATATTTATCTTTTAACCCTAGAACATCGTAATCAATGGGATTTTTTACAATAAGTTCCAATTTATGGATTAATGCAATTACAAACGAATCTAATAAATTAAGCTCTTCTTCTCTAACGGCCTTTATTACTTCAACATTCCAAAGAGAACTGACACTACTTAGTTCTTGAGTTCCCAGTTCCTTCAAATGAGAAAAGATCAACATCAAAATTTCTGGTGGGATTTTTTTAATGGGTCCTTCGGTCACAACCTGAGTAGGTAAATCTTTATTAACACTTGGTTGTATGGGCTCCATTTCTTTCTCCTAAGTAAAATGACGGGTTAAAACCCGTCAAACATGCTTAAAGTTTAACCATTGGGTAAATTCATGGCCGTGTTAATATGTTCTAAAGCCTCGGCTTGAATATCAGGATCAGTTATGAAATTTGCAACATCAATTGCTTTATCAAAATATTTATCAAAAATAAGTTCGTTGCAGATTTTTTGCAGAACAACAGATTGCTGATCTAGATCAGGTATTTGTACTGCGTATTCGACTGCCCTGTCAAGGTGACCGCGTTGTATTAATGTATTAATAACTTCTACTATTGACTCCATTTTAAAATAATCAGGATAAGTCATGGCAGTTGCTATTTTTTTTCGGGCTTCAAATAAATTGCCAAAAACAGTGTAAAAATTCTTGCTACGTACATTTGCTGAATCGGATAAATAATGAAGCTTCCAAAGATTAGGTAATGCTACGTTTTTAGTCATTGCCAATGCTTTTATAAATAGATCATCATCAAAACTTGACAAGCTGTCTAAAATTTTCTCTAATATGTTGATGACAACCTGTTTAAATTTTATTAAATTAAGTGGTTCAAGCTCTTTAGTTTCGTTGATAAGTTCTGTTAAATCGATAATTGCTTGATCTATACAATTTTGATCCCGGGCGAATTTGTCTTCTACTTCCTGATATTTATTATAACTTTTGACATTGAGTATTTCATATTTATCTAACCCCATTGTATCGTAATCATCAGGATTTTTAGCTATAAACTTTAAATTACTGATCAGCGCATTCACAAACTGGTAAGCTAATTGCTTCTCCTCTTTAACTACATTCACAACTTCAACATTCCACATTTTACTGACTAGGAGGGCTGCTGTTGAATCGGTTGAGTCTAATTGAGAAAAAATTACTCGAATAAGTTCATTTGGCACTATGTTAATCTTGCCGGAAATCATCTCCCCATCTCTATTTTGAATCGGTAGATTACCGTTATCATAATTTCCACTTACACTCTTCATTTTTATCCTTTATTTGGCCGTTAGGAGATTAACGGCTTTTTTGTATTTTTATATCATTTATTTGTAATGCAAATTTCATGCCAAACTTAGCGTAATTTATAATTTATGAATTACGGTCGCATTATTGTAAATTTGAGTTATCAATCCTTTGTTATTTCATTTAACCGACGGAAAGACTTTACACATTTATCATTATGGCATAAATAGAAGTTAATTAACAACCACATTACTTTATTAACAAACATCTAATCAAAATCAAAAAATGTTTTTAATGCCATTTCTTAGACTGTAGTAAATGGTTAGGGAGAATGCATGTTGAAGGGGTGAAATAAAAAATATGTAAAGTGCTTGACGTTTTTTTCTTCTTATGTTTAAATTTACACTAGCTTCAAAAAAGGAAATCCAGTAAGGTAGTTTTTTTACTATTATACCGGAGATAAGATCCCCATGCATTCACAAGTTTTAATCTCATTTTTCGCCTACTTTTGCATCCTGCTTGCCATCGGGATTTTCTCCCATAAAAAGCAAACATCATCCGCTGATTTTATTATGGGAAACCGCTCGCTCAATTTTTGGCTGACGGCATTATCGGCACACGCAAGCGACATGAGTGCTTGGCTTTTCATGGCTTTTCCTGCGGCGATCTTTATTGGCGGTCTATCAAAAGCCTGGATTGCATTTGGATTGTTAGGCGGAATGTTTTTTAATTGGCAATTTGTTGCTAAGAAACTTCGCTTGGCAACAGAAAAGTATGACAGTTACACACTGCCAAGCTTTTTTGAAAAAAGATTCGGAGACAATACGGGAACTCTTAGACTTTTAACAGCTATTACCTCCGTTTTCTTTTTAACCTGTTATCTTTCTGCAGGTTTAATCGCCATGGGCTTTCTTTTTGAGGCCCTTTTTAAAATCGACTATTTTGTGGGCTTATCGCTTGCAAGCTTTGTCGTTGTTGCCTACACATTTTTTGGTGGATTTGTAACGGTTGCCTGGACAGATCTTTTCCAAGCGCTCTTTTTACTTTTGGTGATAATTTTTGTTCCGGTTATGGCCTTTACGCATCTACCGAACGGTATTTCAGACATTTTCGAACTGGCGGCTGCAAAAAATATTAGCTTGAATTTACTTCAAAATAGCTCAAGTGAATCGATGCTTACTAATGTGTTTCTTGTTTGTTGGGGTCTTGGTTATTTTGGACAACCTCATATTGTTACAAAATTCATGGGAATCAATAATCCAAATGATGTTTACAAGGCAAAATATGTGGGAATGGCTTGGCAGCTAATGACACTTATTGCTGCTTGCTGCATAGGCTTGATCGGAATTGCCTTTTTCCCTGTAGGCATTATGAATTCTGAACTTGTTTTCGTTGACATGGTTAAAATATTATTCAATCCCCTAGTTGCAGGATTTATCCTTTGTGCGGTTTTAGCAGCTAACATGTCTACAATGGATTCACAAATTTTAGTTTGCGCCTCAATTATAAGTGAAGATTTTTACAAGGCCTTCTTTGGGAAAAATGCCTCACAGAAAAAACTTTTGCTGATTTCACGCATGAGTGTGATTCTTGTTTCCTTAGTTGCCCTTGGCATATCCTTTAGCAAAAACCCATCTGTTGCAGATGCTGTAGCTTACGCTTGGTATGGTCTTGGATCTTCTTTTGGACCTTTGGTTCTCATGTCACTTTACTCTAAGAGAACTAACAAATATGGTGCCATAGCAGGTATTGTTGTTGGCGGTGTTGTTTCGTCCTCATGGCACCTTGTCAATGATTACATCACAGTTTACACATTCCCAGCCATGATACCAGGTTTTTTCTTGAGCTTGCTGTCTATTTACGTGGTCTCTATGGCTACTCGAAAGGAAACAGTCAGCCTTAATCCAAGCACAAGAGCTGACGTTAATTAAATCACTTCAGCTTGGATCAATAACAGGCTCGTATGTATACATACGGGCCTTTTTCATTTCACACCACAGATTTTCCACCACAAAGAACATGAGACTTCAAAGAGATAGCTCACACGTTATGAGGGACTTTTTTACCGCGAAGACCGCGAAGAAGCGCAAGCATAGCTTGCGGGAAGATACGCGAAAAAGCGCGAAGAAGAACAGCAAGAAGAAAGTGGAGTTATTCATCTTTGCAATCTGCAAAGATGATGATTTATAAAATTGGTTTGCCGAAAACAATTTCTAGGAACAGAGTTTTTATAAGTAGCTATCGCACACTTTCTTCATCGCGCTTAGCGCGCTTCTTCGCGTTTCTTCCCGCAAGCTATGCTTGCGTTTCTTCCCGCAAGCTATGCTTGCGCTTCTTCGCGGTCTTCGCGGTAAAAAAAAGCATCAAAAAGGGTGGAAAAAGGGCAGAAAAAAGCCGCGCTTTTTAAGGTTTAAAAAGTACGGCTTTTAAGAGAAAATTATTCAGCTTTTGTCTTTTCAATGTACGTAACAACATCTTGAACCGTTTTTAGCTTTTCAGCTTCTGATTCACTGATTTCACATCCAAAACGCTCTTCGAATGTCATGATTAATTCTGTAAGATCCAAAGAATCTGCGTTGAGATCTTCAACGAAAGATTTCGTCAATGTCACATCTTCTTTATCTACACCTAATTGCTCGACCACTATGTCGATAACTTCTTGTTCAACTGTCATGTTATTTCCTTTTTTGTCAGGTTTAAAAATTTTTACATTACCATTCCACCGTCAACGACGATGACTTGCCCTGTGATATAATCGCCATACTGGCTTGCAATAAAGGCTACTACGTTTGCAATATCATCAGGTTTGCCCATCTTGCCAAGTGGAATTGCGGCAAGGGTTGCTTTTTTTTGTTCTTCGGTCATTGCATCGGTCATTGGTGTTTCAATAAAACCGGGAGCTATTGCGTTTACGCAAATATTTCTAGGCCCAAGCTCTTTTGCAAGAGCTTTAGTAAATCCAATCATCCCGGCCTTCGATGCTGCATAATTTGCTTGACCGGCGTTTCCTGTTAGACCGATAACCGAACTAATATTGATAATTTTGCCATGACGCGCCTTCATCATCGGACGAACGAGCGCATGACAAAAATTATAACAGGATTTTAAATTTACTTCTAGTACCTTATCAAAGTCCTCTTCAGACATCTTCATTAAAAGTTGATCGCGCGTAATTCCTGCGTTGTTAACAAGGATATCTACTTTTCCAAAAGACTCTAAAATCTTCTTTACAACAGCTGTTGAAGCTTCATGATTTGCGACGTCGACTTTAAAAAAACAAGCTCTATCTGCCCCATACTTTTCATTAATTTCCAAAGCAACACTTAATCCCCTTTCTTCATTGGTACCAATGAGGGCAATCTTAGCGCCATGCGAGCCAAGTTTTAGAGCAATCGCTTTACCAATGCCGGCTGTGGCTCCTGTTACAATGGCTGTCTGTCCTTTTAATAAATCCTGCATTTTTATCCTTAAATTTGAGCTAATTGTTCAAGGTCTGATAATTTTTCAATACTGATTACAGGCACCGTTGGCGTTGTCCTTTTAACTAAGGTGGACAGTGTTTTACCGCAACCGATTTCCACAAAAAGATCGACCGATGATTCAGCCATTTTTCTTAAGATTGACTCAAAAAGAACGGGTTGTGTGACTTGGGCTATTAAAAACTTTTTGATTTGGCTTAAATCTTTTACAAAATCACCGGGTACATTCATTGCAAAATCTATGCTGGAATCTTGTATTGGGGCATTATGAATATGCTCGCTTAAACGCTCTTCGGCATGCCTCATAAGCCCGCTATGAAAAGCTCCATGAACAGTTAGAGGAAGGACTCTTTTTGCGCCCAAAGCTTTTGCAGCCAAAGCCCCTTCTTCAATCCCTTTTATCGATCCTGAGATGACAACTTGTCCAGGACAGTTTATATTCGCAACAAAAAGATCGTTTGGTAATTGCAAATCCTTAACAAGCTTGAATACAACTTCTGCGTCCAGACCTAGTATAACAGCCATTGTTCCTGTCGTTTCCTCGCAGGCATCATTCATAAATTGCCCACGATACTGGACAATCGGCAGGCAGGTGGCAAAATCAAGACGGTTAGAGGCTGTTAGCGCAGTGTATTCACCTAAACTTAAGCCCGCAGTAGCGCTTGGTGCCAAATTTGGAAATTGCGATTGAATAGCCCTTAATAAAGCTATCGAAGTGATAAAAATTCCCGTTTGACTGTTTTTAGTCTCGGTAAGAACATTTTCCGGTCCCTGCAAAATAATGGATGAGATTTTTCTTGAAAGAATATCGTCGGCTTCTTGAAAAGTCTCTTTTACAACAGCAAAATGATCGTGAAAATCTTGACCCATCCCTCCATACTGAGAACCTTGACCCGGGAAAATAAAAGCTATTTTTTTAAACTTTGACATTAACCAACTTGTCCTTTTTTTAGTTAAACTTTTTTAGTTAGAATTAAAGCACCCCATGTAAGACCTGCGCCAAATGCTACGAGTAAAACTCGCTGAGTATCTGTTAAACCCTTATCTTCGATTAAGCAATCGAGTGCAATACCAACGCTTGAGCCTGAAGTATTACCAAATTTGTGAAGTGTTTTGTAAATTTTTTCGACAGGAAATCCAAGTTGTGACCGGATAGCATCAATAATACGAAGATTGGCTTGATGAGGAACTAGCCAATCGATTTCATCCTTTGAAATGTTTGACTTATCCAACGCTTCAATGGAAGCTGCAGCCATTCTTCTAACGGCATGTTTAAATAATTCCTTGCCATTCATTTTCAAATAATGAAGCCCTTTAGAAAGAGTCTCTTCACTTGCAGGAGTTTTGGCACCACCGGCAGGCACAATCAATAATTCTGCAAGGTTGCCA
>JBBSJT010000030.1:0-21054 GCA_038257035.1 Chlamydiia bacterium
ATGGGACAGGAAAATCTTATAACAGCTTCAATCCTTTGCTCTGCTGAGCGAAATGGGTCAATTTTGCCTTGAGAGAAATAAAAAAAATGTATTGAAAATGAAAAAAGCTTGACTAAATGCGCAATTAGAGAACTTTTAATCAAAATAGAGATTTATAAAGATTGTGAATTCGATTAAAAATTACGTAACTTTGCGAGAACCGTCCCCACTCGATTCTAACGTTTGAAAAAGTTAAAGTGCATTGAAATGAAAAATGAATTATTTTTGTGCAGTTTTAATGATAAATTCGAGGGCCTATGTGTACACATGGCCCGAAGGATTTAGCACTAAAGATGCTAAAAAGAAACATTTTACATTTTCAAAGCTGAAGTGGGGCAGGCTGTGATGCATGGGTAGCCTGTGCAGTGAAGACATGGGGAAGTTTCCGGGTAGATGATGGGGTATCTTGTATTTTGATCTTCGATGAAGATGATGTTTACGGGACATGCGATCATGCAGGCATCGCAGCCGGTGCATAACTTTTGAAAGGTGGCATCGGGTGTTACGGCACCTGGCGGTCTTTCTTTAGGTTGAGATGATTTTTCTAGGTAGGAGATTACGGGGTTATCTGAAAAAATTTCCAAACCCTTGCCAATTAAGCACTTAAATGATTCTCTGAAGAAGTCTTTTCGATCCATTATAAATATAAATTGCTAATTTGGAGTGCGGTGACTCGTCGCCGCTCTTTACTCAAATCGACTCGTCGATTTGCCTTTATTTTTGAATTTTTTGTAAAAATACAAAAATAAAGGGCCCGACAAGTCGGGCTTAGGGCAAAGCGGCGACAAGTCACCGCACTCCAAATTAGCTGCTTTTTTCAAAACCTTATCTTGCTAAGAGCTCGATTGCAAGATCAACGCCGTTTTTGGTCAGGTAAATGTCGGTCTCGCCCGATTTTTTAATAAAATTGGCCTGCATCAGCAATTTGCAGATAGCGTTAATACCGCGATCATGAAGGCCCACTTTTTGACCTAAATCATAGCGGTTAAATTTGGTTTCAAGATCACCTGCCTTTAACGATAACTCGTAAAGCATGATCATTAATTTTTCATCTTGTGTTACTGCTTTCATATATTATATACCCTTTTTTAGTTTGGGCCCATGAACTGTATCCTCAATGAAATAACCGCTCTTGATGATTTGGTCACGAAGCTCATCCGATAATTTAAAATCCTTATCTTTTCTTGCCTGAATTCTTCTTTCCAGGGCTTGTTGCAATTCATTTGGAATTGCCTCTTCTTGTGCTTTAAAAGATAAAACGCCAAGAACATTATCAAATTCTTTTAACAATTCAATCAATGAAGTAGCCCCTTGGCTTGAAACCTCCTGTTTATCGCAAAGCGAATTCACTTCGCGAACAAGATCAAATAGGGAGGCCAAAGCAGATGAAATATTTAAGTCATCTGCTAAACTTGTCTTAAACTTGAATTTAGCCTCATCGATAATTTTTTTCAAAGAAGAATCGTTATTTTTTTTTGATTTTTGATCTTCAATTTGATTTAAGCGATATATGAAGTCATCAAGCCTTCTTAAAGTCTGATTGACGGCATCAAGGCCTGTAAATGTGAAATTCACCTGTGTCTTATAATGAGTTTGAAGTAGCATGTAACGCACTTGTCTGCCGGAATACCCTTTGTTGATTAAATCCCGTAAAGAGTAAAAATTGCCAAGACTCTTTGACATTTTCTTTCCATCAACAACCAAATGCTCAGAATGCATCCAGATGTTAGAAAAGCGTTTATGCGAATAGGCTTCAGATTGCGCAATTTCATTTTCATGATGTGGAAACATATTGTCTATCCCACCAACATGAATATCAATTTCTTCGCCAAGAATATTCATCGCCATTGCAGAACATTCTAAATGCCAGCCGGGACGCCCTTTTCCGTAAGGGCTTTCCCAAAATATTTTGCCATCACGTGTTTCATCATAGGCTTTCCAGAGAACAAAATCAGCAACATTGTCCTTTTCATACTCATCGCTATTGATGCGATTCGATGCACCTGTTTGCAACTCATCCAGGTGAATGTGTGAAAGGCAGCCATATCTTGGAAATTTATTAATCGCAAAATAAACGCTTCCATCAGCTCCTTTATAAGCCACACCATCAATTAATAGTTTGTCGATCATCACAATCATTTCTTTGATGTAGTCTGTTGCTGCCGGATAATGCTCAACAGGCTCAATATTTAATTCTTTAAGATCTTCAAAAAAAGCATCCTTAAAAGTCTTCGTGAATTCATCAAGCGTTACGTTATTGGCAATAGCTCCTTTTATTGTTTTATCATCAACATCGGTAAGATTCATCACCTGCGTGATCTCCATCCCAAAAAACTTGATTGTGCGTCTCAATAGATCTTCAAACACATAAGTTCTAAAATTGCCGATATGGGCATAATTGTAAACAGTAGGTCCGCACGTGTACATTTTGATCTGATTGCCAACTAACGGGGTCACCGGTTGCTTTTGGCGTGTTTCTGTATTAAAAACTTTTAATTGCATTTGATTACCCCTTTTTCTTCTACACAAAGCTCGTCCAATCCACGATAATTAATTTTTCCTGATCCCATCAAAGGAATCGCTTCCAATTTTGTTATTGAAGAAATTTTTACAATATTACTAAAGCCAGATTCTTTCAATAATTTATTAATCTCTTCAAGAGAAACATCAAATCTTGTGAAAAGAAAAATCTTTGGTTTTTCACCTAAAATTTCTTTTGCAGAAATTGCAAGCGATGGGCCATCATTTTCAACATGCCATTTATTTTCAAGTGACATTTTTAAAAGAGCTTCTTCAATAGCACCCAAACTTACCATTTCAGCGCCAACTTTAATGAACCGTTTGAGTCTACCCGAAATCGTTAAACAGTTATTCGCATCTAAAAAGCCAAGGTCACCTGTTTTATACCACTCTTTACCCTGAACTGTGATGAAAGGCGATGATAACCCTTGATTCAAATAACCTGCAAAAATATTTGGTCCTCTTGCTAGAATATGACCAGGAGTTTTTTGTTGCGCCTCTTTTGATAGAACTTCATTTGTTTCAGGGTGAACAATCAAAAGTTCAACACCATCGACAGGTTCACCCACACCTTTAGGAGTTTTTCCTACTCGGTTCATAGTTAAAATAGGTGAACATTCTGTAATTCCGTACCCTTCTAGAATGCAATCGCCTTTCCCAATTTTTTTCATCATCTCAAAAAGTTCAGGTGGTGCTTTTTCAGCTCCTGAAACCACAAGGCGAACAGTTTTTAGTTGCCCCTCTTTTGCTTGTGCAAGCATCCCTTTTACAAATGTTGGCGCTCCGCCAACTAGTGTAACACCCCATTTTTCTGCATTGCTTGCAAGCTTACTTCCTTCATTGGGGTTGGGATAAAAAGCGACTCTTACACCGCTAAGAAGGCCAAGCATGGTGCTGACTGTAAAACCAAAAGCATGGAAGGGTGGCAAAATTCCGTATAGAATGTCTTTAGGGGTTAAATTAACTGTTTTTAGGCCAGCCCTTAAATTACTTAATATATTTTCATGAGATAACGGCACGCCCTTTGGCATGCTTTCTGTGCCGCTTGTAAAAAGTAAAACGGCAGGCGTAGAACTTTTCACCTTAAATGTTTTTAATAAGCTCTTTGTAGACAATTTAGAACGATAAAAGGCTTTGATTTTACTTTTTAGACCGATTTCTTTTTTCACATCTTCCAACATGATAAGTAAGGATTCGATCGGATCAAAATTAACATGATCAAGCCGGTCAAGAAAGTTTCTTGAGGAAAGAACTACTTGAACCTTGGAAAGTTTGACGACAGATTCCAAGTGGGCAGCTCCTACAGTCCAATTGATCATCAAGGGGGTTTTGCCGGCTAACTGTGTGGCAAGAATTAAAATAGCAGCTCCGACACTCGAAGGAAGTAAAATACCTATGTAGTCCCCGGGTAATTTTGAAATGTAATCTGCAATAACAAGAGCTCTCATTTTAAGATCTTTATAGGTCAACACCCCTGAAACTAAATCCACACAAGCAGGATCAGTTCCTCGTTTTTCACAAATATTTAAGAAAACTTCAGGAATTGTGCTGCCCTCAGGTATTCCAATTTTAGCCTCGTTTGAAACTTTATGCCATTTGGAAAGATTGACATCTTCTTCTTGAGCTTCATCTTCACAAACAACATCGCCTGCTGCAATTGCCATTAAATGGGCGACAGTCGTTAGATTTGCAGCAGATACATTAGCAACGTCAAATTCGTCATGTAAATAGGCTGTAAGTTCTGCCGTATCCAATGAGTCCAAACCAAGATCTGATGAAATCATCATTTCAGGCTTTATTTTTGAGGGTTCAAATTCGGTCATTTCAGACAATTTCGCAATAACCTTATCCTGGATCTCTGTTGGAATTTTCTCAAGTTGAACATCTGTGACTTCGCTTGTTTTTTGCTTTTCCATTACAGGGTAATCCTCACCCCACATACTTTGCGAAACAAGCATCAATGAGTCACCTGGCAGATCCCCTTTCTGAGAAGTCAGGCCATCCGGCAAATTGTACCAATCCTCCAGATATTTATTTAACTCAAGTCGAGTGGCATTTCTTGGAAAATCTTCTGGTGCCGGAAAAAATTCGATGATGATTTTTCTTCTTGGCGTAAAAAAAATTAAATTTTTAAATACATGTTTAATGCCTTCAATGATGGTTGGAAAAAGCGGTGGTGTTACGCCAAGAAATGCGCGTGAAAAGCTGCTGCCCCAAAGACCTTTTATGCGGACTAAAACAATGTTTGCATCAGGAGAATCTTCAATAATATGATGAACGGCAGAAGCCCCTCCGATGACTTCAAGAGATGAATCTTTTAATCTTCCGGCAGGATAGATGAGAAAATTCTCTCCGTTCTTTAAACCCTCGATTATGCTTTTATTGACAGCTTCAAGTTTCTTTTTTTTCAAACTATTAGATGAAGTGCTGAAATTGGGAACAGGGAGGGCATCCACAAAACGCATAAGAGTGTTAACAAATGGCAAATAGTACATGTATTCGACAATCATTGGGCGTATTGGGTATTTACCAAGCAAACTTAAGCTTATAGTCACTGGGTCGGTGAAACTTGCGGGGTGATTGGGCAGAAAAAGAACCCCTCCCGGTTTGTTTAAAGTTTTGGAATTAAGATTTTCCAAACCCTTTACTTTAATTCTATAACGAAACCAAAGAGCAGCTTTTAGTAGATATGCAATGAAATATGAAATGATTGTTTTCAAACCTGAAACTCCTTGAAATTTAATGATCAACCGGACCACGTCAGCAAGATAGAATTTACAGGACTATACCAGGTTTTCCAACTGTGCTACTTGAAAGTGAAAAAAATTAACCTCTACAATTTATAACATCTTAAATTTTTTACAGGATATTCAGCGTTAGCGATCATGAATATTCTGTAAAAAATAAGAAAAGATATAATCATTTCCGGTCAGGATTTTTAATTTCCGGTGGCACCAGTATATTATCCGCAAATCTTATCTTGACAATGTGCCATTTTCCCAGATTAAAACATAAAATTACAAGTTATTTTAATGATATATCGTATTTGCACTCATAATCTTCTATTTGAAGCGCCCCATCAGCATCGAATTTCAAACTGTAGTTAAAATAGATGATAATGGGATCCTTTATAACAATTTTATTTTGGCCTATATTAAGTTCATTAATAACGTTTTTTTCGCTTATCTGAACTCCCCCCTTAATTTTAACATTTACTTTTTCAATATTTCCTAAAGTATCGTGAATCACTTCGACTTTAATTTTTGCATGATCTGTCGTTTCCCATCGAAACTCATGTACCCCATCACTCCAAGTATAAAGATATCCGGGTTGGAAGTGAAAACTCATCGCGGCTTCTCCAAACACACCCAAACTCATTTGAGTGACAGCCATTTGGATTATTGGTATGAACCTTTGATTATGTGCATTATCTGGTAGACAAAGCTCTCTTACCGCATTAGCCGCAAATTTTAATCTTTCATCAAGATTATTGTAATCATGTGGAACAGGCAATTCATCTATAATTTTATTGTAAGAATCCTCTCTTTCAAATTCCATTGTCCTTAAATAATCTTTTTTAAATTGAGGAATGACTTTCAAATCGGAACCATCAGAAATTTTATTAAATTCTTCAATAGCAGAATTAAAAATTTTTAAAGTTAAATCCTGACTATTAGGTAAGTTTTGCAAAAAATTATGAATGACTTCAAATCGATAACTTTCAAGAAATTGATTTAAAAGCTCATGTTTCTCTTCATCAAGAAAATTACGAGCCGTCTGTTCCGTCATTCCTACTGAAAACTGATAATCTGGGTAATTTATTAAATTTTTTAATTTCTGACCTGTTTCATTGGTCTCAACAAAAGATTTAAACAATAATTTATTTAATAAATCCTTTATTTTCAAAGCATCATCATCTGAAACTTCCCAAGTTTCAGGTTTAATATCATCAAAAGTATCAAAAGCTTTCATATCGCCTTTAAAGCTTTGCTTAATCATATTTTTTAAATTTTGATCCTTGTCTTGTTGGAGTATGGATTTTAATTTAATGAAGGTTTTGACGCTGATTTCGTTTTTAAGTAGCAATTGTAAATTTCCAACAATCTCTTCTGCCTCTTTTACATTTATTTCTTCAGTTTTCCCAATTTTTTCAAGTATTGTTTTTGGAATGTAATAATAAGCAACCCCCAAGTCTTTACTTGGTTCTATGTCTTTACCGTTATATTTCATTGAAAAGTTCTCTTGCAATTTATGAATATCGGTCATTGCCTGATTAATAATTTTTAGAGTGGAGTTATCTAAGGTTTTGAATGATCGAACTTTTTCCAAACCATTATATGCCATTTCCAATTCTTTAATGGTTTCTTTTAATTTGTACTCACCGGGATGTGAATCAGTAAATTCTATTTTTAGTTGAGTGATTGTTTTATTCAATAGGGAAGGAAGACTATTAAGTCCGGGTTGCTGCCAGCTCAACCAGTTCTGCCATTCTTCTTTGCTTGTCCAACTTTCAAAATGAGACTTTGCTTGAGCTTTGACTTTTACTTCAAGATTGTTATCAAAAATAATAAGCTGCGGCAGTCCCTCTTGATCTTCTTCAAATTGACGCATCATTGCAAGCTTGTGCAAAACTTCATGTGAGGGCAAGATATTTACATTAGACGGTTCCATAAAACTCCTTTTTACGAACAGAATACCATACAATTATTAATAAACCGTTAAGATTAATTAAATTTATTGTAAATCAAACTTACTCAATCAATAATTAATAATTATAGCAGAATCTTAATTATATTACATCGGTTTTATTTGATAATTTAACATTTGCAAAAACGAGAAGATTTGTTTATGAATGACAAAAAATTAAAATATTCTTACATTGAGAATATGAATAAAGAACAAAATTTTGAAGTTGCCGGCAATTATGTCGACTTGATCAATAGACGTATATACCCGGCTACTGTAATAGTTAAAAATGGCAAAGTTTTTGACGTTAAGGAAGACCCATTCCCGAAAAATTCTTATTTTATCATGCCGGGCTTTATTGATAGCCATGTGCATATTGAAAGTTCCATGTTAACACCAACAGAATTTGCAAGACTTAGCACCCCGCATGGTACCGTAGCTACAATCTCCGATCCGCATGAAATAGGCAATGTTTTGGGTCTTGAGGGCGTAAGGTACATGATTGATAATGCTAAGAATACCCCCTTTTACTTTTATTTTGGAGCACCCTCCTGTGTTCCTGCTACAACGTTTGAAACTTCCGGTGCAACCATTGATGCCGATGCTATTGGCACCCTTTTTAAAGAAGATGGATTAAAATATTTAAGCGAGATGATGAATTATCCGGGTGTTTTAAACCGTGATGCCCAAGTCATGAAAAAAATCGAAATGGCACAAAAATTTAATCTTCCTATTGACGGTCATGCTCCCGGTTTAAGAAGCCACGATGCTAAAACCTATGTAGATGCAGGAATTTCCACTGATCATGAATGTTTTCAACTCGATGAGGCGTTGGAAAAAATTAAATATGGAATGAAAATTCTTATTAGGGAGGGGTCTGCTGCAAAAAATTATGAAGCCTTGCACTCGTTGATTCAAACAAACCCTGAAAAAATCATGTTTTGCAGCGACGATAAACATCCACATGAATTAGTAAGCGGCCACATTAACCAACTTGTCAGAAGATCGATCGAAAAGGGCTATGATGCCATGGATGTGCTGTCTATTGCAACTCTTCATCCGATCCTTCATTACAAATTGGATGTTGGACTTTTGAGAAAAGATGATGCGGCTGATTTTATTATTGTCGACAATCTAAAAGATTTGAAGGTGCTTAAAACGTACATTAAAGGCATTCTTGTGGCATCCGATGGCAAATCACTATTGCCTTACCAACGAGGAGAGATCCTAAATCATTTTGATGTAAAAGAAAAAAGCGTTGAAGATTTCAAATTAAATTTAAGTGATGAGGACTCCCCTATCATTCAGGCGATAGACGGTGAACTTATCACCAAAAGGTTCGATGCCAAATTAAATAAAGACAACCCGATAGATATTCAAAAAGACATTCTTAAATTAGCAGTTGTTTGCCGATACAATAACAAGCCACCTGCTGTTTCTTTTATTAATGGTTTTGGATTGAAAAAAGGGGCCATAGGATCAAGTGTTGCACACGATTCGCATAATATAATTGTTGTTGGAACAAATGATGATGAAATTTGTAAAGCTGTCAATGCGCTCATAGAAGCAAAAGGCGGTATCGCCATTTCATCTGATGGAAGTGTGGATATTTTAAAACTACCAATCGCCGGTCTAATGAGCCCGGAAGATGGTTATACGGTTGCAAAAGATTATACCCGGCTTGACTTAAAAGCAAAAGAGCTAGGTTCTACCCTACAAAGCCCATTTATGACACTTTCATTCATGGCACTTCTTGTGATACCCTCTCTAAAATTAAGCGACAAGGGCCTCTTTGATGGCACCTCCTTCAAGTTTATTTGAGCCGTGTAACCATACGTTTTTTTTTAACACAGAGACCACTGAGGAGCAAGAGAGAGGGGCAAAAAGTTTCAATCACAATTTTTTCATTTTTTGCATCGTTGGGAGGGACTTTTTTACCGCGAAGGACGCGAAGAAGCGCAAGCTACGCTGCGGGAGAAACGCGAAGAAGCGCGCTTTCGCGCGAAGAAGAAGACTGTCCATACATAATAGATGTTAATGTTTGTATTAAATTTTTTTTGACAAAAAAATTTACAACTCATCCTCTTTGCAAGTGCAAAGAGGAATAATTAAATACTCGCCGATAGTTCAAAAATCTTGATTCTTTTTCCTTCTTCGCGCGAAAGCGCGCTTCTTCGCGTTTCTTCCCGCAGCGAAGCTTGCGCTTCTTCGCGGTCTTCGCGGTAAAAATTGGAAAAGAAACCGGGTATTTTTTATTACCTCTTTGTTACTCTCTTGTTCCTCTCTGTGGTGAAATAGCTAGAGGAGGTTCAGGGTGGGTGCCATGACGATGTTGTTAAAGCGGTAATAATCAAAGGTGACACAAATTCCCAATTTTGAAAAACCCACAATTACCTGTTTATTACCGAATACCATGCTATTGAGGCTCTCTTGACATCTTGTATAAAATTCGTAAAAGATTTTTTCTTGTGATAAAAAAAATTTAACTGAGATACAGATAATAGCCTCTAATGCAGTAGGGATGCTGTATCGATCAATGATTTCACGATTAAGCTCATTTACCATTTCACATTGTTGAGAAAAGGTTTTGCCACCACTTTCCGGAATTGGTTTATTTACCATCAATACCCAACTGCCTTGTTTAGTGAGCACCTTGCCATACTCATCAGGTATCTTTGGATAGAGAAATTGATAACCTTGATCAAGCTTATTGAATTTATGTTTTAAAAACTTACCATATTTTTCAATGCTTAAATTTTCAGGAACCCAAAAAAGCAAATGGGTATCACATACTTTTTCACCAGCGAATATTTTGCAATTACTTTTATAAAGATCTACAATTGTATTAGGTAATTTTTCAAATGCAAAAGGGCCATCATTTGCCCCAAAAGAATCATTTCCAAAATGATCGCACCAGTCATCCGGATTAAATGCATTTTTGTAGATCACTCTTTTTAAGAAAAAAGGGTCTGTCGATATTTTATTACAATTTTTATCGATTAATGAAATTGTGCTTAAAATTTCAGTAAAGTCCAGATTAGTAAAAATTTCTTTAAGAATATCGTCGTAATGATTAACTTTAAATAATTGATCTAAAACTAAAATAGGCTCAACGATTGCATCATAGGATCTTATCATTAATCAAACTCCAAATTCATTCTCTAGTTTTAGGATACGATTTTGTTGACTTTGCTTGCAAGGTATCAATTGTCCTAATGATTTAATATAATCAATTGCCGATTCAAGTTCATCTATTCCAATCAAATGAATCACATTGCACTTTTGCGACTCTCGTTGAAAAATTTCTTTTATGGTTTCAATATTGATTTCATTCGCTATGACAATCGCCAAATCTTTGTTTGTAAAATAAAGTTTTTCCAAGACAATCGTTAAATTTTTATATTCTTTTTTTAATGCTGAAATATAATCTTGCTCTTTATTTGCCTTAATACTGGAGGCATCAGGATAACGTCCTGTAAACCATAATCCGGCCATAGCATTGAGAAATCCTATTAAGGCACTTGCACCCGTAATTAGCCCGATTTGAACCCCTTTAGTTGCAATATCATTCACAGCAGTTGTATTAGTCCCATTTTGAGCATGCACATTGGAATTGAAAATTGTGATGTAATTAAAATAATTAATGCCCCCTGTAGCGCCGGCAAGTATTCCAAAAGCAATTATGGCTTTATACCCTAACCAATCCTGGGTTTTTTCATTAGCGAGAGAGCTTTCTTCAAATAGCTGATAACCACTTTTGGTAATTGGATATTGTTCGTTTTTTACCAATGTTAAAAATATGAGCCTTAAAAGATCTTCCTCAGGTGGCATCCATTTATCGATGTTGCGTATTTGCATGCGTTGAGTTTTACCAGGAAGAAAATTTTGATTGAGCAACTCTTCGATTTTATCTTTTAATTCAGGAAAAGCTTGGATTGCAAGCGGAATTGCTAAACCTTGCTTTGCTTCCATTTGAATGACTTCTTCACTTGTTGGCAAAGAATGATTTGAACTTATATTGATATTCATAATTACAGCCTCCCTGCCGTCTTTCTCACTAGCTAAATAACCTAAAATTTTTTACTTTCAAGGGTCACCAATATTTACACATTACTTCAATCTAAAAATTCATCATTAATTATTCTCTAAGTCATCTATACCGTAAAGAATGATCTTTTTAACGCAAAGGCGCAAAGGTGCAAAGATTAAATATCCTTTCTCTAGTTCAAAAAGTTATTTTTACCCTTTGCGCCTTTGCGCCTTTGCGTTAAAAAAATGTAAAAATAACGGTTATATTTTCACTTTTCCGTTAGTAGCAGTATACTAGAGCAGTTTTTTAAATGGATTTCTTTTTTAAAAGGCCAAGAGTAAATACGCACTTAAGAAATTCGCCCGGTACAAAAGGAATAAAGCCAGCCATTAGAGCATGATTTAAGCCGATAAAACTGCTTAACCATAACATACCTAAGAACAATTGTAATCCAGAAATCATCACAAGGGATATTAACATTGTCCCATAGGAAATAGCTTTTGAGGAAGCTTTTTCAAAAAGAAGGCCGCTTAGATAACACTGAATAATAAAACCAAAAAGATAGCCCCCTCGCACACCCACAATGGCAAGCGGCGATGATGCTGCATTTGCAAGTACCGGCAGACCGATCATTGTTTCTATAAGGTAGGCTACAACAGCCAATGTACCTTTAACACTACCAAGAGTAAGGGCTAAAACCATTACAGCAAACGTTTGCATTGTTAAAGGAACAGGAGTTAAAGGAATTGTAATTTGGGATGCTAAACTTAAAAAAAGTGCTCCTCCTAAAATTTGAGTCAAATCTTTTGCAAGCTTAAATGTTTGGCTTGAAATTTGATTTTGAACGAGTGGATAACTTTGCATAAATACCTCTTTAAAAAGATGATGATTACTTAATTTCAGATAGAATGTCAATAATTTGTTTACATAGCAACTTGCCTTGTGAAAAGGTTACTAAATCGCAAGCCTCTTCAAGACTTACCCATTTAGCTTCTAGAATCTCGTCCTCTTGCACTTTCAAAACACCTGTCACAAGAGCTATAAAATAAAAAACGGTTTTATCGATGGGTGTTCCATGATTAAAAAAACTATAGCGCTCAACAATTGGTTCATCAACAAGCAGTTTTGTTACAACAAGACCAGTCTCCTCTTGCAATTCCCTTTTTGCAGCTTGCAATGGGGTTTCATTAACTTCCTTATGCCCTTTTGGAAATGACCAATATTTTGCGTTCTGATGAACAAGTAAAATAGACCATTGCAGGTCTATTTTTTTTAATGGAATCACCCCATAAGAGAAATCTTGAAAGCTATTCATAAATCCTAATTTTTAAAAGGAGCAAAAACAACCGTGGCATTGTGCCCGCCAAAACCAAATGAATTTGAAATGGCTACTTTGACATCAAGTTTTTCTTTTGTTGTAGGAATATGAAATCCAAGATCAGGTTCCGGATTTTCAAGATTTATTGTTGGATGAACTTCACCTTTAGCAATCGTCAACACTGTAACAACAGCTTCAAATCCACCTGCTGCACCAAGAGCATGGCCTAACATGGATTTTGATGAATTCATTGTGATTTTGGATGGGTCTTTAAAAACTTTTTTCATGGAACTAACTTCGATAAGATCACCAACAGGTGTTGATGTTCCATGAGCATTCACATAATTGACATCTTCGGCAAGAACCCCGGCATCTTTTAAAGCGTTTTGAATACAAATGCTTTGTCCATCAACACCGGGCTCTGTAATATGATGCGCATCACAAGAAATACCACCACCCAAGTATTCGGCAAGAATTGTGGCTCCACGAGCTGTTGCATGCTCAAGGGTTTCGAGCAACAATACACCGGCACCCTCGCCCATTAAAAAGCCATCGCGATCTTTGTCCCAAGGTCTTGAAGCACGTTTAGGCTCATAATTTCGCTGAGAGAGCGCTTTACAGGCAGAAAATCCGGCAACTCCCATTGGAATGATTGGGCTTTCAGTACCCCCGCAAAGCATTAAGTCCGCATCACCATTCCTTAAGTGATTAGCAGCTGCAATAATAGAATTATTACCTGTTGCACAGGCTGTTGAAATAGAATAATTTGGGCCTTGAAATTTGATATCCATGGCAAGCATGGCACCCGGCATATTTGTCAAAATGTAGGGAACAAAAAACGGAGAAACACGTTTAACGCCTTTTTCAAGCAATGTTTCCACGCCCTCGCAAAACATGTTCATTCCGCCCATGCCAGAGCCAATGATTACTCCACAACGTGAAGGATCGAGATTTTCAAGTTTTACTTGACCTGATTCCAAAGCTTTTTTCCCTGCCACAACAGCATAGGAAATGGCTTTATCTACACGGCGACCATTTTTTTTGTCCATATATTCGCCCGGATCAAAATCATGAATAGGTGCTGCAATGCGCGTTGGGAAATCTTCAGTGTTAAAATGTGTGATTGTGCAAGCACCGCTTGTACCATCAAGTAATTTTTCAAAAAATTGGTCAGCTTCATTTCCAAAACAAGAAACTACGCCAACACCTGTGACTACAATCCGCTTTTTTGCCATACCTTTTCCTATTTTTGTTCAGTCAAAATATCCAAATCTACAATTTTTGCTTCTTTCCAAAGAAATTCAATCCCATATTTTTCACGAAGGTCAGGGGTCAACAGATGAACGATTACATCACCGGCATCGATGACAAGCCAATCTCCGACTTTGTCACCTTCAGTATGCCAAGGGGGATTATTCATTTCGCGTAATGTTTGAGAGACTGCAGACCCAATCGCCTTAACATGTCTATCAATATTGCCTTCAGCCACAATCATGTAATCTGTTAAGGAAGATAATCCTCTTACATCAAGGGCGATAATATTAAAACCTTTTTTATCAAAAATAGTTTGCGCAATTGCATTTAGGATTTTTTTCACAATATTCTTCTTATTTAACTTTAGTTAACTTAAGCTCTTTCTAATTTTTTAGAAATCTTAAGGGGATAATGAATTAGAGTATAACTGATTCTCATATATGTAGTCTACTACTTTTGATGGAACAAGGTGTCGGATATACTCACCTTGGCGAATGCGCTGCCTGATTTTGGTACTGCTGATATCCAAAATAGATGTTTTGGTAAGATTTTTTTTAAAGAAATTCAAGTTATTAGTAAAGTTTTTCTCCCCTTGATCATTTTCTCTATAGCCGATAAGTGGGGTTGCAAGGTTTAAAATCTCATCGGGATTTTTCCACTTTGGAAAATCAAGTGCAGAGTCCATTCCTAAAATTAAAAATAGCTGATCATCTTTAAATTTTAATTTTAACTCTTTTAATGTATCTACCGTATAGGATATACCGCCCCTTTTTAATTCAAGATCAATGCATTTGAAATGAGGAATGTCTTCGATTGCAAGCTCTACCATTTTTAATCTTTGTGCAGAAGTTACCGGGTTAAAATCACGTTCTTTATGGGGATTTACATTTGCAGGGCAAAAAAGAACGCTATCGAGACCATGAATTTCGGCCATCTCAAGCGCTAAATTAATATGCCCAAAGTGAATCGGGTCAAATGACCCGCCGTAATAACCTATCTTCTTCATATTTTAACGATTCCTTTGCTTTAAGGTTAGGGAAATAGCTCGTAATTGAAGGGATTTTTAAAGGACTAAAAGGACAAAAAGGACTTAAAGGACTAAAAGGACATCTATACCCTTTTTGATATAATTCTAAGCAAAACGTTTGCAATAAAACAACTATTAGATAGAATACAAAAGTTTATAAATTTGTCCTTTTTGTCCTTTTTGTCCTTTATGTCCCTTTTTTCCTAAAGGATTTCCCAGTTATTGGCTTTAGCGTGGCGTCTTAATTGTCGATCCGGGTTGACGGCAACCGCTTGGCCTGCAGCCTTTAAAAATGGTAAATCCAAAATACTATCTGAGTATGCTGTCGTACTTATCTTTACTAGATTAAATTGTTGAAGAAAAGCATTTAAATAGTTTGCTTTATCAGTCCCTTCAACAAAGCTTGAAATTTTTGAAAATTGCCCCTTTTCATCAACGTCATAAACGGTTGCTTTCCAAATTTTAACGCCAAGAGTTGAAGCAATAGGACCGACAAGAAAGTCCGGTGAATTTGATAAAATAGCAGTAAATTGACCCTTCGATTTGGCACCCTCAAGACGATCAATTGCAGGGGGGTAACTATATTTTTTTAAAAATTCAGGGATGAAGGATTCGATCAATAGATTTAAATGATTTGCATTTTTTTTAAAAAAGATGAGTTTAAAAACTAGCGTGTGAAGTTGCTGTAAATTAATAATGCGAAGTTTTTGCAAAAAATAAACGCCGACAAGCTTTAACATTGTCGGCGTTTTAAAGTAGCCATGGCGATAAAGATACGCACCAAAATGATAACTGCAGTTAGCAGATAGAAGGGTATGGTCTAAATCAAAAAGCGTGATTTTTTCAATCATTTAGCTTTTTTTTTCAGATCATTTATCAATTGCTCAATTTCCTTAACTGCTAGGTCAATTTTGTTAAGACGTTCTTTTTCTTCATTGATCAATTCATTCGTTTTCATTGCTTGCTCAAAATCAAAACCGGAAGATCCATTTGACTTGCGAAGCGCATCCAGTTGGTTTTTGCTTTCTTGACGTCGAGCTTTTCTTTGATTTAAAACATCTGTCAATTGGATGAATGCTTGTTTATCATCATCCGATAGTGACATTAAAGCATTTTCGCGTTTGTCTTGAATAATATCTTTAAGCGATTTCAGACGTTTTTCAAGATCATTTTTTTCCATTTTATTTAATTTGGAATCATTGATTTTTCCAATAATTAAATCTCTTGTCGATGCGATTTGTTCAACGTCTAACGTTTTGCACTGCTCAAACAAGTTTTCAATCTCAGTTTTCAAATCTTCAACAAGTTTTTTCTTCTGATTTTCGCGCTCAATTTCTTGTGCATTTCTTTCATCTTCAGCAAGCTTAATTTTTTCAAACACTGGTTTTCTAGCTTCGATCATCTCTTCACGTAAAAACTTCACTTCATCACGACCAAGTTCAACATTTCTCATGAAGTGAGCAATTTCATCCAATGCAATATTTGCATCATTAATTGACATTTCACCAGTTTCAAATGTTTCTTTAAAGCCTTTAATTTTCTCCAAGATAGCTTCTACATTTTGCTTAAAGAATACTTTTTGTTGTGCTCTTTCTTTTTTGCGCTCTTTTTCTACACCTTTTAGTTTGTCCCAGCAATCGCTAAGGCAAGTACGAGTATGCATAAAAGAATGTGTATTTAAAGTTAATAACTTTGCAAGACCTTGTAGGGCTTTAATCTCTTCTCTTAAGAAAAATAGAGCTTCTTCCGTTCTTGTATTCACAAAATATTCTACAATGAATTGATCGATATCGGCAGAAAATTCTTGGCTAACATTTTTGATAAGTTCTTTTCGACGAGGAAATACTTGATCACCGATAGCAGAAAGTCTTTGAAAGAATTTGTTTTTTGTTTTGATGCGCATTTCAGTGCGAATCAGTTCTTTTCTTAAAGCATTGATGCGTGAGGCTTGCGTGTTTAAAATATTGAGTTCACGTTGAAGCTGATCATAAAATGAGTATTTGTTTTCGAAAAAATTAGCTTTTAGGCCAAAATCGATTGGTTTGGATTTTTCGATGTTGATAGCAGCTTCTGTCAAGTCTGTTTCTAAAGCATGGATAGCAATTTCAATTTGTTCTGCTGCAAATGAGCTTTGCTCATCAAGAATTTCTTTTAATCTGCGTGCTTCTTTAGAAAGATCGGTATATTTTGCCCACATTTCAGAACGCATTGCTTGTGGGATATTTTCTTTAAAAAGTTGTAAACAGATTGTTCTTGCATCCCAAAACGATTTAAAGTGTGGATTTCCTGCTTGTGCCAAGGAAATTTCCATAAAATCAATCGTCATTTGAAGTTTTGCTTCAACGTTTGTAGCTTTTTCATATTCGGTCAAATAATGATCGTACTGGGAGTGATTTTTCTTTTCTCTAGTAGGTGCAGAAACTTCTGCCGTATTTGGGCTTTCGTTTTCTAGATTTTCCACGCTTTCATTTTTTTCATCATTTTCAATCTCGTTCATTTCGATAAGAATGTCAGAATCATCCTCATCTAAAGACACGTCCAATGTATCAATAAAAACCGGATTGTCGTTTTCAGCAATTTCATCAGTTTCAAGGACTTCTAACTCGTTTTCATTTAAATTCATGTGTAACCTGGCTTTATGTGTACATTGTAAAAGATAGTAAAATCTTAATGTTTTTAGAAGTGGAAGTATATTATAAGTGGATTTTTATTGGAAGAGAAAAATGCTATGTAGCTTCATACTCCTGCATAATCTTATCCATAATTACTTCATAATCATGCAATTCCAGATCAATTTTGTTGAATAGAGGTTCCTTATTGAACCAAGTTGCCTGCCTTTTTGCATAGTTACGAGAGGCTTGCTTAAATTTTTGAACAAAATTGATATAATCAGCTGCAGTTTTTCCGCTATCCAAATATTCCAAGCTTTGACGATAGCCAATTGCTTGAGCAGCTGAAGAATTAGAGCGGAGCCCATCTTTTTCAAGGCGAATGACTTCCTCAAGTAAACCGCTTTCAAGCATGATATCGCACCGTTTTTCAATACGCTCATAAAGATGTGGTCTTGGTCTATCAAGAAACCAGCAATGGAAGTCATAATTTAAGGGCTTTTGCCTACCCTTCCAAGACAATTTACTAACGAGTTTGCCTGTTAAAGTGATAATCTCAAGCGCTCTTATTATTTTTTGCTTATCATTTTTTGTGATTGTGCTAGCATATTGCGGATCTAATTTTAAAAGTCTGTCATAAAGGGCTTCTGCTCCAAAATTCTCCATTTCATCTTCTAAAGATTTTCGAAGCTCAGGAATGGAAGGTGGACCGCTTGGTGGTCCATACATTAAGGAATGAATATAAAAACCTGCTCCCCCTACAATGATCGGAATGTTATCTCGGGCTAGAATCAACTGACAGCAGTGGCGCGCTTCGTAATAAAAATCGACCACATTGAATGGGTCTTTAATGTTACGAATATCAATTAAATGATGGGGTATGTGTAGACGATCTTCCATGGGGGGTTTTGCTGTGCCAATGTCCATGCCTTTATACACTTGCATCGAATCTGCAGAGATAATTTCTCCGCCCATTTTTTCTGCAAGCCTCATTGCAAAATCGCTTTTACCGCACCCTGTAGGGCCGGCAAGCACAATGACCTTTTTTTTCTGTTTGGGCATGCTATTGGAAAGACGCTTATGAGCCTCTATGGCAAGACCTGAAAAAATTCTTTGAATTTCATCTTTTTCTACTGTTAATCCAACCGGCACTTTTGACACCCCTTTTATAAATTCTAGTCTACCATAACATCCCTTTTTTAACTAGCGTGGTTTTTATTTCGCTAATTTTCTTAACGCTTAAGATTTTAGAGAGAAAAATTGAGTGAGTAGAAGTAAAAATTTTCAAGTTTGAATAAAAGCATGCAATTAAAATTATATAAAGTTATAAGGATGTTATGGACACAAATAAAATGTATCATAAGCTCATTGAGAGACCGGAAAAATTGGCTAAGGGTGGCCATATTACAAAAGCCTTGGTGCTTATTAAAGCAATAGCTGATGAAAGATATAAAAAAGAGGCCATTTTACATATTATAGTACTTGTACTTCTTGAAAATAAAAAATTCGATCAATCAATTGAAATTCTAGAAAAGACTAAATCTTATTTTGCAGACAAGGATATATTGGATGAGCTGATTCAGGATGCCACTTTTTGTATTATTTTAGCATTATCAGCCAATAATCAACTTGATAGAGCACTCTTAATGGCGAATGGAATAGTGGAGATCTCTCAAAAGAATAACGCCCTTTCCCATTTAGCAATCTCTCTTTCCGACAATGGTCAAAAAGATCAAGCCATAGCAGTTGCCGAAAAAATATCCGATCCCCTTCAAAAAACATCCACCCTTAAAACCATTCATTTCAATTAATTTTATATTGAATCGATTTAATTCGATTAATTAATTTACACTTGTAAATCAATATTTATTATAACATATTAAAATTAAAGGAATTAAAGATAAAAAAATATTGCATTACCTATTTAAAAGGCGGCAAGTTATGGAACCGACAAAAGATATGGATGGGGAAAACTATCACTATAATGCTCAACCTTCCAAAAAGCTTGCCAAATTACCCTCATTGCCGGAAGAATTAGTTACTTATGTTTTTTCAAACCTAAATGACAAAGATTTCCAAGGTACACTCTTAACGAACAGAGAGTGGAATTCAATAACAGAAGAATACGAGAAATCATCCCTTAAATTTCTTGTTCACTGGTTAATATCTCATCTTGAAATTTCTAATGTCGATCAAAATAACGCTCTGAAAAGTGCAAATCTTACAGAACAAGTCATTGAAATTTTGATAAAATTAGATGTGACTGATTTGGAAATTTTGAAAAAAATTTTTAAATCAGAAAACAAGCATCAGAGATTTGAAAATTTTTTTGATTTGAGTTTAATTTATAAAAGAATTGACACCATTGAAAATAAATCTCAAAAAAAAACAAGAGATTTAGCTTTAAGTAAAACTGTTGGATCGCTTGTTGCACTTGGAGAACTTGAAAAAGCTCTAGAAGTTACCAGGACAATTGATTGCACCCCGTTTAGAAATAAAGCTATTTTAAATATAGTTAGGGCTTTGGGAAAATTCCATCAAAGATTGTATAAACTGAATCAATATGTTGGAGAATATCATTATAATGATGCGACTAAAATTGTGAGCCTATTAGAGAATTATGATTATTCGGCCAATTTTGATCCGAAAAAATTTGATTCGATTGAAGAATTCAATATCACGGTTTTTGTGAACTTAAGTTTGCAGTTGTTTATGCTTAATCAACACCATAGAGTTATTGAGTTTGCAAGTAAATTTAGCGATAAAGATGTTATTTTGGAAAGTATGGCGATCGAACAAGCATTAAAGCATCCAACTTATAATCACTCACGAATGATTCAACTCGTTAACGAAATATCAGACCCTCTTAGCAAAGATCTAGCCCTTCATCATATCAAATCCGTTAGACCTTATTCAGGATAATTAATCCTAATTACCATTTAGGGTCAGGTTCTCATTTTCGTCATACTCGAAAGGTCAGGTCTTCAATTTCGAGATACTTATTTGGGGACGGTTATATCGCTTGTTGATTAGTTACAACCTAATATAGTAAATACCACATACCATCTCATCCCCCCTTTTTATAATATCCCTTATGTAGCATCTGAAGGTTTGAAAAATGCCGGACAAGAAAAGGCTTTAAAACTTGCCTCAAAAATTTCTGATCCTATTGTTCAAGCAGAAGTTGTTAATCTTCTTAATAAATATTACGATGCGGTAGATTTAATTCACATACGTGCTCATTACGGTATAATCAAATAATAGCTGGGACTCGCTCTTTAAGATTATATCTTGCATGTCTTCTTCAGACCGATTTATCGGGCTGATTTGGAGTGCGGAGACCTGGCTCCGCTTTGTTTTCAAATCGACCAGGCGATTTGCAAGCTCAATTTAAAAACGACATTGTCGATTTAGCAGACCGCCAGGTCGGTCTGAAAACAAAGCGGAGCCAGGGCCTTACAGTCGGACACATCTTTTTCTTGACATTTGATTTCCCATATAACCTCTTAAGTAGTATAAGTTTGCAATTTATCACTTAGGAGGCTATCATGACATGTTCTCAGAATTTCTC
>JBBSJT010000031.1:0-21038 GCA_038257035.1 Chlamydiia bacterium
CATATGATAGCCCAGGTTCGGAGCGAAGCGGAGGCCTGGGTAAGCTAAACATAATATTGAGGTCTGAAAGACCGGCATTTAAAACCAATACAATTATTTTTATTCCCAGATTCTTTCTTTTTTTCTAGGTAGTATGGTATCTTGAACAATATCTTCAGGCTCAAATAATTTACGTCTTTTACCAATAACTATGGCGTGGCTTGCGCTTGTTTCACTAGAGAAGAATCGGCAAACTTTTTCAGCTTGCATCAACAAGAAACGATTTTGTTTTAAAAAATGTAAAATTGGATTTGAAAATATTTTGATGATGGACCAAAAAAATGAGGGGATTTTTGAGGTATTAAATTTAAAAAGGTACTTATTAATGGAAAATCTTTTATTGAGTTCCTGATTAAAAAATGTTTGGTCAGAAGAAGCTTTTACAAAAATAGCAGGGGCCTCAAAAAATCTCAAAAGCCGTATGAAAAGCCCATGATAGCTCAATACACATTTTTTTATATCAAATTCAAGCACAACTAGTTCTAAAAAATTTTGCAAAGCATCCTCTGAATCAATATCAAGCGGTGTTGAAATAATAACCAACCCTTCTAAATTTACAAGTCTTGAAGTTTCAGCAAAAAAAAGTCTAAATTCATCCCGGTTTAAGTAAGCGATCACATCTAAGCCAAGCACTAGGTCATAAAAATCACTATCAAGTGTTGTATGGGGAATATAATCTTGAAAAACGGTAATATTGTCTAAATTTTTTTCAACTAAGGTTTTTAATGGAACAGTCGCAATATCGACGGCATCTACTTTAATTCCATGTTCACTTAAAGTTTTAGCAAAAATGCCTGCTCCTGTACCAAGATCTGCTGCAGATCTTTCGTTTCCTGTTAAAAACTCTTTGATTAGATCTGTTGTTCTTTTGACTCTCTCTCGTCCGATTGCATCAATTGTAGGGTTGAATTGGTCAGGCTCAATTAAATAAAGGCGATCAAGTTTGGCTTTAGCGGTCGTTCTTTTTGTTGCTTTAGTGGTAGATTTTTTTGGAAGTGATTGATTGTTATCGGTTGCAATAATATTAAGCGGCATGATTCCCTATTTTTTAATTCCCATCTTATTTTTTGCAGATTTTAATTGAAAGCAGTATATGTCTCATCCATGACTTCACTGTAAAAAAAAATCAGAAACCTAAAACAAAATATGTTGGTACTATTCAGGAATAACAGGTATAGAAAGATAATAGCATATAAGGAGAAAGTGAATGGAAGAAACGATAGCAGCAGATTCTTTGCAAATTTTAATGGTCGGTATTTTCTGGATGCTGCTAACCACCCTTTTTGCGTGGAAGATGGGCTATTATTATCTACCGAAACAAGAGGTTGAAGAAAAATTACCTTTTCGTGTTGTACTTGTTTCGTTTGCTATTGTTATATTGCTTGCTATGCTTATTATTCCAATATTTTCAATTTTGGCAATTTATTTGTATAAAGGAAAAATTGATACCTCTCCCAAAACAACTACATTAATCAATTATTTTTCTATAATGATTGGTTTTCTTATTTTAAGCGCATTTCAGTTCTTCTTAAGTGTTAAAGAAAGAGAGCTGATTTGGGGGAAATTATTTGGGCCAACAACAAGTTTAAATAAAACATTAAAAGATATTTTAATGGGCATTTTGACTTGGTTTATTAGTTACCCCGTTCTTATTGTCGTAAGTAGGATGGTTTCTCTTACCTTTGAACATTATGGAATAGAAGTTTTGGTTGATCAAGTAGCGGTCTCTCATGTACGGGCAGCATTAGCTTCTCCTCTGATTTTTGCAATTGTTGCTCTTTCTGTAACTTTTTTTGTGCCGGTTATTGAGGAGTTTTTATTCCGGGGCTGTTTGCAAACTTGGCTGAGAGGGAAACTTGGGGTAAAAAATGCAATTGTTGTAACTTCACTGATTTTTGCCGGCTTTCATTTTTCGGTAGACCAAGAGCTTGGAAATGTTGAAATATTGATCACATTATTCTCATTATCCTTATTTTTAGGATTTATTTATGAAAGACAGCAATCTTTATTGGCATCCATCGCGTTGCATAGTTTTTTTAATGGATTGTCAGTTTTATTTATTGCGCTTAGTTAGGGGGTGTTCATGTATAAAGTTTTATTTTTTTTGGTTACCTTCACAAGTTTATTTGGACAAAATGATTTAAAAAAAATTGTCAGCAATCAGACTTTGACATTAAGCCAAGGCAATAACGCATTTGCTTTTGATCTATATCTTAATTTAGACCAGGATAAAAACCTTTTTTTCTCTCCCTACAACATTTCTTTAGCTTTAAGCATGGTCTATGATGGAGCAAGAAATGATACTAGAAAAGAAATGGAAAAAGTTTTGCATTTCGATCAATCACTTTTAACGCTCAACGAAAGCTTTTCCATGCTCAACCGAATTTTTGAAACTCCTACAATTCCCGTAGATGGTTTTAATCTCAACATTGTCAGCAGTTTATGGATTCAATCCGGAGTGCAGATTTTGCCTCAATTCCTGGATGATATGGCAAGATACTTTAAAGCCACTCCTCGTCGTGCAGATTTCCAAAAGCACCCTGATGCAGCAAGACGGGAAATTAATTATTTTGTTAAAGATAAAACAATGGGAAAAATTGAAGAACTTGTAGGAGCTTCCGATATTGATAGCTCAACAAAGATGATGATTATCAGTACGATTTATATGAAGGCTAGATGGAAAAATGTTTTTGACTCAAAAAATACTGAAATAACCCCTTTTTTTATTGGCGAAGATAATAAAATCAGTGTTGACATGATGAATCAGAAAACTTTTTTCGCTTACTATCAAACGACCGATTTTGCAGCAATTGAATTGCCTTATATTCACCTAAATGAAAATTACCCTGATCTTAACCTTGTAATAATCTTGCCTCATGAAAATTTTGGCTTAAGTAAAATCGAAAAGACGATGAATGCTGCAAATTTTAAGCAGATTCTTGACGGATTTGAAAATGAGGAGATAAATCTTTTTTTACCAAAGTTTAGATTTACAAAAAGTTTAAGCCTTAAAGAAATTTTAACTGAGATGGGAATGGGTAAAGCGTTTTCCTCTGAGGCCAATTTTGAAGGGATTAACGGAAAAAAAGATTTAAAAATTGGCCAAGTACTTCATAAGGCTTTTATATCAGTAAATGAAACAGGAACAGAAGCTGCCGCAGCAACTTCGGTTTCTATGAATTTAACCTCATTTTTACCAAAAAAAGAGCCGATTCTTTTTAAGGCAGATCACCCTTTTATGTTTATCATCTATGAAAAGAGTTCTTCCCAAATTCTCTTTTTAGGAAGAATTTCAAACCCCTCTTAGACGTCATGGTGTGCTAATTCTAGAGCAAGTCTAGGATTATCCAATGATATGGAATGAAATACATTTTTCATTTTTTCAATCAATTCAGGATCATTCTTGTAGCTTAATAAATTAAGATTAAATGTCTTTTGGAAAGATGTATTAAAAACTTGATAATCTTTTTCTGGTATGTCAAATTTATTCTCCATATTTTTAACTCTGGAGGCTAAAGAAATCATTAAATCTAAACTTTCATTAAGTGAATGCTCTCTTTGACTATATAAAAAATCTTTATCGTTTTTTAATTCCTTGCAAATAAATTCGTGCATTAATTTAAAGTTTTTAACTTTAGCAGAGATTTGAGCAATGGCTACCTTGTTGTGTATTTGAAATGAAGGTTTTGTAAATTGAATAGTTTCTGGAGATTTATCCATAAGTGTTAATATTTCTTCAGAATGGTTCAATTGAAAATCTTCATTAATAAATTTAAGAACCTCAAAATTATGCTTTAATGCTTGAAACATAAAGGAATCATCTTTTAATAATTTTTCTCCAAAAATCTCTTTTTTGAATAAACCTTTAGCTAAATATGCCAATACAAGGTCTTTGTTATTTGTTAAATTATCAAGATCTTTTGGCATTAAACCACTAGTTTTAAAATCTAAATCACAATCCAAAGCTTTTATTAAAATTGATTTGAATTCGGGTTTATTCCCAAACTGTTTCCACTCCTTGCAAACTTTAAGTTGGTTTGCCAAATCGAGGCTATTCAGGTTAGAAAAAATTGAGCTCAGAGCATCGAATGTTGTTTCTTTAATGGGTCCTTCGGAAAAACAATCAGGAGAGAAAACTTTATAATAACCGTTAGTCATCACTTCATGTTTAACTGTTGATTTTATGTCATGAACTGTAGATCTAATATTATTGGCCGCTGATGTTAAACTATTAAATAGATTCATATAAACCTCGTGTTTAAAATAATATATACTATTATTGTAACAGGAGTTTATTAAGGCTTTATAAACAGTTTATTAAGTTTTGGAGTAAGTGGATGCAGAGTTTTCTTTTAACACCGAGAGTACAGAGAAAAAACAGAGAGGTTGAAGAGGTGGTGAATCTCTGCAAAGAGGAAAGAGAGAGTAACATTTACTCTCTCATGTCTTCCTCTTGTGTTCTCGGTGTTAAAAAAAAATTGTATTCCAAATATCTCTCCTTTTTCAAAAAGTGACCATTTACAAGAATTAAGCTGGAGTCATTTTACTGAATCTGTTATAATAACTATTTTAAACTCTCGATCAGATAAGTCGAGTTAACGTGATTAAAATTTAATGGTTTCAAATACAATGTCTTACAAAGTGACCGCCTTTGGCCTCTCAGATATCGGCCTTGTCAGGCAAAACAACGAAGACTACTGGAACGAACTTCCCGAAATTTTGCTTTATGTCCTTGCAGATGGTATGGGTGGTCATAGAGCCGGTGAAATCGCCTCTAGGGAAGCTGTTCACGCCTTGATGGATATATTAGAAAAAACCCTCGGATCCTCCAGTGAAGTTCTCGATCTTAACGAAATGCATGGCATTATCCATTATGCAATCGAACATGCTAACGAATCCATTTATCGCATGTCAAAACAAGATCGGGAATTAAGAGGAATGGGGACCACGTTGTGCTGTCTGCTTTTCAATCATCAAGGCCTTGTTTATGCTCATGTAGGAGACAGCCGTATTTACCGTTTCCGAAATAATAAACTGGATTTATTAACAAAAGATGATTCTTTGATTAGTCAAATGGGTGAATCAGGAAAGTTGAAAAACCCTTTAACCGAAGAAGCTCTTTATAAAGGCATTATCACAAAAGCAATCGGTACTGAAAGAGAAGTCGATCCATCCGTTAACACTACTGAAGTTAAGAACCATGATATTTATTTGATGTGCACAGACGGTCTGACAGATATGCTCTCTTTAAAAGAAATTGAAATGATTCTTAGCGATCTGCCAAATATTAAAGAAGCCGGTCAAACTTTAGTGAATCGCGCTAAAGAAAAGGGTGGGTTTGATAATATAACTGTTGTATTGACTGAAATTGAAGAGATTCATGCATCATAAAATTTATCTTGATAATAACGCCACAACGGCAGTTGATCAAGAAACCATAGACGAAATCGTATCTGCTTTACAAAATCTTATCGGTAATCCATCAAGTGTACATTTTTATGGCCAACAGGCCAAAGCTCGTCTGCAAAAGGCGCGCGATGAAATAGCAAAAACTCTAAAATGTTTACCCAAAGAAATTATTTTTACTTCAGGGGCTACTGAGGCTCTTAATTTAGTTTTAAGGGGGATTCTAAATGATGAATCTCATGTGATTACATCCGATGTAGAGCACTCAGCCGTCTTTGAAACATTGAAGCAAATTAAAGATCCAAATAACATTACTTTTTTGCCTGTCGGTGTATATGGCGCGGTGACTCTTGATGCAGTCAAGGAAGCTTATCGTAAAGACACCAGAGCAATTGTTTTAATGGCTGTAAATAATGAAACCGGTGTTAAAACAGATATCCAATCGATCGCCGCATTTGCAAAAGAAAAGGGAATTCACTTTGTTGTCGACGGGGTAGCTCTACTTGGAAAAGAGCCCTTTCAAATTCCGGAAGGAGTTTCTGCAATGTGTTTTAGCGGACACAAATTCCACGCTCCAAAGGGGGTTGGCTTTGCCATGGTTCGACGCACCTTAAAATTAAAACCTTATATAACAGGTGGAAACCAAGAATTTGGGATTAGGGGCGGCACAGAGAATCTGATAGGGATTATCGCTATGCAGTCGGCTTTACGCATTTTGAATCAAAAGCTTGAAGATGCATCAAAAGAGATGAAACGTTTAAGAGATAAATTAGAAACATCCCTCCAAAACAAACTTCCTAATGTTATTGTCAATGGTACAGGACCAAGAGTTACTAACACGACAAATCTTTGTTTCAAAGGTGTTGAAGGGGAGCTTCTTATGGCTCATCTAGATAGAGAGGGTATTGCTGTTAGTTTAGGTTCTGCTTGTGCATCAGGGGCAATAGAGCCTTCTCGTATTTTATTAAATATGGGGTTAAGTGTTGATGATGCAAGCTCATCTATTCGCATCTCGCTTAGTCGCATGACCAGCGAAGCCGAAATCGATAAGGCTATTGATATCATAACCAAAACAGTCAACCGCTTGTTATAAATGTTTCTTTTTTGCATTTTTTTTGCTAAATTTTTCGGCCATATATACTGGTTCTTCTCGAAAGTAAAAAGTTTCTGATTTTTTCAACGCAGAGACGCAGAGACGCAGAGAAGCGCGCTAAAGCGCGAAAAGAACAAGAAAAGTCAATCGTTTTTCGTGGCTTAGAAAAAAGTTTAATTTGTTGTTTTTCGCGCTTTAGCGCGCTTCTCTGCGTCTCTGCGTCTCTGCGTTGAAAAAATCATATACGGTTAAATAAGTTTCTTAAAAGCATAATTCTAATTTTTTTAAATTTTTCAGATTGAAGTAGAAGCGATATATACGACATTAATCGGTGAAGAAGAATTTGAGGTGGCCTTCCGGAATGACTCCAAGTTCTTTCATGAGTAAAAGCTCAACAAAATCAGGATCGCTTTGGCTGTTCACTTTCAGCGTTAATTCTTCTCTAATTTCAAGCTTCCCTTTTTTTATTACTTCAAGTTCAGTTTGTTGACGGTATAGTTTTTGATAATCATCATCGATTTTTTTTCGTCCTTTTTCGTAGAAAATGGCGCATATAAAGGTAAATAAGACTACCCACCAACATTTAAAAAGGAGGGTTTCTGTAAATTTCATGAAGTTTGAAAGCATAATTTTTTATTGCAATAAATAATTTTTAATTTTATACATAATTTTTTTATTGTAAAGGTAAAGGTGATTTATATGATGAGTTTTTTAGAACAAGCACCTTGGTACTTATCTGTAGTTATGGTTTTATTTAGCACATCAGCGGTTGCTATTTTAGGTCTATTAATAGTTCGAAATTCTACAAATAAAGGACATTTTAAAGAACATCATGATGTTGCAGGTTTTACTTTTGGAATTGTTGGTGTTATTTATGCTGTATTATTAAGTTATATTGTTGTCGATGTGCATGATCGTTTTAATCAAATCCATCAAAATATTACTCTTGAAGCAAATCTTGCTGTTGAACTCTATCGTGATTCTGAAGTGTTCCCGGAAGTTGTTAGAGATAATATCAAAAATCAAATTCATCAATACATTGAAGCAATGGCAAATGGTGAATCCGAATTTGATTCAGAAGGGAAAGTCACTACAAAAACCCATAATGCTGTATCTGCACTCTGGCAAGCCTATTACGATTTTGAGCCTGTCAGCAACCGTGAAAAAATCTGGTATTCAGAATCGGTTAAAAAATTAAATGATTTTAACAGAGCACGCCTTTTGCGCTTTTTTAATAGTAATACATCGATTGGTAGCATGATGTGGACAATTCTTATTGTAGGAGCGTGTACAACTATTTCATTTATGTATTTTTTTAGAGTTGAAAATGTCTGGTATCAGGCAACCATAACAGCTTTGTTAGCAAGCTTTATTGCTTTGATGCTATTTTTGATTCAATCTATGGACACTGTCTTTTCAGGAGACCAAAGGGTGTCGACAGAAAATTTTATTGAAGCTCGCCAATTTTTACAATTTGTTGACCAAAAAACTAAATAATTTTTTCCCTTGTAAAATATCTTCGATTGTTTTAAAAAAAATTCTTTTAAAATCGATCGGAAGTTGTTCCTTAAGGAGGAAATGATGAAAAAATTATGGATGTTTAAAGCGGCTTTATTAACAGCTGTTTTATTAGGGTCAAACCCTTCAACCTTAACAGCCCATTGCCAAATGCCTTGCGGTATCTATCACGATGCCATGATTTATGATTTAATTGATCAATATGCTGAAACAATGGCTAAAGCTGTTACTGTGATGAACCAAAGCAAATTTGAAACTGTTCGAGAAAAAAACGAATTTGTGCGTTGGGTAATGGAAAAGGAAAAAGAGTCCAATGATACTTCACAACTTATAACATCTTTCTTTTTGCAACAAAAAATTAAATCGGGCGAGGCTGATACTCAAAAAAGAACTGAAAGCGCTCACAAACTGTTATGCCTAATCGTTGCTATCAAGCAAAATGCCGATATTAAAATTGTAGAAAGCTTTACTGAAGAATGGGAAAAATTCAAGCTAATGTTCCATGTAGAAGAGTATGAGTGTAAAATGGAACAAAAGAGAATGAAAAAACGTCAACAGCTTCTTGAAAAGCATGGAGATGGCGCTGATGATCACAATCATGATCATGATCACACCCACAACGATAGCGACCACAAGCATTAAAAATTAAAGCACAAAAAGGACAAACTGACTTTATAAATTGAATCTGTCAAGTTGTTTCATGAAAAGTTGATAATGCGCTGTAGATATCTTAAAGACGGTGGGAATGTCCTTTTAGTCCTTTAAGTCCTTTTTGTCCTTTTAGTCCTTAAAAGTCCCTCCCTTTAGCCCAACACCCCAACGTCCCGAAACATCAGTGATGTCCCTTTTCTGAAGTTTTTGTTTGAAAAAATATTAATGATAGTTTATATTATTATATAATTTGTTTTAAACAAAAAGCTATTTTCATGATTCCCTACTCTTATTTTTTAGCTAAAAATAATTCTTTGCCTTTAGTTGATACAAAGGAAACACTCCCTGTACCTTTATTTCAATCCGATGAAAATCTAAGACATGAAGATTTACTTATTCAACACTTAATGAATAAAGGAATTTTGGGTGTTAATGGCGATTTCAATCTAGGAATGAATCATTCACTATCTCCTTACTTAAATGAGATTCAAGTAAATAGACTAAATGACCTCTTAACTCGGGTATTTCCTGTTAAATCTCCATCCAATCATTTTGAGTTTAGCATGACGTTAAAAGAGCTTTTTAACTATCTAAATATCCACACAATAGAAATTGTTGGCGGAACGGTTTATTGGATTCTCGGCAGAGATTTTATGCAGGAGTGCATAAAAGAACTTGGCCTAGACAATGTCGTTTCTGCAGATTTTTTTGATGAATATGAGAAACCTGCCGCAGACATTGACATTCGTGTACCCTATATCGATGAACCTGAAAAGTGGATCGAGGACATTTGTTCTTTTTATCAAACAAAACTTGATAAAAAACATTGGCCCTTTATTTTAAATCATGGATTTTTTAAATATCACAACCGCTTTGAAGAGGGTGATCATTTCAGTATTGTTTCATTCGGCAATCTTGAATCATTTTCAGTCGATTTACTTTTTGTAAAAAAATTACAAAGAAAAAATTTATTTATCTCTGACAATGTCATCATAGAAGTTTCAACAGACAATAAGCAAAAACTAGAGGTTAGTACCCATGAGGGCCCATTAATGGAGGCTCTCATTTTAAGACTGACCAAAACATTAAATGCCAACGCTATTGATGGAATTGATTTTACAGGCTGTTGCATGCTTTTTACATATTTTACAAAAGGATGGAGATTTTTTTCAGAAGAACTCGAGAGCAAACTTTTAACAAAGTTTATTCATTCAAATCAGTTCAACCTTAACAAAAAAATATTCCATTTAAATAAAGCAATTAAAAATCATTTTCCAAACGATCCTTTTGCCTCATCAATTTTTTGCTTTAATGTCTGCTATTTGTTACAACAATTTGAAAGCCAAAGAATTTTTATTGCGGAGTTAATATCTGTTTCTAATGAATCTATAGAGTATTTGAATCATCCATTATCCGTTTTTCAAAAAATGATGCAGTGCCTTAAAACCTATAAAGAAGAGAAAACTGAAATTAATGCAGCATTCTCAGTTGTAACAGCATTTTTACAAGTTTTTGGAGCAGTTTTTAACGAACTTAAAACTATAAAAGATAACAAAGATGTTGAGGTAAAAAGGACAACCATAAAAAATGAGCCCTATCTACAGTTTAAGTTTAAATCTACAAAACCTCTTTTTATTACAGTCAAGGATGATTTAGAAAACGCCTTAGCTAATTTTGAAAAAAATATAGAGCTGATTGATGAGGAAAAAAAACAATCGCTTCTTATGCACTTAGAACGTTTTACAAATTGCTTTTCTTTAACTTTAAGTGATGTATTAAAAGTTTCAGACCTTAAACCAAGTGTTCATTCCTTGAATTCTGACCATTTAAATATAGCTTTCAGATTAGTACAATCAGAATTTATTATATTAAATAAAATGGGGTTTTATCTATTAAATATTTTAGGCGTTAAAGAGGGTACAGCGAAGCATTTACCTCAATTATTTACTAAATTTGTTGACCTTGCTATTTATGAACCATTGCTTAATGCAAGACAAAATATTTATTATGCCTTCTTATCTTATTATAAGAGTCTGCATAGCCATCATATCTTTTCAAAAGCGTTGGAAGATTTTTATCAGGCTATTAATAATGAGTATTTTGATGATGTGCATCGCATGTGGGCGTTTTGTCATGCGTTTATCAATGTTAATGACTTTTCCTCGATTAAGCTTGTTTTTGATAAATGGGAAAATAATTATGAATTATTTGATGATAAAACCCATCTCTCTTTGCTTAAAGAATTGATAAAACATTGTCCAATTAGAGCCTTAAAAACGTTTCAGAAAATATTGAAAAAATCTAATATTCCATTTTTAACCCTAAAGCCTTTATTTGACACCATCTTAGATGCTTATCAACATTTAAACATCCATTTAAATTCTGATTATGAAGAGTTTGCAAAAACTGCAAAACAAATGATACTGAAAGGGGAAGCTTCAAACTTAAAACCAGAAGAATCCAAGAGGTATTTTTATTTAATTCATCAACTGCTTACAGGCAATTCTGATGCCTTAAGTTTAATTAAAGCCCTTGAAGATAAAAAAATGGTCAAAGGGGTTTTTCTGCGCATTATAAAACAATCACCAAAAGATAAAGCCTATTCTTATGCATTGAAGTTAAATAAAGAGTTGCCCTTAGAGAAAACTGCAGCAAATTTTCAAGCATTAGAATTACGTTTAGAAGCTTTTTTGCACTGTATCAACGATGATTTGGATGATCATGCAAAGGCTCTACTTAGCGATGAAATCATTAAAATATTAGCCACAGTTTTTGAGATAAAGAAATCAAAATCCAATACATTTAAAGAATTAATAAAACCCTCATTGGAGTGGATTCTAATCAATTTCTTAAATAATGAAAACGATGTTAGCATTGAATGGATTTCTTTTTGCTTTAAGTTGATTGAAGAGATAGATTCAAAAATTGCTTCTAAAAGCCATGTTGCCATGGGATTTGTTTTAGTACTCTTAAACCTAATTAAATCTGATAGCAGTTTTAAGATTGTGGAGTTTATTGATACTAAATTAGATACGTTAGGATTAAAAAAGAAGAAACATTTAAATGCGAACGAAGTATTGCTATTTCAGAAATTAGTAAAAAATGCTTTAGATCATCTTTCAGATGATATTGCAGAATTTTATTTAAGGAAGGTTTTGTCGCATTATCATTCAAACAAGATGGATCCAACACCCTTCTTACAATCTGCTGAACGGTTAATGTCGTTGTTCCTTCTCAATAAAAAATACCATTCTGCTTTTTCTTTTCTTTTGTATTTTGAGCAGCTTTATCCCCAATATGCCTCGTTTAATACGATTGAAAACTATAAAAAAGTACTTTTAAATTTTAAAGATGAAAATGTAAAGAAAGCACATTTTTTTCTAAAGAAGGCTTTATTTTTTTTAAACGATGCTGAAATTTTATTGGAAGTAGAAACAGTAGTTTTACAGCTGATTAAAACCTGCCCCCCTATAAAGATGCGGCAAGACCATTTTAATTTGATTTTAGATTTGATTCTTGAGTATTCTTTATCTTCTACAAACATCTTAGAGGACTTAAGTGTTGCTCTTAGAAATTTAAAAGACAAAGATATCAATAAATGTGCATTTCTTAAACTGCAGAGTATTAATTCTAAACATCATCTACTGCCTATTTATAAGCTTTTAGCTTCTCAAAATCCTGAAATGTACACTGATTTTTTGGATAAAATCGATGATCTTTTAGAGCCTTTTAATGGCACGGGCATTTTAAAAAGAGACTTCATGTTTGTAATAGCAGCCGGTTTCTTAAATCTTTTAAAAATAAAAGGTGCTGATAAAAATAAAATTTTAATAGCCTTCATGAAGTTGGATTATGAAATTAAAAGTTTCAAGATTGATACACAACAACAAATCGCACATGATTACAAATTTATAAACTCATTTAGTCAAACTGTCGATCCTTGTGTAAATATTCTTACGTTTGAAAAATTCCACAATATTGCCTCTAATATAGAGACTGTTGATCAAGCAAAGGAGCTTTTTGCAAATTTAAAAAATGCTATCATCTATTTTGAACAAAATGATCTTTTTGACGAGACTTCTTCTCTGTATCTTCGGAATTCTCTTTCGCTTATAGAAGAAAAAATCAGCATTGTTAATTTTCATGAGTTTTTTAATGTAATGTTACCTACCAATTCTGATATAATAGTAAGTATTTGTTCAAGTTTTGTTGGTAATATAATAGAGAATTCATCTTCTGTAGAGCAACAAAATCAATTAAGATCGCCTAATTTTAAAAAGGCTGTAGAAAAATTAATTTTACAATCTTTTAAGATAAAATATTATATTACATTATATGATCTACTTAGCTATGAGATTTTTTCCCAAGATGAGATCAATGAAATTTTAGGGAAATTTTCAAGGAATGTATTTGATGATAAACTTAAGTTGGCTACAGAAGAGGGTATTATTGATGCAATAAGGGTTTATCTTATAAATATTGAAACCCCTTACGAGAGTCTGACATATCAAAAAGCCAATATGGAAAGCGCTATAGATTGTCTATTAGACCTAATTTTTGTGCATAAAAAAGTAGAAATGTACTATTTCATGATCGCAATGATCTGTGAAAAATTTAATTCTTATATGGATAACAATGAGGATTTTCCTAATTTTGTTGAAGTTTTTAAAAATCCGGAAAGTCCGATACCAATAGTAGAAATTGGTGCAAACAAGGAAGTAACAGTTGCTGAGATGGGTGTGATGCAAGAAAAATTTTTCAGTTTTCTACTTATGTTGACTGAAAAAATTACAAAAAAGTTTTTCGATTGTAAAATAGAATTAAATCCGTCATTCCAAAATATTGCTAATAGTAATTTTTACTATTTGAATAATTTGATAAAAATGTTTCCTAAAAAAAAGATTGAGATAACAAAAGCTGTTTTAAACTATTCCTATGCAATTACAAGACTTGAACCCGTGTTTTACTATATTAGTTATTTCAATTGTATGAGTCTTTTTAGCCAGATGGTCAATAAACAATTTTTTATCCCTTTAGATGATATGACGATGTTAGAAAATCTTTTTCAATTGGATATGCTTACAAAATCAGAGGTTGGTACATTCGTAGGATTGAAACCAAAATATTTAGCGGGATTGACTTTAAATGTGTTAAAAAAAATATGGCATAAAGACTTTTTAAGTACTTATGCAATCGTATTTGAATATTTAGGAATTCATGGGACGATTTTAAGGAAAGAAATTCCTGTTGAGTATAAAAAGTTTTTCGATGTATTTATGAAAAATCTTCAACTTAAATTCCCGGGAAAAGACGCTGTTAAAATGCTAGCCTCACTCATAGCGGAGAGGCAACTCATCCTTCATAAACAATCCAAACCTGAGTAATAGCGTTTTTCACCACGTAGAAATTGGCACCGCTATGAAGGATTTTTTTACCATACCACTAAGGTCGACCTTTTTTACCGCGAAGACCGCGAAGAAAGACGCGAAGGCACGCGAAGAAGCGCAGCTTACGCGCGAGAAAAATGAAAGCTAATGAAGCATTTTTTTAACGCAAAGGCGCAAAGAACAACATTGCCAATTTCAAGTTAGCGTACAATATTCATCTTTGCATACTGCAAAGATGATGATTACATAAGATTATTTTTTTAAAATAATCTTATAAATAAGCATACACTATAATAACAATAGCTTTTTTGCTTTTCTTTGCGCCTTTGCGTCTTTGCGTTAAAAAAAGCAACAGTTACTTTTTTCTTCTCGCGCGGAAGCTAAGCTTCTTCGCGTTTCTTCCCGCAGCATAAGCTGCGCTTCTTCGCGCTCTTCGCGGTAAAAAAAGCAACACAAACTTTTAAAGCGCGAAGCGTCTCGCGGTTAGAAAGTCCCTCATAGTGATTTTAATCTCTTTGTAGTTAAAAAATTAATATTTTTTCATCCAACGGATTCCAAAAGTATTGATGACAACCTTAAGGGTTTTCCACATAAACCGACTGCCATACGGCAAATGTTTGGTATAGACCGCACTATATTCAATGGTCGGAGTGGCTTTTCTTATCGATTTATAAAAAGAAGCACCTGAGCTTTGGTTATACAATTGTTTGTTGTTTTTTGCTTCCAAAGTCAGAATTGTAGAAAGTAGTCGATAGAGATTTGCTTCCTGAGGAACTTTTGTATCGTAGCCAAAAAAGGGGGATGACATGACACCGTGAACGGAATAATAGCCGATAACCCCATCAATTCGATCATTTTTTTGTAAAACTTTAAAATTAAATATTTGGTGTTCAATAAGAAGTTTTACGAATTTTTCACTTAATTGAGGGTTGAGTTTTGAATACTTATCTACATAAATTTCGTTGTACAAACCCAAAATCTTAGTAGTTTCATAATCGGTTTTTAAGTCATTAAGTATGTAATCTGTTTTTTCTAAAAGTTTTAAATCACCCTTAAATAATCTGGATCCAAAAAAAGTTGTATCTTTTGTGTCGTTAAGAAATATTTGACGACTCGCGATTAAATGAAATTTAGAGTTTTTTAAACCACTCATAGGTGAGTTTTTATCAACTTCATTTATAGAGCGAAATACGATGGCATGTTTAGGAAATTTTTTTTGAATAAATTTTCTAATAGAAAGAATTTGAGAATCATTAAGCTTGGGGTACAAATTTGTTGAAAAAAGCCAATTATTGACAGAAACAATTTTATCAATTTTGCCTAATTTTAGAATTTTCCCAAGACCTTTTAGAGTTTTAGTCGCCAGATATCGTAGAAGCTTATTTTTTATAAGCGAAGCGTTTACGCTCCCTAATCCTATATAATAATTATAAAATGAGCAGACATAAGAATTATCTCTTTCGTAATCGTTTACGGTAATAGGTAACACAAGATCATCGACTTTAAGAACCATCATTTCTGTTTTGATGTTATGAAAATAACTTCCCGCTCCATCCTTGACTAAAGGAATTAAAAGTTTCTTTGCAAAGAGCCCTTCTTCACTATTTGGCCAAATGAGTTGCTCAATACAGCTTGAATCGAATAATTCAATTTTAGTATCCATACTCCCTTATAAACAGTACATGATTTTTAATTGGATGCCGTAGTTGTTAAGTGTTGTTTCTAAAAAATCGCATGGAAAGTTAGGTTGATATCCATATTTGCGAAATTCATAAAAAGGGACTAAACTTAAAAATATATGATCGCTCTTAGTTGATAACTGGTAAGTCAAAGGTAATTCAGCGCGATATTGAATTTTTTCAGCTATGTTTTGTTTTGAATCATTATTTTGAGGATCGTTTGATACTCTGCATCTTGCTTCATAGGGGTATTTGACTTTGAAATTTAAACCAAGATAAAACCTATTCGATAACTGCACCCTCGATAAAAATCCAACCGTTCCGTAAAGGTAAGAAGTGTTAAAATGAATCGGTGTGGCTTTAGGATGGGTAAAATGGTTTCTTTCCTCAAATTTTCCGATCCCGATAAAGGGTGTGAACAAGGGATTATAAGAAGATCTAATCCCAAGCGTAAACCCAAAGCGACCCTCAACGGAAATATCTGTAAAATTAGATTTAATGGTATTGCCTGAAATGCCTTTACCTTTCAATGGCCCTTTTGCATAAAGAGCATCAAATCCATAATAGAGTTTAGAGCGTTGAATTTTATCATAACCTATTCTTACACCATAATTATAACCATCTTGCTTGGCTCCCCCTGTGCGTTTTCTGTGAACATGATAAACTTCAGGGGCAATATAGAATTGAAAGGCTGGAATTTTATAAGGATTGGTACAATAATATTGGGTCGGTTCATCGCATATTTCACATGGTAATATATAGCTAAAAAGTGGTGTAGATACCGTTAAAAGTAAAAATTGTATTAAAAATTTCATTTGAACCCTTATTAAATGTAGTAAAATCAAGTGATAATAGGTTTACATCAATTTTGTCAAAATCTTTTGCAATTTTTTTTTGGACTTCAAAAAAACTCTTGAGTTTTCGGTTGGTTCTACCATATAACACACCTTAAACAAAAAATAAGGGGTGTATTATGAAATATATGAAATTTATTATGGCTTCAAGTTTAGCTTTAGGGCAGTTTTGTGAAGCAAAACAGTCGGATAACGAATTGCAGCTAATCGTGATGCATCCTACAGGTGAAAACACTCTTTTAAATATTGATCCAAACGCTACCCTTTCAGAAGTTATGTTACAAGCGGAAATTGAAAGCGGTGAGGATTTATATCAAAAAACTTTTATTTTAGATTGTCGTAACGATTCAATAAAAACTTTATCGATTGCTAAATCAACGATCAAATCAACTAGAAACTACGCTGCCAAGCTAGAAGCTAGTGAAAAGGAAGATATTGCTTATATCGTCACAAACTTAGGGCGAAGTTCATTGAAAAAACTTCTTAATTTAAAATCTTCTCTTAAGAAAGCCGGAACCCGTGTTGATCATGTTCATCCTTTTAAATTCATCTCTTGTATCTTTATGGATGAAGAACTAAAAGTTTCCTTTTTGCAAATCAAAGAAAGAGGTGGCTGGGTAGGTAAAGAGTTTTTTAGCGGCATGTATGATTCCTTAACGGAAGAGGCGAAATTGGACAATTTGGAAAAATACATTGCTGATTTTGCTAATCAATTACATATCGATCCTTCAGTGATTTCAAAAGCAGTAAGTGAGCAAGATTGGAAGGGACTCATTAATAGCCTTATTAATGCATTACCGCGTAAAGGCAACCCAAACCGCTACGACATGTGAGTTTTGATTTTTTAACCACAGAGGGCAAGAGATAAAGATTAATAAAGGCACTAAATCTTTTGAAATGCTTTTGTTTAAAAAGTTCAGGTTTTTTTACAATGAGGCAGTGAGAAATACATGAGGACAGAGAGGGGTTAGGAATTTCAAGACCCCTCACTGATCTCATGTCTTTCTCACTGCCTCATTGTGAAAAAATCTGAAGCTTTTCACATTCCAGTAGCGCCAGTATATGTCTAATGTCCTCTGTGGTAAAAATGATTAAGTTAGACGATTTTTTTGTTGGTGGCGACCCAGGTGTCGCGTTCATCTTCAAATCTTTTGACTTCTCTGTTATACGTGAAACCGACACGAATAATATTCATCACAAGAAAAAAACAGGAATAGGTTCTTAATACACTTGAAATGGAGAGCTTTGATTCTTTTGAAATAGTTTTGAAAATAAGCCCTGAAGCAATCAAGGAAATGCCTGATGCGCGAAGTGCATGCAGGGGGCTTTCAAAAAAGGAAATTCTAATGATTTTTTTTATAAGAGAAGAAGAAAAAATAACATCATAAGGAATTTTATTAAAAAAAATAGCAAGCATTTTCCTTACCTTTTCTTCCGGATGTGTATTTTCAATAATCAGAAAATCATCTAAAACAAGAAGGCTCATCCCTAAAATCGGCAATGCTTCAACTGGAATCATTTTAAATCCTTAAAATACCATTTAAACCCGTATTAATTTTAAGAATAATGGAATGAAATCATTAAATGCTATATAAATTATTTTCTTTTATATCCCAGAGATTCTAAAATTGTCATTTCTTTTTCAGTAAATCTTGGATTAAAAAAAAGCTTTTTTGTTTTGAAAAAGCAATTTGTGCAAAAATAAGTAATCGTACTCATAAAAATTATCTCCTTATCATTTTTATATGTACTCATCTTATTTGATGATTGTTATTCTTATTTAAATAACAGGTAAAGAACAGATTAATTTAGACATCTACAATTTATAACATCTTCTATTTTTTCATTTTGAAGTAGAAAATATATATAATGTTTTGTTTTACGAGGTTAGGAGGGGTTGATTTTATTGACGATGAAGGCATCGCGATAATACTTCTTCAATTGCTCAAAGAAGAGGGGATTTTGCTCTGTAATGGTTGCCAGTACTTCATCAGAATAAGAACGCACACTTGCCGTCAATCCCACATCTTTTGGCATTTCCTGATCAAAAAAGATCATGATGCTAAGGTCTTCATCAGTTTTTAGATTTTCAATATGATGGGGGTAGGCTTTTGGAATAAAATAAATATCGCCCTCTTCCATAATGTATGTATCCACAAACCCTGCAGGATTTAAGATAGACATGCGGCCTTGCCCACTTTTTATAAATCCGAGCTCTGCAGTCTCAGGATGCCAATGCGGCTCACGCATTCCACTACCTGTTAGAATAAGAGAATAAAGGGCTAGATCTTTAACGATAGGCCAAACATTTTTTCGAGCCATACGTGCTGATCCGCCATTATTTGTTATCAATGGTGCAGATGATTCAAGTTTAAAACTATAAGGAGTTGCATATCTTGCATCATTTGGTATTGAAGTTTGGCTTTTGTTTATTCTTGCAAATACATTTGTTGTGTCACGCTTATAATCTTCAAAAACTGTCTCTTTAACATTCCATGTATTTCCTAATACAGCATTTGAAAAAGCGCCAAGCGTTCCTGACAGACCAAAGTCTTCTACTTGGTCACTATTAAAACATGCAACAATTTCTGCAGCAGCTGCTCCCACATTTTCAATATCATGTAAAGCGCCCGATGGAATGAAATAGGCATCTCCTGCCTGAATGAGGAAAGTCGCTTTAGTATCGTTAGTGTCATACAACGAAATAATTGCCTCACCGGTTAAACAATAGCCTAGTTCATCTGCATTGGCATGCCAGTGCGGCTCGCGGACGCCCCCCTTATTCAGATTGATTTTATAAAGAGACATACCAACAAGAGCCGCAAAATTTTCTTTAGAGGCCTTTTTTCGCGTACCCCCTTCCGTTTTTTCCTGTGGGGTAAGCGTGCTGAATTTAAATAGATGATTTGATGTCATGGAATTTCTCTTTCTATCTTTAACTCACACTTATAATAGAGAAGCATTATGTGTAAATAGAAATCTTTATTCAATCTTAACTAAAGCTTTTATATGTATTTACAATCTTTTTGTATAATTGAGGTTAACAGTAAATTTTAATGTTAATATTAATTGTAATAAGGATTACTTATGGGGTTAACTTCAACTGATTATCGAACAAGATTAGAAATGCAAACGGCAAAACCGATGTTTTCCGCTGGAACAAGGTATGTCAGCATAGTAAATAAAGATACCAAAAATCGGGAATCGGTGCCAATAAAAGATATTTTAGAAGCAAGTTTTGAACAAATAAACAAAGCTAACACTCCACAAAAGAAATTAGAAGCTAAAGCAATGCTTGAAAATGTAAAAAAACTTGAAAGCGGTAGTCGAAATTGCTTCATGCGCCTCTTGAACTTTTTAGGAATAAAAAATGCTTATACAAAGCGTGATAAACAAATTGAAGCATTGGAAAAAATGCTCACTCTTGATGACGTGTTTAATCCATTAATGGCAAAAGTCACGAACTTAAATGCTAACAGGGATGCATTACCTGCCTACGAATTTATCAAAATCGAGAAATCTTATGGTTCTCGCAAAATTATTATTAAAGTAAAGGAATCTGACACAAATACCATAACAACAAATTTTGATGAACTTTATAAAACTCTCCTTAATAAAATTGATGAAGCCGAATATAGAGATGAAATTGCACTTCTTCATGAGAATTTTGAAAAACTAGCTGAACTTGATAAAGGCAGCCGTCAAGGTGCTTATGAGTGGAAAACAAGAAATACTCAAATCGAAACGATTAAAGCCAAAATTAATTTTAAGAATCAGGAAATTAAAAGAAATGAAAGCATCCAGCCGGAACTTCTAGGAAAGAAATTAAAAGATTTAGACTTTAAAATCAAAGTCTTAGAAAGCGGCAAATTTCGTGCAACCGGAAATGAAAATCTATTAGCACTTGATCTGCAGGCTTGTAGAAAACAAAAAGCCGATTTAGAGGAAAAATTAGAAAAAGCAAAATTATGCGATCTCCTTTATAATAAAATTTCCACTAAATCTGATTTTCGAAACAATTTGAAAAATTTCGTAGAATTATTTAAGAATGAAAAAAGTTATCGTGTGGAAGAGCTAGCTAGAATAAATGGCATCGACTTTAATGACGTTTTCGACGCACTAGATGCTGAAACAGAATAACTAATCCCTATATCATCTAAGAGGGACATTGTCCCTCTTTCTATCATTCAAATCTAGCAAATTATTCGTAATAAGCTTTAAGGTGTATACTGATGCTATTTGACAGTGAAATTTGCAATGTTAATAAAGTAACTTAATATAACATCTTCGATTTTTTTACAGGATATGCAGGATCGCTAACGCGGCAGGATCGCGTAGGGGGGGGGTTTTTTGAACGCCCAGGGTTTAATATGTGGTTTTTATTTTCATGCGGGGCGGGGTAGTGGCTATA
>JBBSJT010000032.1:0-21023 GCA_038257035.1 Chlamydiia bacterium
ACAAGGGATGGATCCGGGTAATTTTTTAACCGTTTCGACATTTTCGAGCCATCTTCTGCCAAAACAATTCCATTAACGATTACATTTTTAAAGGCCGGCTTATCAAAAAGCGCTGCGCTTAAAATAGTCAATGTATAAAACCAGCCCCTTGTTTGATCCAACCCTTCGGCGATGAAATCTGCCGGAAAGTTTTCCTCAAAAATTTGCTTATTTTCAAACGGATAATGGTTTTGCGCATAAGGCATGGATCCTGATTCAAACCAGCAATCAAAGACTTCTGAAACGCGTTTAAATGTTTTTCCATTTTTGACAAAAGTTAAGTCATCAATTAAATGACGATGTAAATCGGTAACTTCTTGCCCTGTTAGATCCTCAAGTTCTTTAATGCTTCCCATTGCAAAAATTTCCCCATCGTCTGAGCGATAGAGAGGGATTGGCGTGCCCCAGTAGCGGTTACGGCTGATAGCCCAATCTCTTGCACCCTCTAACCACTTTCCAAAACGGCCATGTTTTATGTGTTCCGGAGTCCAGTGGATCTGATCATTTGTTTTAAGAATGTTTGTTTTTATTTTTTCAACTGAAACAAACCAAGTCTTGACGGCTTTATAAATCAATGGTGTGTCAGAGCGCCAGCAGAATGGATAGCGGTGATTAATTGTAGCGTGATGGAACACCTTGCTCATCTTTTTCAACTGCTTGATAATATCTTTATCGGCATCTTTTACAAAAAGACCTTTGTATTCAGGAACTTCATCTGTAAAAAGACCATTATTATTTACAGGACAAACAATAGCAATTCCCTCTCTTTTGCAAGCATAAAAATCAACCTCACCAAATGCAGGAGCTGCATGAACAACGCCCGTTCCATCATCAAGTGAAACAGTTGGCTCTAAGATAACTCTAAAAGCACCTTTTTCCTTTTGATCAGCAAAATTAGGAAAAAGCGGGCTATATGTAAGTCCGTTTAATTTTTCACCTTTGAATTCATCTACAATTTCATAATCTGTTTCTTCCTTGAAAACGCTACTTAAACGGCTCTTTGCCAGTATATAGTTGTGATTAAGTTTTACATCTTTAACTTTTACATAATCGATTTCAGGCCCAACCATCAAGGCAAGATTTGAAATTAGCGTCCAGGGAGTTGTTGTCCAAGCAAGAATTGATGTCGTGGGATCAGAATCCAACTGAAAAGATACTGTTAAAGCAGGATCATCAACATCACGGTAATTTTCGCCTGCCTCAAAATTAGAAAGTGGTGTTCCAAGTTTTGCTGAAAAAGGCATAACTTTATACCCTTCATAAACCAACCCTTTTTCAAAAAGCTGCTTAAAGACCCACCAAACGGATTCCATGAAAGTCAAATCCATCGTGCGATAAGTTTGATCAAAATCAACCCATCTTCCCATGCGATTGACTGTACCCTTCCACTCTTCGGTATACCGAAGGACAATTTTTCTGCATTCTTCATTGAAATTATCGATACCAAAAGCTTCGATGGCAGGAGCGCCAGACAAGTTAAACGCTTTTTCAATTTCCTGCTCAATTGGCAATCCGTGGCAATCCCAGCCAAAACGACGTGGAACATAAAATCCCTTCATTGTTTTGTAACGTGGAATCACATCCTTAATTGTCCCTGCCAAAAGGTGACCATAGTGAGGTAAGCCCGTTGCAAAAGGAGGCCCATCATAGAAGGAAAAAATTGGTCGATCTGTTCGATCGTTTACCGATTGTTGAAATATGCGATGCTTTTCCCAAAATTTTAAGACGTGCTTTTCTCGGTTGTCAAACGTTTCGTTAATAATTTCTTCAAACATGGAGGACTCCTAAATCTTGCAAATGAATAAGAATTATACTATAAGTGGATAAAAAAAGTCTACGCGGAATCTTCACTGTAATTATTACCATTTGCAGAGGAAATGCTAATTTGCTATAATGAAGGTGTATCTATGGGGGTGTCAAGGTTTCGACTGGGGAACGAACCATTAGTTGCATGCAGAGGATTTCGGTTGGCCTCTTTAATCATCCGATAAAAAAACAAATGCTAACAAAAATAGCAAACTTGTTGCCGTTAACTTTGCTCCTGCAGCAATGGCTAACGCAGCATAAGTGACTTTGGGACCTAACGGTCCCGGTTGCGTGGCAGCCTGTAAGTGGACCTAGGCTTTTCAGGATCTGCCATAATCGACTAGGTATGGTTTGGTACCCGAGCTTCTAGGGAATCAAGTCAAGATTAAATGAAGACCGTTAACTTCAGTGACCGTGTTCTGCATAGGGGTTAATTAAACAAAATAGAACACTAAGCATGTAGTGGCTAGTATGTAGTTTGCTTAGGACGAGAGTTCGATTCTCTCCACCTCCAAATTTTACTGTTATATAACGCAAAAGGCCCATATAGGGTCCAGATTTTAGTCATCGTGACGAAGGTAAACCTCATGGTTTATCAAGGAGCGATGATCTAAAAGATGGGCCTTATATGGGCCTTTTGCGTCTATAAAAGTAAGATTTGGAGGTGGGACCTCCAAACGTTAGTTTTATATAACGCAAAAGGCTTAGTATTTTGCTCGAGATTTGTCAGCACGACGAAGATAAACCTTATGGTTTGTCGAGGAGAGATGATCTAAAAGATGGGTAGAATACGGGTTTTTTGCGTCTATAAAAGTAACTTTTGGAGGTGGGAACCTCCAAAAAAAACAAAAAGCTTCGTTTTAGGGCTGAAGCTTTTTTTGTTTAGTGACTTATACACCATAAATCTTAAAAGCTCTAGTTTGGAAAGCTAATTTAAGAACTAGACTGGATGAAACTACAGTAAAACTCTCTTTGTTTTTGAGATTTTTATGCTATACTATCGTGATGGAATCAATTTGAAAATGAATTTATAAAATGGATTAGAGAGTTGCATGGACTCTAGGACCTGGAACGTCAATCCTGTAACGTCAATAAGGATAATAAATGAAATTAGCAGGAAAAAAAGTAATTGTGACTGGAGCTAATCGAAGCATTGGTAAGGCAATTGCTTTATTGTTTGCTAAAGAAGGAGCCGAATTAGTCATTAGCTATCGATCTGATAAGAAGGGAGCTGAAGAAGTCGTAGATTGCATTCAAGAAGTAGGTGGAAAGGCCAGGGCATTTTACGCAGACTTTTCCACCTGTGATGGTGTAAAACAATTTTACAGCGAATGCATTGGTATTTTAGGACATGTAGACATCTTGATCAACAATGCAGGAGGTTATAACACGCTAGGCTTTTTTGAATTAACACCTCATGATTTTGAACAATTGTTACAAGTGACCTTAATGACGCCATTTTTCTTATCACAGCTTGTTGCAAAGGGCATGGTAGAAAAGCATACCAAGGGAAACATTATTAATATTTCCTCTATTTCTGGTACTCGCCCATCGATGAATCGAGTCGCACATGCCTCTGGTAAAGCTGCATTGAATATGCTAACCCAAACTATGGCCTTGGAACTAGCACAGCACGGGATCAGAGTAAATGCTATTGCGCCAGGGATTACTCCTTATGAAGAAAGCTCCGAATTCGATTCTGCTATTAAAGATATTCCTCTCGGACGTGCAGGACTTCCAAACGATCAGGCATCTACAGCACTTTTTCTTGCGACTGATGATTCATCTTGGTTGACTGGACAAATACTCACTGTAGATGGCGGACATTCGATAGCTCTTTCTTCAGAGAAAGAAACTTAAGAATTCATGGTTTCAATAAAGTTTTCTTCAATACAAACCATAATGCTTTTCCTATTATGCGTAAAATTTGCGTAAATCTTGCGCATTAATTTGAAAATACAGCGAACAATTTTAAACGGCGGAAAAGAAAGGCCCTAGTTTTTTATCATCTTAAGAAGGGTTAATCTAAGCATTTGTCGGTAAGGGTTGATCTCAAATCTATTGCCATCATAATTTAAGTCCATTCATGCTTGCTTAATAATGTAAGAATCTTTTCTTTTTCTTCATCATTCAATAAAAGGGTATGAATGCCATGAACAGCTAATGCACCTGGCAAATGACCTTGCTTATTTCTAATATTTCTGTCTGCACCTAGTTTAAGTAAAAGTTCTATAAGTTCAATATTACCGGCGCCTACAGCTGTATGTAATGCAGTGTTGCCCTCTTCATCTTGAATATTAAGATTAGCTCCATATTTTATTAATGCCAATGCAGCATTTTTACTTTTTTCTAAACCTTCCGCCACATAATGCAAGGGTGTTTTTCCATCAATATCTTGCATATTTACGGATGCTCCGCCCTCAAGGAGCGCTATAATGATTTCATTCATTTGGTTGTCATTTTCTGTAGCAACTTTCTCTGCTGCATAGTGTAATGCTGTTTTGCTGGAAAGATCAAGGATATCAATGATGCAATTTGCTTCAATGAGCTTCTTTACAATCATTAAAGAAGATTTTTTTCCTCTTTCAATTGCAGTATGCAGAGCTGTCTGCCCTTTTTTATCCTGAATATTTACTCCAATTTTTTCCGTTACAAGTAGATCAATTCTTTGTAAATCTTGGGTATTATTTGCATACTGAACCGCAGAGTGTAATAAAGTTTTTCCATCAAAATTGCGAAAATTTATATTTTCTGCTTTTTTCAAGAGTAATTTTAATGACTCCATTGATATCTTTTGCGACTCAAATGCCTTATGTAGAATCGAATTTTCCTTTTTTTCTTCAATAATATTGGGGTTAGCTCCGACTTCAACCAAACCTTCTATAGCCTCATTAGCTCCTCGAAGACAAGCCCAATAAAGAATTGGATGGTGCCAATAATTGGAATTGGGATCAGCTCCATACTCAACTAAGAGTCTGATTGATTCTTTTGAATTTGTGATAACCGAAATCATAAGAAGAAGAGGACTGATGTTATCAAGTTTTGGCAATATATTTTTAACAAAAGCTATTTGTTCGATACTTAAAGCTACCTTAAGCATTTCTTCAATTCTTTTCTGCTCTTTTATTTTACTCTCATCATCAAAAACAGGCTCTAGTTGATGACCTTGAAGCATGGCCTCAAGAAGTTCAATTTTATATTTTTTTACCTCTAAATGAAGGGCTGCTTGCTGATCAACTCTTGAATAAGCATTAAGCGAGATGGCATTGGAAGCAATCATACTCACTTTTTCAAATAAAGATTTATTATCCCAAGAGAGTTCATATTGCCCTAATTCATCAAGTTTTGCTTCGATTTTACTTTGTATGAAATTTATTTTTTTTATAGTTTTATCTTTCCAGACTGCGGTTGTGTAATGTGAATGATTTATTGAAACCATTAAGGAATTTTTACTAGTTATTCTAAATTTATCTTCATCTGTGAAATCTTTGGATAAATTTTGCTTAACTAACTCCTTGATCGAATCTACTGAAAGAAATTTGGAATCAATGTTTAAATTTTCTTCCTCGGTATTTATTACTGTCGCATACAATTTTTTTAGTGTAATCGGTGTATTCAAATCAAGTTGACTTAATCTAATTTTAGCATCCTGAATACTGGATGAATCTGCCATATAACCTTCTACAGATAACTTAAAATTTTTTCCATCTATAATAAAATTGCCCCCCTCTTTTGTTTCCAAAAGCCGAACTTCATACCAACATTGATCACCTTTTAAAGTAATATCAAAATTCATATAAACCTCACAATTAAATAGACTATATTTGTATTATACAACTAATTACCGTAATATAGAAACTATTAATTACAAAACCAAACCTAAATTACAAATCCCAAGTTACTTCATAGGAAGCTATCGCCAAACCGGGCATTACCAACACACGGTTTTAGTCTAAACCGTGCATTGACAATACACGGTTTGGTATGGCAGAGAAATAAAGAGATTTTCCCGGTGAAGTGTTTTCTTTGAATATTTGGGCATCACTACTGATAATTTTCAGACTCAGTAAGGTTTATAATTTTTTTCGGCTTCGCCGGTTTATATGGATGAATCTATTATGCTTGCATACACATGTCTTTTTCTCATTTAACATCTAAACTTTAACCGGAAGGATGCCTCTCTCCTCGCTAAAGTTTTTGATTTTTAAAAAGAACAAAGAACAAAATCCAAAGGCCCTTTCCAAGGGTCAAAGGTTCAAGTGCAGATGGACTTCCTAGCGCAAGAAGCGCCAAGCGAGCTAAAATTGAACATGTAGTCGAAGTCGTCGGAGTCGTAGACTACGAGACCGAGGGCAGAAAAGCTGCCAACTGCTATTGGATAACCCCCGCTATTTTGCTCCTGAACGTGCGTATACGTCCTCTGGTGACCATTTGATCCGTCAGAGTAAACAAAGTCACCTGTTTGCAAATTGCGCAGCAAAATGCTTACTACTGCATCTATCAGGTTGGGGATTTCAAATCCGGCTTCCTTAACGAGTTTTTCTTGAATCGAAAAATTCTTATTTCTCGTTCCATTTACAAGATCGGCACAACCCAACACATCTTTAGATAACATAACCCAATGGGATTTAAAGGGCTTTACCGTTTTATCATTGATATCATAATCACTTAGCAGATATCGATAATTGCTTCTGAATGCATCTTTACCGTTTTTATAGTCACTGACAAATCGGTCAAAACTGCTTAATGTAAGCTCCTCTCCATTGATCGTTTCCGGAATGAACGTAAGCATCCACTTAGAAGAGTCAAAGTCTTGGATCATTTTTAATGGAAGATAGGGTTCAGCTCCGGGATTTCCACCATAAGATATCCACTCTGCCTTACCAAAACAACCTTCCGGCCGGTAACTTTTAGCATAATCATTAGTCAACTTATTAAGCGATTGACTTAGCACAGATAAGGCTACTAAATCCGGTTTGCTGTGCTTTAAAACTTCATTCCATACATCTTGAGGAAAAAACGGTATCTCATGAATTGGTTTATTGTCTGTATTGTCGGGTTTAACCGAATTAACGGGATAATCCATCGAGTGAAGGGCGTTGTCGCCATCCACAATTGTACCTCCGCTTTGTGGCCATAGCGAGTTTATAGCATTATTAAAATCTACAACACTATTATAAATACAATCATAAACATTCATATTCACCTAGAATTTATTAATTTAGTTCAGAGTATACTTTAATAAAAAAATAAAAGTCAACAACAGTTTATAACAACAGTTTAGAAAACTGTAGATAACAGTTTAGACTTTTTGTGCCGCCAAAATAGAAATTTCCGCTTTTAGAGCAAAATAAAGTGATGCAAGTGCTTATGCAGCGCGCGATAGATTGGTCGTAAACTGTACAATCACTATCCCTGAATTTGAAGACTTCTCAGCAAGCAGTGATTATTCCGACTGGAATGATTTGGTGCGGGAACAGGGCACCAGGCAGTCCGAACCAAAAGAAGGCAGGAATAAAAAATGTAACGATCAGATTTTTTTCATCGTTAAGAAGGTAAACCTAATGGTTTATTGAGGAGCGATGATCTAAAAGATGGACCTTATATGGGCCTTTTGCGTCTATAAAAGTAAGATTTGGAGGTGGGACCTCCAAGCATTAATTTTATATAACGCGCAAGACCGTATCCCCAAAAATCGTAAAAGCCTATCACTTTGGATAAGCTTTTTGATTTGATAGGGGTTATTCTCTTTCAAAGCTTACTTTAGAAATGGATGCTTTTTAAACCAAGCTAAATTCTTCCTTGAAAATATACTCAAGGGGTACACCTGCTTCTAAAAGCTGCTTTTGCAGCGCATCCATCATCGGCTTAGGTCCGCACATTAAAAATACTTTATTTGAAAGATCTCCCCCCACCGCTTCCTTGATTATATCTGCAGTAATATAGCCCTCCTTTTCTGCGCAATGTAAAATACTATGAAAATGATCGTTACCTGCATCAAGCTGCTTAATTTCATTCCGATAATAATCTTCACCTTCCTTGTTATAACTGTAAAAAAGGTAAACCTCGTTTCTTTCTTTTGATCGGAAAAGAGTGTCATTTATTATGCTTAAAAAAGGAGTAATTCCGATCCCGCCTCCAATTAGCACAGCCTCTTTGTCAGCATGTTCAAAATAACGATTGCTAAATTTTCCGTAAGGGCCCCAAATATATGCATGATCACCCTTTTGCAATTGATTTATTTTTTTTGTCCAATCCCCCAATTGCTTGATTGAAATCCTTAAGTATTCCGATCGAGGTTCTGAAGAGATGCTAAATGGATGGGGTTCTGAACTTAATTCGGGAGAATCAAAATAAATATAAATAAACTGACCTGGTAGATGAATCAGGCTGCGATAGGGCAGGTGAGGCTGCAAATAAATTTCTGTAATATCACCTAATTGCTCAACATGGTGTACAACATAGTCATGAAGTGGACCAAACCAGCGATACAGCACTCGAATATATAAAAAACTAAAAAGTCCCATGCCCACCCAAAACCCAAACCAACCTAAAAGAAAAGGATAGGTCATGATCTCACCTTGTGCTGCAATCGCATGGAAGACCACCAATAGCAGTAGTAATCCGAAAAAGTTGTGCGTCTGTTTCCAGCGGTGATAGCGCATCGGGATCCAAAGCGAAAAAGCTACCAACAATATAAACATTAAAAGCGCTGCAATCCCGCTCATTCGTGCAATATAATAATGCAGCTCTTCTTTGGGCAGATAATCTATCCAAAAGAAACTAAAAAAATTAAACTTAGGATCTAAGGCTAAAAAGATCGGATGAAGAAAAATAAGAAAAAAAGCTGATTCACCAACCCATCGATGCGCTTTGTAAACCTTGTCCAAACCTCCAAATAAATTCTCAATAAAATGAAACCTTGTTGCAAGCAAAAAAGCCCAGCACATGAGCATCGTTGAAGTCAGGCTTCCTATCTTAGCCCAATATTTCAACTTATATTCATACCAAGTATCATAGTACCACATTGATCCGAAGTAAATTGCCAAAGTTGCAATCAGGCTAAGAAAAATGACAAAATAACCCCAATAATATTGTTTTTTAAAAATGGAAGCCATCATCTTTCTCCTAAAAAATTCGCAAGATTTAAAATAACCGAACCATACTTGGCCTTAGCTTGAGCCTCTTATTGCTATTATAACTCTGGCATTTTTCGATTATTTATTCACCTTATTTATAGGTTCTACAGTCGCTTATTTCACAAATCTCAAACGGTGTCTGCGAGGCAAAGAAATAAATCTCTGACCGAAATCTTCAAATATTAATTCTAAAGGTATTACAGGTGATAACATCTCTTGTAAAGGCCTGAAAAGAATCGATCGTTGGAGTTTTTTTTATAAAATATAAAAGGCCCGTATACTGTCCAGATTTTTGTCATCACGACGAAGATAAACCTTATGTTTGTCGAGGAGAGATGATCTAAAAGATGGGTAGAATACGGGTTTTTTGCATCTATAAAAGTAATTTTTTTTTTTGGGGGGGGGTGGGAACCTCCAAGCATTAGTTTTATGTAACGTAAAAAAGACCCGTATTTGGCTGGTGATTTTCTCCTTAAATCTTAAATCATTTTTATTTGTGCATTCATAGAATTATGGAATTCTTTTTCACTTTCGATTTTAAAAATCTCGATTTGTAAGTTTTTTTTTAAAATTGCCTCTTTTTGGCAAATTTCTGTTTTTATTTTTAAAATTTCAAAAACAATTTCTATTGGAAAGGAATTAATAATTGAGTTTTTTGAAATTTTTTTACCTGAAAAAAATATCATAGATTTGCTCATTTCCAATTTTTCATTTTCAGCATAGGAACAATCTGATTTATTTCCCAAGCTTTCATTTTTTCATCAACTTTTGTATGAATCATTCGTCGCTCTATGCCTATTAAAAAGTCACTTTTTACTCGAACATCATACATTTCTATTTTATTCATACTTTTCTCCTATTTTTAGAAGATTTATATCATTTTTTTTGAACATTGTAAAAAGAATTAAAAAAAGTTCTAATTTTAACGGCCTTTTGGTACATAACTGACAGGCCACAAAAAAGGAAATGACTTTGAAAAATAATCCACGAATTGGCACTGCGGGTTGGAATCTTCCTGCCGAAGCTCAAGATAATTTCCCTATAGGAAAAAGTCAGCTGGAAAGGTATTCACAAGTATTTAATGCTGTTGAAATTAATAGTTCATTTCATAAAGCTCACAAAAAAACAATTTATGAGCGTTGGTGCGATTCTACACCTGAGAATTTTCAATTTTCAGTAAAAATGTTTAAAGAAATTACTCATAACAAAAAATTAATTGGTGTTGAAGATGATTTGGATAAATTCTTTCAGGAAATTGCAGGCCTAAAAAATAAACTTGGGATTCTTTTAATTCAATTGCCTCCAAGTCTAGTTTTCGAGCAAAACAGGATAGATATTTTTTTTGAACTTTTAAGAAAAATGTTTGATGGAAAAGTTGTTATAGAGCCAAGAAATAGTTCATGGGCTGAAAGTACTCCTCAGAACATACTAAAAAAATATGATGTTTCTTATGTAAAAGCCGATCCGATTAAGTTCACAATAAATGCTAAACAAACTTTAAAATATTATAGATTGCATGGCTCGCCTTTAATCTATAAGTCATCATACGATGATCAATTTTTGAAAAAAATCGCAAAAGATTTAACCCCTTCATCTTGGGTCATTTTCGATAACACACAATTTGGAGCAGGTACACAAAATGCTTTAGATTTAAAACAATTGAAAAAAAATAGTGGATGATAAGCATACCCTTAGACCCATTTAATTTTTTAACAGTATTGGTAGAAAAAACATATTCGCTTTCACACTATAAAGCAGGCCTTCAGCCTGCTTTATAGTGTGAAATTTCATAGTTTAGAAGTCCCACGGACCTTAAGAAAAAATGATGCCTCTTTTTCTATCCCTTTTAGGATAAAAGATATGAGATAAACTTCCAAAAGTACAGGTCGATAAATTTTGCAAAATAATTATTCCTCGAGAAAGGAAATTCCCCAAACGCTAAAAACTTTTTGAAGGTTTAGAGTTTCAGGTTTTCCTTCAATTTTATCTACCAGGGTACAAAGAGAAGATATGAAATGCTGTTGCGCTTTGTAAAAAGATTCGGTATTTTCCTCATGAATCTGACTAAGTATGTCATTATACAAACGATAATAATAAAGAAGCGCCCCTGCATCATCCTCGAAGTAAAACTCCCCTCTTCCACCTGTTTCTATCGATTTTTCAGTTTGTTTAGGAGAAAATTTTACCAATTGACCAGAAGCTAAAATATTGACATCCCCTTCTTCTGAAACAACTTCGTTAAGGCATATAATATTAATCGCTGAAATCGTGATGTTTGTTTTTGATTTTATAGGAGCAAGAAGGATCAGGCTCCAATCTTCACAATTAAGGTTAATAGGTCCCTGCGATTCTAAAGGAGCATGAACAATGGCGAACATGGAACCATTGATTGAAATTAATCGCAATTTTTGATCTTGATCGCTTTTCGGGAACGCAATTTCTAAGTGAGCATTTTTAGGGGGGGTTGATTCTTCCATCAGTCTATCCATTTCCATTGTTAAAAAGTGAATTTTACCAAGAAAAACTCTTTTAAAACAAGAATTTAAAATCAAAAATCGGGCATTGCTCGCATGATAAATTCATTAAAAAGAGGCACTGTAAAGGCGATATTGCCGTAAGTTGGGCTGTATATCATTCCTTTTTTAATCAAATGGGATCTTACTGGACTAAGACTTGATAAGCTAACATTTAGTTCATTAGCAATTAAGCTTAGTTTGTAAGGTTCTTCACCAAATTTTGCCATTGTACGTAAAAACACTTTTTCATTTGGCGTAAGACGATGAAAGCGCACTTTAAAGAAATTTTCATCAAGACGTTCGATCACTTTAGAAGTACATTCTTTAACATTTTTAATTGTAATTGGAGTTGATGCAACTGTATTCCAGATCAAATATCCCCATTCCTGAAGAAAGTAGGGATAACCTTGAGTTAAACGAACAATTTCATCTAATGCATCCTTATGAAAATCAACACCACCGGCTTTTGCAGGTTCTTGAATTGCTCGCATAGCATCTGTCTCTGATAATGCTCCAACCTTTGGAAAATTAAACAGTCTTTCTGCGTATGATTTGGAATCTCCGGCCAATCCTAATAAAACAGGAAGTCCTGCCCCCATAAGAAGCATAGGCAATCGTCGTTGCTGAACTTTATGCATTGCCATAATAAGAGCGCCTAATTCTTTTTTAGTTAGATATTGAATTTCATCAATGAAAATAGCAACGGCAGATTGTCGATCTTCAGCAGCCTCGCCAATAGCAACAAACAATTGAGGTAAATCTATTTCAATATCGCCACTATCGGCCGATCCTTTTTCAGGATCAATATCTATTCCTATAGAGATATCTTTAAATGTAATTTTGAAGGCTCCTACAAAACTGCGAAGAACAGCTAAAGCCCTTTTTGCTTTAAACCCAAGTCCGGCTTTTCTATCTAGAGCATATAAAAGTTTACAAAGATAAGGAGCAAGAAGAGCACCAAGTGATTTGTCACTGTGCGCTTCAACAGAAACCGTGTGATAGTCTAATTTCTCGGCACGTCTTTCTATTTCATTCAATAAAACTGTTTTTCCAACACCTCTAAGTCCAGTCAGCAGTATACTTTTTTCAGGTCTTCGAGCAAGGATTCGTCCAAGTAAAATATCAGCTTGTTGAAGAATTGGATCTCGACCTACAAGTTCTGCAGGCGGAGCACCGGCTCCCGGTGAATAAGGATTATTAATTGGATTCATCGTCGTTTTCCTGGCACATCTATGAAGTTATAGCAAGTTATAATGGGTTATAACCAGTTATAACAGAAAATCGATATAACTAGCTATAACTTTGTATAAGTTCGAGAAAATTGGATTTATCCGAGAGAAGAAATTCAACAAAAAGAATGAAAACGAAAAAGTTATATATTTATAATAGGTTATAACCAGTTATAACGAAAACTTGATATAACCCATTATAACTTGCTATAACTTGAGCTAAACGCGAAGTTTTTTTCTAAAAAAAGGAATATCCAAATGATTTATTTTTTTGGTTTCTCCGGTAAGTACATAGCCCATTTTTTCATAAAGATGCATGTTGCCTTTTTCTTCTTTAATGGTTGCAAGTTCAAAATATTCAATCTTTGGAAATAATGTCTCAAGTAGTGTTAAAGCTTTTTGAGCAATTTTTTGATTTTGAAAATCAGGATCTATAAAAATGGGACCAATAAATAAAATATTTGGAGCACTCTTTTTTATGGCAATCCCCCCTACCAATAAACCATCTTTTAAAATCTTATAAAATCCTTTTTTAGGATTATTAATTCTATTTAATGTTTTTTCTAAGAGCTCAACTGCAGGATTGGTCTCAACATCGTTATATTTTGCAAGTAACGGTAAAAACGATTTAATTTGAAGAGCATGGAGTTCTGGCGCATCTACTGAAGTTGCCTTTATAAGTATGATCATTATATAATTTTTTCTTGGGCTTTGACATTTTGCTGACAATCTGGGCAAAAATGTGTGCCTCTTTGAGCCACAACAATTTTTTTGATAATGGTTTTACATCTAAAACATGGCGTGCCTTCTTGCCTAAAAACTTTTAATGTATCTTGATTAGTTCCACGACGTCCACTAACACTATAATAATTGGCACGATTTGAGCCTAAAGTTGTTCCTGTATTTTCAATGCCTTTTTTTAATACCATAATGATTGCTTTATGCAATAATTTGATTTCTTGGGTTTTGAGTGTTTTAGCGAGCCTCAAAGGATGAATTTTAGCCTCCCATAGGGCTTCATCAACATAAATATTTCCAAGACCTGCGATTTTGTGCTGATCCAGTAAAAAAGGCTTTATTTGACGGTTGCTTTTCTCAAGAAGATTTTTAAAAGCACCTAAGGTAAAATTTTTCGATAATGGCTCAATACCAATTTTATCGAGCATTTCTTCAGGATCATCTAATAAATACCATTTTCCAAATTTGCGTTGATCTTCAAAACGCAAAATCTTCTTATTACTTAAAATCAAACGTACACGCTCATGAGAATTAACCGCTGCAGAAATTTCTTCAACAAAAAATTTTCCTGTCATGCGTAAATGCACAAGGAGGGTATCTTTCGATAATTTAAATACTAAAAACTTACCTCGTCTAGTAATCTCAAGAATCTTTTGATTAACTATACGTTCTGAAAAAGAAGCGCTTCCAAGTTTTGCGATGCTTCGATCCCAAAAAACTATTGCACGGTTTATTTTAAGCCCAATTAAATGCGCTTCGTTTAATTCACGAACAATTGTTTCAACTTCAGGCAATTCCGGCATATTATTATTTATTTATTTCCATGTTTTATGCCAAGTTTCATATTCAGATGGACGTAATTTATATCTAGCAATATTTCCTTCATGTAATCCTCTTAATTCCATCTCCACAGTTTCTAAGAATCTTTGTTGATCATTTTCAGGAATATCTTTTGTTTTCTGTTTAATAAATGCAATCGCTTTTTTCTTATCTAATGGTTCTCTAACAATATTACTGACCATTTCAAAAATCATAATTTTATATTTCATACGAAAAGGATCCGGCTCTCCAAGATTTTGAAGAGTTACTGAATAGAGAGCGCAAGAACGTTCATAAGCCCAAATAAAAACATCTCGTAATAAGCTTACATTATTTAATTCATAGATAGCTAATAAACCCTTTATATAAGTTTTCCGAGGAACATCCATAAAGGATAATGGACATAAATTTAATAGAATTAAGGGGATGTTAGCAACTAGCCTAGAAACTCTTTTATTTACATCCTCAAAGGGTTGTAAGTATGGTAGATGCACCATTAAAAAAATGCCTGTTCGAAAGGATTCTTTATAGCTCTAGCTGTATCTAAAACTTGATTAAAACATTCATTTATTAAACTCGGTATTACCAAAGGGTGATAAACTGATTTTTTAATTCCTACTGATTTAGATCTAACTCTCCCACAAGCTCCTGTATCTTTGAGTAAATTATTTGATAGAAGAGCATGGACATTTAAAACAGTGTACCGATCAATAGCAATTTGATCTGCTGAATCTACAAGAAATTCTATTGCTTCCTTGTGGTTTATAATCATTTGGGTGTCTTTTAAATCTTTTCCTTCACCAACTTCATTCAAATCTAATAAACGTTCAGTTTCTAGAATCGAATAGGTATTTCCTTCCAAACGACTTGAATTCCAAGACAATTCAATAAGTAAACGATTAAATATTTCTCTAGCATACGTACCGGCAGGCTGATCGCCATCTGTTTTTCCAAGCCTAAGAAGATTCTCTCTTTCTGATTCACTTAGATAAAAAGAAACATTTGGTCGGTATTCATCAAGAAATTTTCTATTGTAACCTACATGACTTCGAGATTGATCGGGTTTTTCAATAATTCTTAAAACTTTTTTTGATTCATCTGACAAAGGGATTACTTGATCGATTGGATCTTCTTCAAATAAAGATGCTTCTCCTTCGTTATTCGAAGGTAACAAATATTTTTGTGCCCTACCTTTCCCAATTCTTCGCACCAATCCAATTTTAACTAGAGAAGTCAGGCGCCTTTGAAGCGTATACTCGAAAAAAGGAATTTTAATAGATTGCTTAATTTCTTTTAATGAAACGCCCTCCTTAAACAATTTTAAAGTTTCAAGAATTTCCACAAATTCGCTTTCAGGTATTTTTTTTGACATTTGAGCCTATAAATTGAGGAACTGTTGCGATTCGATAAATAACAACACTTAACCTAATTTTAATGTGGCGATTAAATAATTGCAACACATAAACCTGATTTAATGTTGTGATTCTGTAAATTACAACAGTAAAAACTGTTTTAATGTTGTGATTCGTCCAATCGCAACAAATAAACCTGTTTTAATGTTGCGATTAATCGACCCAATTGATCCAATTGTTTCTTTGGAGTAGAGCAGTATATAAAAATATTGAAAAATTAAACCGTTAAGGCTATCACTGATTTTTTACTACTATTTTATTGGATGTATGAAAAGATTTATCATTCTGCTTATCATTTTGGGCCTAATAGGGGTGGCAATTAAATTTGCATATGATCATTTTAATCTACAAAAAAACCCAAATGAACTGATTCTTTATGGTAACGTAGAAGTTCGGCAAGTAGACATCAGTTTTCGCATTCCTGGACAAGTAGAAGAATTGCATTTTCAAGAAGGTGATGTTGTTGCCAAGGGAAGTTTAATGGCAACGCTTGATACATCACCTTATCAATCGCAAGTCAATCAAGCATCCTTTACAACAAAGGCTTTAAAAACAAACCTTGACAACGCTAAAGTTATTTTTGAAAGACGAAAGGAAATCGGTCAACGAGGCAGCATTTCAAAAGAAGACTTAACTAATACTGAATCAAACTATAACCAATTGCTTGCACAATATGCGGCCTCAAAAGCTTCCTTGACTATTGCAGAAGACAATTTAAAACATACAAAAATATATGCGCCAACTGATGGGATCATTCTAACGCGTGTACGAGAGCCGGGATCCGTAGTTCGTGAAGCTGAACCGGTTTTTACTCTTTCAATTTTAACCCCTGTTTGGATTCGTGCATTCGTAAATGAAATTCATTTAGGAGAAGTTGAAAATGGAATGGAGGTAGAAGTTACAACAGACAATCCAAATGGCCATTCTTATATTGGAAGAATTGGTTTTATTTCACCAATTGCTGAATTTACCCCGAAAACTGTAGAAACTACAGATCTTCGCACAAACCTTGTTTACCGTTTAAGAATATATGTGGATCAACCGGATGCGGGATTGCGTCAAGGTATGCCGGTTACTGCTAAAATAAAATTAAAGCATGCTGGATCATGATCCAAGCTACAAACATACTAGTTTCCATTCAAAATATTTCAAAAGTTTTTGCTAAAGGTGAAAAACCGGCTGTTGAAAATATTACAGGCATTGTGCCAAAAGGTGAAATCGTCGGTCTCGTGGGACCTGATGGTGCCGGAAAAACAACATTGATTCGTCTAATAGCAGGATTATTAAAACCATCAACCGGTTCAATTTCCGTAGACGGTTTTGATACAATAAAAGAACCTGAAATTGTGCGTTACCTGATCGGATACATGCCTCAAAAATTTGGATTATACGAAGATCTTACCGTCATGCAAAATTTAAATCTATTTGCAGATCTTCGTGGTGTTCCTGTGGATGAAAAACAAGCAACTTTTGACAAATTATTAAAATTTACAAATTTAAAACCTTTTGTAGATCGTTTATCCGGAAATCTTTCGGGGGGCATGAAACAAAAATTAGGCTTGGCCTGTGCTCTTGTTAAAAAACCGACTCTTTTATTGCTCGATGAACCAAGTGTGGGTGTGGATCCTATTTCAAGACGTGAACTGTGGAAAATGGTGACCGAGCTTACAAAAGAGGGTATATCTGTTGTTTGGAGTACTGCTTATTTGGATGAAGCTGAAAAATGTGACACCGTGCTGCTGATCAATGACGGAAAACTACTCTTTAATGGTAAGCCCAAAGATCTAACAAAAAGAGTTGAGGGCCAAGTTTTTAAAATCTCAAATTTAAAAGAAAATCGAAGGCTGCTTTTATCTGAACTTTTAAAACAAGATAATACTATTGACGGCATCATTCAAGGTAATGATATTCGAATTGTTGTTAAAGATCCTAACTTAAAAGTTAAAACAAATGGTACTGTTACCCCTTGTGAACCAAGGTTTGAAGATGCCTTTATCGAAATTTTAGGTGGTGCTCCAAAAAATGTTTCAGCATTAGCAACTTTGACCCCAATGATTAAAGAAACAGATGTGCCGATCATTGTAGCAGATAAATTAACAAAAAAATTTGGACATTTTATTGCTGCAGAAAACATTAATTTTTCTATTCCTCAAGGTCAAATTTTTGGCTTGTTAGGTCCAAATGGGGCCGGTAAGTCAACAATATTTAAAATGCTTTGCGGATTATTAAAACCCACCAGCGGAAAAGCATCAGTTAAAGGTTATGATCTTGAAACAGCACCCGGTATTGCAAGATCACGCATTGGGTATATGGCCCAAAAATTTTCACTTTATGGCTCACTTACTGTTTTGCAAAATTTAAATTTTTTTGCAGGGATCTATAATTTGTCAGGTCTTGAGCGTGATAAACAAGTAAAACAAATGGTAGAAATATTTAACTTACATGAGTATCAAAATACAAATTCAAGTGAGCTTCCCCTTGGCTTTAAGCAACGCCTTGCTCTTGCCTGTGCTAACATGCACCATCCTGATGTTTTATTTTTGGACGAGCCAACGTCAGGGGTCGATCCTTTGACAAGAAGAGAGTTTTGGAACCATATCAATGGTCTTATTGAAAAAAGAGTGACAGTTATGGTAACTACTCATTTTTTGGATGAGGCTGAATATTGCGATCGCATTGCGTTTATTTATCGCGGTAAAATTATTCAAATGGCAAGTCCTATGGAATTAAAGGAATCTGCAAAAACTGATCAAAATCCATCTCCAACCCTGGATGATGCTTTTGTAAAATTAATAGAGGAGTATGATGCAGCAAACCCTCTCTAATGAAAACCTCATCCAAAAAGAAAATAAAAAAATAAGATTGGCAAGCGCAAGGCGATTAACAGCCTTCATTCAAAAGGAATTTATTCAAATTTTTAAAGATCCAAGCACCCTATTAATTAGCGTGCTATTGCCTCTTTTGCTTTTATTTTTATATGGCTTTGGAGTTTCACTCGATTTAAATCATTTACGGCTAGGGCTTGTCTTAGAAGACACATCCGTTGAAGCCATGGACTTTGCCGAATCTTTAGTCAATTCCCCTTATTTTGACATTAAAATTGCAAGGGATAGACGGGAGTTAGATGAAGACCTTATCAGGGGGAATATTCGAGGAATGGTTGTTATTCCGGCCTACTTTTCTGCTTTTCGGTTAAATCAAAACCGCATCGCTCCAATACAAGTAATTGCTGATGGAAGTGAGCCTAATACAGCAAGCTTTGTGCAATACTATGTGCAAGGAGCCTTCCAAAATTATTTGTCGCAAAAACAACTAAAAAGAGATGTAATAAGTGGTGCAGGCATCAATCTTATATCTCGATTTTGGTATAATGAAGAATTAGAAAGTCGCCATTTCCTTCTTTCGGGTTCACTTGCAATCATTATGACTCTTATTGGGACCCTTCTTACGGCACTTGTGGTTTCGAGGGAATGGGAAAGAGGGACAATGGAAACGCTCATGTCAACATCTTTAACAAAATATGAACTCATTGCAGGAAAGATTATTCCTTATTTTATTTTAGGCATGATTTCGATGATCATTTGTGTTGTGGTATCGGTTATAGGATTTGGATTGCCTTTAAGGGGCTCCTGGTGGGTTTTAGTCATCGTTACGGCTCTTTTTTTATTTTCAGCTTTGGGTTTTGGGCTTCTTATTTCAACAATTGCAAGAAGTCAGATGATTGCTTCACAAGTTGCAATTACAGCAGGTTTTTTACCGGCTTATATTCTTTCAGGATTCCTTTTTGAAATTTCCAGCATGCCTTACTGGATACAACTATTGACCTATGCCATTCCTGCAAAATATTTTGTCCAATGCCTTCAGACACTTTTTTTAGTGGGCAATGTTTGGAATTTGCTTTTGTATAATATGCTGTTTATGTTTATTGTCGGGTTAATATTATTCAACATCACTATCCACAAAACAGTAAAAAGACTAGATTGAAGTGGAATAAGTGTATAACAGTGAGTTTATATGTGGAATCGTGTTTTAGCTTTAATATGGAAGGAATTATTAGCTGTTTTAAAGGATAATAAAAGCCGTTATTCCATTATTATTCCACCATTTATTCAATTATTTATTTTTACTTATGCTGCAACCCTTGATGTCAAAAATGTTCCGATCGGAATTTTAAATAAAGATTTTGGACAACAGTCTATTGAAATCATCGCAAGATTTCAAGGATCACCTATGTTTAATAATATTATTTATTTAGAGGCAGAGCAGCAAATTCCATCATTTGTTGACAATCAAAGGGGCCTTATGGTTTTAACCATCCCGGAAAACTTTTCAAGACTTCTTAAAAGTAACAAAAGAGCAGACATCCAACTCATATTTGATGGAAGGCGGTCTAATTCAGCACAGATTGTGGCAGGTTATGCAGGTAGTATTATAGAGCAGTTCAATCAAGATTTTTTTGCAAATAAGCAAGACAATGAAAATAATGTAAAACTTGTTCCAAGAAATTGGTTTAACCCAAATTTGCTTTATTATTGGTACAATATTCCCTCGCTCGTTGCAACCCTTTCTATGCTCACTTGTCTTGTTGTTACAACCCAGTCGGTTGCAAGAGAGCGAGAACTCGGAACATTTGATCAACTGCTTGTCTCGCCACTTGTTCCATTTGAAATTTTGATTGGTAAAATCATTCCGGGAATCATTGTAGGAATGCTGGAGGGTTGTTTATTAATTGCTGTCGGAGTTTTTATATTGAAAGTGCCATTTACAGGCTCTATCTTTCTATTGCTTTTGGCTTTATTTACATTTGTAACGGCGATCAGCGGTGTCGGATTATTTATATCTTCTATTTCCTCCACCCAGCAACAAGCAGTTTTAGGTACATTTGTTTTTATGATGCCTTCAATATTATTATCAGGTTTTGCAACACCGATCGAAAACATGCCCGTGTGGCTGCAACCGGTTACGTATATTATCCCTCTCAAATACATGCTGATCATTTCCAAGGGTCTTTTTTTAAAAAGCATGCCTGCACATATCATCTTTGAAAATATCTGGCCAATTGCCGTTATTGGGATGTTTACGCTGCTAGGTGCTGCCACCTTCTTCAAAAAAAGAATCTCTTAAGCGGGAAAGAATAAGAGAAAAGAAGTGAAGTTAGAAAACGATCGAACTAATATTTATTTTGATTTATTTAAAGCTTTTATTTATTATAATGCAATTAAAAAATAAGAAGAGAAAAAAATGAATAATCTTGAAAATTCATGCCCTTGCGGAAGCCTTTTGAATTATGAAAATTGTTGCCACCCCTTTCATGAAGGCTCAATA
>JBBSJT010000033.1:0-21004 GCA_038257035.1 Chlamydiia bacterium
AGCATGTCCTGCTGTTAAATAGGGGGTGTAAAATGAAGCTACGAAAGTTAATCCAATAAACATGGCAGACAATAAAAATGCAGCTAGAACACTTGCTTTAACCATTTTCTTTAACATTCTTTTTTTAGCAGCAACAGGGTCTGCCGGATTTTCTTCACGAAAATGAGACAACACAAGCGGTGCAAAAATAAAAGAGGCTATTAAATCAAGGGTATTATAGCCCACATTTAAACCTTCCTTAAACGCCTCACCAGAAGTATAAGGCACAGCAAACGCTGCCGGAGGGTTCGTAAATCCTAAATATAGGATAAAGCCTAAAGAAATAATAAGTATGGGAGTAAGAATTAGACCTAGAAGATCGATCACCCTTTGTTTTTTTATTACAAAGAGAAGAACGCCTAAACTTGCAAGAATACTAAATGTTAAAAGGGTCATATCTTGCGGCAAATAAGGTTTTACAGTTGCATAAGAAAGAGTGATCAAACGAGGAATGGAACCGATTGGGCCCAAAATTGCTTGAATGATAAAAATCAAAAGAAAACTTGGACCTTTGCCGAGACGCCCAAAAAAAGCACGGTAGTTGCCATCAAAAAGCATCATAGAAAGTAAACCTAAAAGAGGCAGACTGACACCGGTAATTAATAGGCCTAACATAGCAAATAGATTCTTTTCACCCATGTTTCCGCCAAGAATCAATGGCCAGATCAAATCGCCTGCTCCAAAAAACATGGAGAATAAGGCAAAACCTGCCGCTATAATGCTCAAATTATTTTTTAACATATTACTAACCTTGTAAATTTATTAGTTGCTTTTAATATACTAGCATACAAGGACTTAAACGAACAAGTTTAATTTTTGTAATCTCTTTTCAAGAAATGGATAAATCTTTAATTCATCTTTAAAAATTGCATAATCGTCCATTAACTTTTCTTTGTCCGCTATTTTAGACTTTATCGTCGCACGAATCAATAAATTTTTTGGAGTATGTTCCATATCGATAAATTCAAGGATTTGGCAATTGTAGCCCATGATTTCTAAAATTTGTGCTCTGGCTGCATCTGTAACCAATGAAGAAAATTTTTCCTTTAAAATTCCATGCTTCATTAATGGTGTTAATTTTTTATTTTCGACTTGAGTTAGCAATTCATGTTGGCAACAAGGGACAGACAAAATAATATCACTCTTCCAAACAATCGCTTTTTCAAGAGCTGCATCAGTTGCCGTATCACAAGCATGCAAAGTCACCATCATATTTATCTTTTCATTTGTTTCATAGCAGCTAATGTCGCCAACTTGGAAGGATAGATGATCAAATTTAAGTTTTTTTGCAAGGGCTTGACAACTTTCCACAACGTCATTTTTTAAATCAAGGCCGATTATTTTAATGGAGTAGCCTTTCATTGTATGAAGATAATGGTAAAGTGCAAACGTCAAATAAGCCTTTCCGCAACCAAAGTCTACGATATTAATAGTTTTATTTTTATTTAAAGAGGGAAGGATATCTTCAACCATTTCTAAAAAGCGGTTGAGTTGTTTATATTTATCACTTTTTTTGGGCTTTACTTTGCCATCTTGAGTGAATAATCCAAGTTCAATTAAAAATGATAGAGATGTTTCATCAAGTAAATAGTTTTTTTTTCGGTTATGATCCAGGACGTTCAAGCTTTTATCCAGTTTTTTTTGAAGAGGGGCTTTGTCTTTTTTTAAAAAAGTCCTGATCCCCTTTTTGTTTGTTAAAATTTGATACTCGACTGATTTCAAGGTAATCAATGCTTGCTTAAAGTTATTTAGATAATTATCGAAAATTTGATTTTTGCACGAGTTAGGTAAACAGTTTTGATGAAGGGCTTTTTGTCCTTGAAATGTCGTTATCTGATAATGGAGTTGGTTTTTGATTAGAATGGGTCTAATTTCTATCTTTTGCGTTAATCCTTTTTCCAACGGACTGCTAAAAACAGCACGTGAGCAGTCGCCCTTCAAAATTGCTTCAGTAATAATTTGTATCGAATCTTTTTCCTGCATGATCATTCTCCTTAAAAAAGGATCATTATATAGAGTTTTTATTAAAAGTCGAGAATCTCCCCTTTTCGCTAAAATATTTTTTTGCTATCATTATATCTCACCTTAAATTTTCTAAGAGGCTAAATGAATAGCAAATCAATTTCCTGGATCCTACCTATTATACTGATGATTTTGATCACCCCATTCACCCCATGGTTGGACTTAAAAATTACTTCTTTGTTTTACCATCCTGAAAATCCCCTTTTAGATCGCTTTAGCAAAGGTCCATTTTTTGACTTTTTCTTTGTTCAGGGTATGATTCCTGCTTGGACTGTTTTTGCTACAAGTTGCTCGATTTTGGCCATTTCTTATTTTTCAAATAAATTTAAATCTTTGCGCTCACCCTTTTTGGTTTTAGTCTTAACTTTTGTTATGGGTGCAGGATTTTTTACGCATCTAGTTTTAAAAGATCATTGGGGAAGGCCAAGACCAAAACAGGTAACTGAATTTGGAGGAATCCAAGAATTTAGACCCTACTATTCACCAAATTTTTTCAATCAGCCTGAACCCTCAAAATCCTTTCCATGTGGTCATTGCAGCATGGGCTTTTATTTTTTCGCACTTGCACTTGTCGGACAACGCTTGAATAAGAAATGGTTAACCTACATTGGAATGACAATTGCCATTGCCCTTGGAGGAATCTTAGGTGTTGCAAGAATCATGCAAGGGGCACATTTTTTTTCCGACGTCCTCTTTTCTGCCCTTCTCATGTGGCTGACAGCCTATAGCATGGACTACCTCGTTTTTTCATGTGAAGAGAAGGTTGTAGAAAAGGTTACAGTTTGAGTAAAGGGTCTTGAAAGGACTTGAAGGGGACTTTAAGGAGTTGAAGGATTTTAAAGGACTTAAAGGACTAAAAGGACATTTCCACCGCCTTGACAATATCTTAAAAGCACGTCCTTTTGTACTTTTGTTCTTAAAGATTAGGTCCTTCAGATATGTACTCAAGGTATTGCCAGTAGCTATAGCGACGATCTCTTTTTTTTCCGGTAATTTCCTTTAAAATTTCCAGTTTTACAAAATGATTTATTAGAGTTTTGGCAGTTGGGTATGTTATCTCAAAATGTTTTGCAATATCATCCACGGAAACATGTGGTTTTACAAATAAATAATCGAGTAATCCAATTGCCATTGGAGAAGATATTTTTTCTTTCATCAACAATTTCTTATGCGTATCGGCAAGGGTAAGCACTTGTTTGATCGTCTCTAAAGCAGATTCTGAAGTCGAAATTACTCCTCTTAAAAAGAAGTGAATCCATTGTTCATAATCACCTTTTACCCTCACCATATTAAGACGGTCGTAGTATTCTTGACGATGCAGCCTAAAATAATAACTTAAATAAAGAAGGGGTTTTTGCATGACCTCTTTCCAACATAAATAAAATGTAATGAGAAGACGTCCAAGTCGTCCATTGCCATCTAAAAATGGGTGTATGGTTTCAAATTGATAATGGATTAAAGCACAATTTATAAGTATTGGAAGCTTGTCTTTGTTATGTAAATACAACTCCAACTTACTCATTTCTTCTATAGTCTCTAATGGAGGTGGAGGGATAAAAGATGCAGTTTTAAGGGTAGAGCCCGCATGACCGATCCAATTTTGGGATCGTTTAAATTCCCCCGGAGTTTTATCTATACCCCGAGTCTGTGAAAGAAGGATATGATGAATTTCTTTGATCAAACGAACACTCATAGGAAATTCTTTAAGCCGTTTTAATCCATGGTTTAAAGCTTTAATGTAGTTGACAACTTCTTCAACATCATGTGTATTTTTAATCGGGACATGACTTTCATATTCAAAAATGTCATCCAAGGATGCTTGAGTTCCCTCAATTTGAGAACTTAATAAAGCCTCTTTACGCACATACATCGCAATAATATAATCGATGTTAGGAAGAAGAAAGCCAAAAGTATCTAGTCTTCCAAGAGCGATATTCGCATCGGCAAGTAGTTGATTCATTACCTCATCCATTTCAATTGGAGGATTTGGCGGTAATGAAGAAGGTATAAAAGCTTTATATCCACTAAGTTGAGTTATGTACTGACCACTTCTATTCACAAAAATACCCCCGTATTTTAATAATGGCTCTCGATTTCAATCGCTATTAAAGAAATATTTAATAGCGTAGTGGATTTTAATGCGCTATTAAAGGTACCTATAATAAGGTTACCTAATTTTAAGATATTATTCAAGGATTCAGAATAACTGGCTAGGGAGCACTATTATCGAAAACCCCTATTTTCGATAATAGCACCGATCCTTATCACCAAAAGTGAACATAAGAACAACCCTTATTAGCGAAAATGGGTGTTTTCGATAATAGCATGTCTTTGGAGCAAAAAATTGGAAATAAGTCTTAGATTGAATATTTATCTGCAGCAGCATAAAGGATTCTGATATGTAATCTATGATTCTTCTTCGTCATCTTCTTCCGGTTCCGGCTCGAAATCTTCCAAGGTCTTGGATTTTTTTCCGGATATGAGGCGGATGATGGATAAAGTAAAAGCAACAAAGAGATACCCCCAAGAAACAATAAAGAATATGAGGGGAAAGTGGTGCAAAATAGTGTAAAAAATGAGTACTGCGGTGACTGCAGTTATGAGAACAAGTTTAAAGGAAGCGACTCTGATGTGAAGACTTTTTAAACTTGGAAATTTCCATCGGCTAATCATAAAGTAGCCAAGAATGGTCAACATAAAAAATAGAAGCAAACTTCTTGTCATCTCTGAAATTTCAAAGAGTGCTTGAAATTCATTCGAAATTAAAAAAAGATTACCGGATACAGCTGCTGCGGCTGCTGCGGGAATTGGCAGGCCAGTAAAATTCTTCTTATTGGCAAGTAAGAGTTCTTCATCTCCTTTAATTGCCTGACTTGTCACATTGTACCTAACAAGTCTTAATACGCCACAAACCGTATAAACAACAGCTGCAGTCGTTAATAAAAAGGAGCTTTCCGAGCCATTTGGCAATGATAGACTTTTTAAAACAATAACGGAGGGTGCAACACCAAAAGTAATGGCATCTGACAGAGAATCAAAAAATCCGCCAAAATCACTTTCAGCCTTCATAACCCTTGCAATGGCACCATCAAGCAGATCGGCAAGTGCTGCAAGCAAAAGCAGTCCTGAAATGGCTATCAATAATTGAAGATCTGCTCCTCCAATAGGGGTCATGCTCATTCTAAAAATGACAAAGAGTCCGCAGGAAAGTCCAAACGCAGTAATGGCGTTTGGTAATAAATGGATACGTTTTGAGGGTTTATTATTCATAAACTTAGATTTTAACAGTTTATTCTTTTTTTAGAACTAGAAAAATGCAAAGCGGGTCACCTTTTTTCTGGTGTTATTAAAGAAATTTGGGGTATTGTGAGGGAAAAAATCAACAATATATGATAAACGCATGAAAAACAAAGATAGAAAAAGCCAAAAGATTAAACTAGAAAAAGCCGGCCAAAAATATGGCGATTTTGAACTGACAAAAATTACCGAAATTAAAGAACTACAATGCGTGTTAAGCGAGCTCACCCATATTCCAAGTGGTGCTAAGATTATGCATATTGGTAATGATGATAAAGAAAACCTTTTTTGTCTTACCTTTCAAACCCTTCCTAGTAGCTCAAATGGTGTGGCGCACATTCTGGAACATACGGTTTTATGTGGCTCTGAAAAATATCCGATCAAAGACCCTTTTTTCTCTATGAATAGACGCAGTCTCAATACATTTATGAATGCCTTGACAGGTTCTGACTTTACAGCTTACCCTGCAGCCACTCAAAATTATCAAGACTTTTATCATTTACTAGAAGTTTATCTCGACGCCGTTTTCCACCCTAAGCTTGATATTTTAAGTTTTAGACAAGAAGGCCATCGTCTGGAATTTGAAATTCCAACCGATGAAAATAGCCCTCTTGAATATAAAGGAATTGTATTTAACGAAATGAAAGGTGCCATGGCCTCTGCTGATGCTAGGCTTTCAGAAATTATGAATCACGCTCTTTTCCCAAACATCACCTATGGTCACAATTCGGGCGGAGATCCAAAAAGTATTCCGAATCTTACCCACCAAGAGCTCATTGATTTTCATCAAACCTATTATCATCCCAGTCGCTGCCTCTTTTTTTTCTATGGTGACATACCTCTTACCGATCACCTCGATTTTATTGAAAAACAAACCTTAAAAAATGTTCAAAAATTACCCCCGCTTCCTCCTCCGCAAAAACAGCCAAGATTTAAAGAGAAAAAAACCATTGAGGCCTACTACCCTATATCTGATGATGAAGGTGTACAAGATAAAACTTTGATTTCATTTGGATGGTTGACTTGTAACATTCTTGACCAGGAAGAATTGCTTGCCTTAAGCGTTATAGAAATTTTCTTGATGGAAACTGATGCATCTCCTTTAAAACGTGCGTTGATGGATTCAGGGCTTGTCAAACAAGCTTCATGTTTCATTGAAACCGATTATACAGAAATTCCAATTGGCATTACTTTAAGGGGGTGTAATCCTGACACGGTTGACCAATTAGAAGCAATCCTTAGAGGATCTTTAAATTCTATCGTTAAGAATGGTATTCAGAAAGAGTCCATCGAAAATGCCCTACACCGACTAGAATTTTATAGAAGCGAAATCACAGGAGATCATACTCCGTTTGGTTTGAATCTATTTTTCAGGTCTGGATTGATTAAAATTCATGGCGCAGATCCCGAACATGGACTTATGATTCACTCCTTATTTCAACAGCTTCGCAATGATATCGAAAATAATCCTACTTATTTAACAGACCTCATACAAAAACATCTGCTTGATAACCCCCATTTTGTGCGCGTGACGCTCATGCCGTCCGTAAACCTTGCCGCAAAAGAGATCACCGACGAAAAAGAAACGCTTGAAAAAATTCATGCAAGTCTAACTGACGATGAAATAAAAAAGATCCTATTTGAAACCAAGGAACTGATCGATTTTCAGAAAAAACAAGAAGATGAAGAAATTGATATTTTGCCAAGAGTGACCCTTGACGATGTTGAAAAACCTTGCAGAACATTTGATTTAAAAAGGCAAGTTTTTGACAATTTGACAGTCTTCCATCACGAATGTTTCACAAATGAAATTCTTTATGCAGATCTTGTTTTTCCATTGCCCTTAATTGAAGAACAAGATTTGAGTCTTCTTCGCCTTTTTACCATTCTTCTTACACAAGTTGGTGCCGCAGACAGAAACTACATGGAAAACTTGGAGCTTGTCCTTGCAAAAACCGGTGGATTATCGAGTTCGATTTCTTTAAATCCGCAAGCTAAAGATAGTGAAAATCTAAAACCTTTATTACATCTTCATGGCAAGGCATTGAATCGCTATGCAAAGGATTTATGCGAAATCATGAAGGACACGCTTACACAGGCTAATTTTCTTGATGTCAATCGTATAAAAGAGGTTTTATTAAAGCATTACACGGCACTGCAAAGCAGTTATAATCAAAGTGCCTTGAAATATGCTATTAATTTATCGGCAAGTACAATCAATGTCACGGGAATGATTATAGATAAATGGTATGGATTGGATTATTACGATTACATCAAAGAAATTGTTGCCGATCTTGATCGTAACATTTTGCCACTATGTAAAAAACTACAGGAAATGCAAGATAAAGTATTTATCTTTCAAGAATCAGAAATGGTTATTACTTCATCAAAATCTCTTTATGACTTCCTCAAAGAGAATAAATTCTTTGGCTTGACGGGCTTAAAACCAAAAGCCTTCACTCCCTGGAATTCCGACTACCCTGTTCCAAAAGTTATTTCTCAAGGAAGAGTTATTCCTGCTGCTGTTGCTTTTGTCGGCAAAGTTTTTAAAACCATTCCATATTGCCATCCGGATTCTGCAGCTTTAAATATCTCTGCATTTCTTTTTGATAACAGCGTTCTTCATCAAAAAATCCGCGAACAAGGCGGGGCTTATGGTGGAGGGGCTGTGTGCAATACAATGACCGGTACTTATTATTTTTATTCTTATAGAGATCCGAATATCGCATCTACTCTACAAGCCTTTACAGATGCAATCGAAGAAATTGCAAGCGGTAATTTTGATGAGGAAGAACTTGAAGAGGCAAAACTTGAAATGATTCAAGGAATGGATTCTCCGGTATCCCCGGGAAGCCGCGGATATTTGGCCTACTGCTGGATGCAAGAGGGCAAAACATCAGAACTTAGACAACAATTTCGGGATAAAGTTTTATCCCTAACCGCAGATGATGTGGTTCAAGCCGTTAGGACACACATTTTAGCGCAGTTTGATACCGGCGTAACCGTTGTCTTTGCCGGCCAAGACCTTTTGGAAAAGGAAAACCTTGTTTTATCCCTCTCGGGCAAAAAGCCACTTCACGTCGAGTAAGAGTGGGAGAGTTTTTTTTTAACACAAAGAACACGAGAGAAAGACATGAGGTCAAAGAGGCGTTAGAGGCTTCCTGAAACCACTTGGGTTTACAATATACCGTTACTAGGGACTTTTTTACCGCGAAGGACGCGAAGGAGCTAAAAGCTAGCTGCTAAGAAGAAACGCGAAGGAAGCGCGCGTTACGTGCGAGAAGAAGAAGAAGAAGAAGAAGTTAATCTTTATGAGGTTTAGAATTTTTTACCAGTGAGCCAGTGAGAAAGACATGAGGTCAGTGAGAGGTCTTTGGATTCTTGAAAGATAGTTTTTTGCTAAGGTCCGTAGGACCTCTCTCTATGTAGCCCATACCAAATGCGAGGGAGCTTTGCGACCCGAAGACGTGCAGGTGTGGGTTTAACGAGATAAAAAAATAACTCCTTCAGGAGTTCTTCTCTATTAAAAAAAAGAGAGGAACACCTGAAGGAGTTATTTGTATTCTGTCCATACCCACACCTGTACGTCTCCGGTCGCAAGCTCCCTTCGCGTTTGGTATGGGCTACAGAGAGAGGAGGTCCTGCGGACCTTAGCCAAAATATATACATAATCCAACACAAAACGATTCATTAATACTGCAAAAACGGTAAAAATTAAAAATGAATTATTTTTGAGCAGCTTTTTTGATAAATTTTGAAGCGCCTATGTGTACACATGGCCTTCAAGGTTTAGCGAAAAAGATGCCAAAAAGAAACATTTTTACATTTTTTACTGCATTTGCTTAAACTGATCACTCAGCTCTGGTGTGACGGTTAGGGTGGGGTGTACTTTCGCTCGTAGCGTTTGCTGGATGAATGAAAGAGTCGTGCCGACAGATGAATAGCAAGATGTGCAAGAGCCTTGATAGGAAATAAGGACTTCTTTGTCGTTAAGAAGATCGAGGACTGTAACTCCACCAGCATCGAGCGCTATATAAGGCCTGACATCTTGGTTTAAAACCTCTTCGATCACGCTTAACTTTTGTTCGTGAGATAGTTCTTTAAAGCCAGGATAGCCCCCTTCACGTACTTCACCAATATCAAGAGGGGCAGGAGGTGCAACATAATGCATAGAGAGGGGTAGATCCGTACACTGGTCTGCTCCTTGCTCAATTGCAGAAATAACAAGATTTAAATGTGGGTAGGTCTCTCTTGGAAAAGCCTGTTCATCGGATTTATCTCTTACTTGTTTGTCAATAAGTTCGGCGCTAATACGTTTTGCCTGATCATAATTTTTACCGATTAACAGTTCTGAAACGGTTTCTGCAGCACCAATGAGGGCCGATTGCCCAAACGCCTGGAACTTAACATCCACAATAATTCCGTCGTCCTTATCTACAAAAAAATAAAAGCGGATGCAGTTGCCGTCTTTAACGCTACCTTCCGTAGATTCTACAAAACGTAAATCTCTAGTATCAGCCTCTTCTTTTGTAAAATGACCAACAAAGAGTGGGTGATCGATTTTGTTTTGCAATTTTTTGCTATAACGCACCCAAGGAAAAGGAGTAATTAGCTGTTGAAGTGTCATGATGTCCTATAGTTTTGCAGATATTTTTTTTAAGCGTTTTGCGCATTCGGCAATAACTTCTACTGCTTGATCAATCTCATCTTCTGTCGTATATCGTGATAAAGTAAAGTTGATAGCGCTATTTGCTATGGTTTCATCGATGCCGGATGCCATCAGAACAAGACCAATTTGTTGAAAAGAACCTCCCCCGATGTTAGCATAAACCCCTTTTTTATTGAGATTATAGAGCATAAGCTCATTCGGTATTCCATGAAAAGCAATACATGTACAATTTGGAAGCCTTAAGACATCTTTAAAGAAAATTGTAATATCAGGGATTCTTCTTAAAAGCTCATTTTCAAGCTTACTTTTAAGTCTTACTATTTCAGTGCATAAAAAGTCGTTAGCTTCAACAGTTTCTTTGGCTGCAACTCCAAGGGATGCAAGGGCTGCAACATTTAAATTTCCGGCCCTTGATGAGGCTTGTTCAAGTCCACCTAAAATAAAAGGAGTGCATTTAGCTCCTTCCTTAACGTAAAGACCGCCCGTTCCTTTTGGTGCATGCAAATTGTCCCCGTTGAACGTGATGAATGTTGGACTTATTTCTTCAAGATCAAAGAAAGTGCGCCCTAGAATGTGCGTTGCATCCAAATGAAGAGCAATGCCACGGCTCTTGCAAAGATTAGCAATTTCTAAAACAGGGTTGATAACACCCGTTAACCCATTTGCCCATGATAAAGAAACAAGGGCAGTTCTTGGGGTTATAGCATCTGCAATACTTTCATAGGGGGTTTTTCCTTCAAAGTCCGGTTTAATCATTTTTCCAACACAGCCCATTTCTTCAAGCCTTGACAGGCTCATTAAAGCTGCGGCTTCATCAATAGATGAGGTAATGTAATGATTACGCCCTGTAGGATCTGTGACATTGCGATAAGTGGACATAAATACATGATTGACAGCTTCAGGACCTGATGATGTAAAAACAAAGTGGTCTGTTTCTTTTGCGCCAAGCATGCTGTAAATTGCGCGGTAACTTTGTTCAATAGAGAAAAAAAGTTCTTGTCCCTTTTTATGAGGAGCAGAAGGAACTCCCCAATTTTGTGTTAAAAAAGGCAACATGGCGCTTATGGATTGCTCAGATGGCTTAGTTGTCATGCCATTATCAAGATAAATTCCTTTCATGTCTACTTTGTCGCTACTTTTGTAAATTGTTCATTTTCATATTCATAAATAATAGGCTCGCCTGTGGCGATTTCAAGATGTAGCACTTCTTCATTTGTCAAATTATCAAGGTACATAACGATTGAACGAAGAGAATTTCCATGTGCTGCGATGAAAACATTTTGTCCCTTTTTAAGAAAAGGAACGATTTCATCAACAAAATAAGGGATAGAACGTTTGGCGGTCATGGCAAGACTTTCACCATTTGGCGGGGGAACATCAAAACTTCTGCGCCAAATGTGTACTTGTTCTTTCCCAAATTTTTCTGCAGTCTCTAGTTTATTGCAACCTTGCAGTTCACCGTACATTCTTTCGTTTAAATCAGAGCTTTGAATCACGGGTATAACAGAATCTTTAGCTTCGTCTGAATAAATCTTACTCCATTCGCCAAGTTTTCCTTCTCCTTTATGTAAGATTACCGGTACTTTATTTGAGTGATGTTCTGTCATTGCAAGCATTGCCGTCATTTGGGCCCGCATTAAGCGACTCGTGAAGATAAGATCTATTGGATAATCTTTGATTTTTTTTCCACCCTCGATAGCCTCCGCTATTCCCTTTTTGGAAAGTGGGATATCAACCCAGCCGGTAAATCGATTACTTTTATTCCATTCGGATTCACCGTGGCGCATCATGATGAGTTTAGTTTTGCCCATATTACCTCAATTTCAGATTGATCTTTTAATACAATTAGTTTATGCTAAATTATCTTAAAATTCAAAGAAAAAATAATTATGGATAATTCTAACAAAAAAAATAGATTAAGCAAATTTTTGGCAGCATCTGGTGTGGCTTCTCGGCGCGCTTCTGAAGAACTGATTTTTGCAGGTAAGGTTAAAGTAAACGGTGTTGTTGTTAAAGTGCCGCAAACGATGGTTGATGAAAATGATGTAATAGTCATCAATGACGGCCGTATTACCAAAGAAGACACCAAAGTTTACTACATTGTAAATAAACCTGTTGGCTATATTTGCACAAATCTTCGCACAAAAAACACAAAAGTTGTTTTGGATCTATTTGAAGGCGTCAAAGAAAGACTTTTCACCGTTGGAAGACTTGACAAGGACACTGATGGCCTCCTCATCGTCACAAACGATGGCCACTTTGCAAACAAAGTCATTCACCCTTCAAAAAACATTCAAAAAGAATATGTTGTCAAAACCAATTCAGAAATCACGAATGATCATCTCATCGCCATTTCCAGTGGAACTTTGGTCGAAGGCTCATTTGTTAAACCGATACGAGTGACGAAAGTTCGAAAAGGAACGATTAAAATTGTGATCGGCGAAGGAAAAAAACGAGAAGTTAGAATGATCCTTGAAGCTGCAGGTTTAGCAGTGAACGCCTTAACCCGCATTCGCATTGGCGGCCTTTTACTTGGTAAGCTTGAAGTGGGTAAATTTAGAGAAATGACAGAAACAGAAAAAAACCTCATATTTAGTTAATACCATGAAAACAAAACGCACTCCCTCAGCCGACCTTGAAACCATGATGCCCATCTTAATGGGCGTCTGGAGAAGATTCCAAAAGGAAGGCGGCCCAAAAGATCGCTTGCAAACAAGAGAATTTCGTCAAGTTGTCGAATGTGTTAAGCTACTTCAAAATGTTGAAAAAAATATTGAAACTGAAGACTATTTTCAAGATAAGAATTTACTTGGCTCCTACCTTCTTTATAATTTTGTCGTCAACTACCAACAAGGGCTATCGCTTATCGGTGAACTGCCAACTCCTCCAAGACGAGTTTTAGATGTTTGTAGTGGTCCCGGTGCCTTTGCAATTGCAGCTTTAAGACATGGTGCTGATGAAGTAATCGCTACAGATCAAAACATGGCCGCTTTAAAAATGGCAGCTGATATTTCTGCAAGATATGGTTTAAGCATTACAACCCGTCAATGGAACCCGCTAAAAGGGCGTATTCCTGTTGAGGGTAAATTTGATCTGATTACTGTTGGCCACTCCCTAGAAGAGCTTTTTCCAAATAATAGAAAAGGCTGGCCACAGGAACAACAAAAGTTTATTCAAATGTTACTTATTCTTTTGACGCCAAATGGTTATTTGATGCTTGTTGAAAGCTCTCAACAAGAATCTAACCGACGTTTACTTGAATTAAGAGATTATCTTGTGGAACAAGGAGTTCCGGTTCAAGCCCCTTGCGTCTTTAAAGGACCTTGTCCTGCGCTTAAAACTCCGAATAGCCCATGTTATGCCCAAAGAGAATTTCAAAAGCCTTATCTGATCCGAGAACTTCAACGTGGTGCAGACATTAAACTTGGTTCATTAAAATTTAGTTACGTCATTTTCAAAAATCCATCTGCCGGTTGGACCGAATTACCGGAAGGCAATCTCTATAGAATTGTCAGCCCTCCTATTGAAATTCATCAAACTAAGCGCTTTTACTTATGTGGAACTGAAGGTAAGAAGATTTTAGAATCCCGATTAAAAATGTTTACACCCGAAACAAAAGCTTTTGATTACTTAAAGAGAGGCGAACTTGTATCCATTGTAGATGCCGATGAAAAATTAAATATCTTTGATATCAATGAAAATAGTAAGTTAAAAGTCATTGCAGCTTGCGGTAAACCCGTTCCAAGCCCTCATGACTTGATGGAGTATTAAATATTAAACACGAAGACACAAAGACTTAAAAGATTAGGTTTGTCTTTTTTGAAAGTGAACTTAGGTATTTTTTAACGCAAAGACGCAAAGGCGCAAAGAATTAAACTAGTTCTTTGTAAGCCTAAAGATTTTATGTTCTTTGCACCTTTGCGCCTTTGCGTTAAAAAAAGGTGAAAAGAACGGTATAAATTTTCAGTTCGTTAAGGTTGAGATATGGGTAATGAGGCAAATTCATCTGATAGAGCTAATTTTCGTGAAGACCTTGCCTCTGCCATTGAAAAACTTGAAAGTTTCTCTCTGCAAAGCGAAGAGCAAAACGAAAAGTTTAAGTACTCCTTTATTTCCCTCGCCTTTTCTTTAAAAGCCAGAGAAAGAGAGCGCAAAAGACGCGAATTTATTCAGTCTGAAATTCTTAAAGCGATCCAAACGATCCAAAAAAATTACCTTTTTATTCAAAAATTGAAAAAGGGTGATGAATCTGAACAAGCACTTGCCGATTCTACCCTAAAAGTCATACAGCGCTACAATCAAACAGTTAAAAAGGCCTCTTTACAACAACTTCCTTTAAGTCACCGCATTTCAAACTTTATTGATAAGCGATATGGACTGGATAGTGATTTAGAAAAAAAAACTATTCATTTAGGCATAGAGGCCACTCATGAGTTTAAAACAAGCTCCCACTATGAAAAAATCAATCATGCAGCAGTAGCTTTTATTCAACAAAATGAGCAAACCATTACCTCTCAAGAAGCCGATGCATTTCGCGTCAAAGCCATCTCGTTGCTTAAAACTAATGGAATACGTTTTACAACCATCGCAGAAGAATTTCAAACCATCAGATCCACTCCCATTCAAGCCACAATCGACTCTTCTGATTTGAAGCGTATCATGTTGACTCAGGTTTTAAAACCTTTCCCTGGGGAAATAATCGCCTTTAAAGGTATATTTCAACGTGACGGAGCGGCTTTGCATAAAAGTGTCCCCCTTAGAGATAGTTTTGAAATTTCGACCATGAGTCATCAAACCGGCTTTCCACATCCAATTCAACATACAGGTTTTGCGCTTGCCGATTGCATGATTCCACCTTGTCCCCTAAATTTACAAAAGCTAAAGTTTTTTGCTCCCATTTTACAACTAAAGCAAGAGATTGCCCTACAACTACTTCCAAATGGCTCTTTAAACTCCCAAGCCAAAGAAATATTAAAGAAAAAGAGGGAGATTTTTGAAGAAAATAGCAAAGAATTGCTGCTTCTTCATTTAACTTTTTATAAAACCATTGTCAATGCATTTCCATCAGATACCCACCCTAAAAACAGTTTAGAAATTATCGATCAATTTTTTAAGGACGCAACATTTGGTAAACTTTGCGAGGCTTCCGAAGCGATCTTACATCATTTTATTGTAAAACCTTACCAGTTACTGATCGATGATTTTACCAGTCAAAAAAAATTGTGCTATTTGACAGCCCTTGAAATCTTAGAGAAGGAACAAAAAAAAACAATCGGCCCTTGGCCAAAATCAACCTATGAGTTTATTTCCTGTTTGGGCCAGTTAATTGGATCAGGCTCCAATCAAATAATTTTACAGCATATGTCAGAAACGATTGGTTTTAAAGCTCCGAAACTAAAAAAGCATGAAAAACTATTGCAACTTGCCCTATATAAACAGTTAATTTCGTTCCAAAATCAATTTTCAACATTTGCTGGTAGAGAAACCCTCTTAAATCTGCTACGTGAAGAAATTTTGGCCGATACGGCCATATTTGCCGGCACCTTCCAAATTGAAGGCCTGCCTAGCAAAATCGTTCAAGAACTTGAAGCTTACTACCTTTAATATCTATACAATTTTAACAATATCTAACAGATCTCACCGCTAATTAAATAAAGTTTAATATTGAATTATATATATTAATAATGTGATTATAATAGATATACTACTAATTTAATTAGTGAGGTTTATTATGGAACCAGTAAAAGATGTACAGGGAAAGGATCAATTTATTCAAAATTCCAAACCGATAGAATCCCCTGCTCTTCTGCCGGAATTAATGAAATTTATCTTAACAGAAGCAAATTATGAGGATAAACATCTCACGGGTGGAATTAATAAAGCATGGAATACTGCTTTTGTAGATATAAATAAAACCCAAGAATTTCGATCACTTAAATCTTTTGTTGATTTTGCTGTTAGCCATCTTGATGATGCTAAATATGCCGGTCAAAAAGAAGAACTTAAAAATGCTTTAAAAGGAACTTCTATTCTTAATTCGGTCAATTTGTTAGAAGTTAAATCTTCATCATATGAATTGAAAGAAAAAATCATAAATTTATTAAAACAGGTAGATGAAAAAGATCTACACCTCTTACAAGCCAATTTTCATAAAGAATTGAAACCTATTACTATACCTAATTTTCCACATCTTATTGAGGTATATAAAGCGCTTGATCTCATAAACACAAATTTCACAGAATTTAAAAATAAAAACCAATTAAATGAAAACTTTACTAAAAATGATGCTTTAAAAGATTCAATCATAAAATTACTACATAAAAATGCTTTTGAAAAAGCATTTGAAGTTGCAAGCGCCAATAATTTAACGGATCATTTTTTTGAAGAATTACTTCCTTATCTAACAAGAACAAATCAAATAGATACTGCATTTATCCATGTTAATACTTTATTAGAGTCAAACCTTGAAAAAAATTCAATGGAAAAGGTTTTCAACACCCTCAGCAATTTAGCAAATTCGAATCTCTTGAGCAAAATCCCAAAAAATCTAGATTTCCCTACGCAATCCATTACCTTAAAGTACAAAACGTTTGTAACTCTCTTAGAAAACATTATCACCAACCTTGCAAGTCAAGATAAGCCTTTTAGTATGTCTAGTTTTGGATATATTAATCCTGATGATACTCTTGGAAAAATAGGTCTTTATTTAAGTAAATATATATTACCACGATTGCCCCTTCCTACTTGCTATGATCTTATGATGAAGCTACAAGATGAAAAACAAACAGATGAAGCGGTTGAATTGGCCCTCATTCTTAGCAATTCTGGCGACGAAAAATATGAAAATTTAGCTTCAGAGTTTCTAAAAAAAATAGGCAAGCCTATTATTGAGGATATTGATATGGGCGATTACGACGACCAGCAGAGATAAAATTATTGAAAATAAATATTTAGAGTATAGTACACATTTATTATCCTTCATGATAAAATTCCTTTAATTATCTTTTGGAGTTTTACATGGAACCTATCATTAATATTCAAAATCAGTATTCACAACATATTAACGAACCGCTGCAGGCTTTGCCTGAAGAGATAAAGATGCTAATTTTTTCCCAATTAAATGAAATGGACATCGAACAGGCAAGCAAAATCAAACCTTGGAATAAAATATTTGTAGATGTAGTTAAAAAACAAGAGTTTGAAAAGCTCAAAGCTTTTGTGAATTGGACAATAGCTCAACTTAAAAGTGATGAATTTATAGAGGTCAAATTTAAACTAAAAGAGGCCCTTAACGGAACAAAAATTTTAGAATCTGCCAATTTGCTAGATGTTAAATCTTCAACTAGAAGTTTGGAGAAGCAAATCCTCCAAATTTTGAAAGCATTAGATGTAAATACTTTAGATCGTTTTTATTTAAATTTATGTAAGCATAAAAATTTGCTTATTAGAGCATTTTTTGCTGTAGCCATGATTTTAAAAAAAATTGAAAATATTGAAATAAGTGATCGTTATCTTGATCAAAGCATATATGATGATGCATTAGGACTTGCAAATTTAAAGCAATATGATGTGGCTCTCGAGGTAGGTCAATATGCTTCTGAGCTAAAAAAACAAACTCTTCTATCAATAATTGTAACCAATCTTACAAACGATGACCGAATTAATAAAGCTCTTGACATTATGAATACACATCTTGAAAGCATGTCAACTATATCCATAAATAATTCTATTTGTAATAATATAGTTGGTTTACCCTTGAAAAACGGTCAAATTTACAAGACTATGGAATTTGCCATTACATTACTTAAGATGAAGAAAATAGATAGCTTTATTAAAAGTACCAATCTGATTCTTTTTAAAAGTATTTGTAAGAATACGAATATAACAGCTGATTTTTTAGCTCAATTTCCAATTTTTAAAGCTTATATGGAAGAATTATTAAATTGTAAATACCCGTTCATAGAAAGGGAGTACATTTTAGAAGACAGACATGCAGGATTAATTCCCACATCTGTTTTGAAAAATATCTCTTTAGAATTTATTAAAGAAGGCAAAGAACGTGAATCCATTATTGTTGCCAAAATGATTAATAATCCAGAAGTGCAAAAACAAACCCTAATTGCAATAAGGGGCGAAGAAAATTCTGATCCATCTTGCATTGTCATGTAACTACATCTAATTTTATATAAATAATATTTTATATTGTATTTTGAATGTGAACATGTTATTTTTTAATAAAATTTATTTCCACACTTAAGAGTTATAATGGAACCTTTGAATATAACGCCAGCTACCGTGCCCCTGAGTTTTCTTCCTCTTCCTAATGAATTACAAATGGGCATTCTTAAACAATTGAATGAAAAGGGTATCAGACAGGCAGCTGAAGTCTGCAAGTTATGGAATGATAACATGTTAAATCCTGAAGCTTTAAAAATATTAGATGCTTCAAAATTATCCAAGCTTCAATTTTTTGTTGAGTGGAACAGACCTCGTTTTACGACAGATTATCAGCTAAAGTTAAAAAAACTTGTTGAAGATACAGTTCTTGGTTCATCTAGTATATTCGCATCACACCCGGATTTAACAAAAAATATTATAAATATTTTAAAAGATTTTTCCAAAGATAGTTTAGAAAATTTAGAAATTGCTTATAAAAAAAATGATCAAACGCCGTTTAGTAAAGTTTTTAAACTCACAATAGCATATCAACAAATTAGAATTTATGTTGAAAAAACTTTTAATATTCATCACGATGCCTCTTTTATTTTAAATCTTCTTAACTCTAAGGATTATAGTAAGATTAATCTAAGGGTTGATCCTTGCTTGATCAACAAAGGAATAGATTTGGTAAAAATGAATATCTTACGTTTTGCAACAGAAGAAACATTAAAAGATGAACGTAAATTTAACAATATAATTAAAGCTATCAACTATCCAAGTAAATGTGATGGAGGGTATATACCCGATATTTCTCGACACCTTAAAGAAACTTTACTTATGAGATTAGCAAATAGTAGCAGCCTGAATATCACTCAAACTAACCAGTTGATTGAATCACTCATTATTATTTTAAATAAAATGAGTAATGAAGATGATCCAATTAAACTCATGTGTTCAGAAATGACAGATACTCAAATCATATCGATGTTTGCTAATTTTTGCAGGCTTGCTCACAAAGAACCTGATTTTTTATCAGCATGTCCTAACCTAAAAACTTTATTTGAACTCATAAAATCAATAGGCACGGGGATTGGTAATAGGGCCAAAAAATGTGCAAAAGAAAATCTTTCCAAAGATAATCTTAAACTATTAAAACAAAATACTCCTAATGATAAAGAGAACTGCGTCATGATGTAACATTCTCTAACCTCAACATAAGTGCATCATATTAGAAGTTATGCACTTATGTAAGAATTGCCCGTCCTCAGTTCAAAAAAATCTTTAACTCCACTTAAATTCTTAAAAATAAAGAAAATTAAAGCATAATGTAGTACTTAAACTTCCATAGTGTTATAATATCAGATTAAATTTAAGTCCCAAAAGGAGTTTGGATGGAACCTAATACATACATGAGAATGAGTCAAGTATCTATAAGCTCACCAAGAGTGAGTCCACGCTACTTAAAACGAGAAAAATCTTTGGGATCGTTACCTTATGATTTGGTGAAACTTATTTTTTCTCATTTAAATGAGATGGACATCGAGCAAGCTAGCAAAGTTAATAAATCTTGGAATGTGACTACAGTTGAGGTCGCTAAAACTTTAAAATTTGTACCGTTAAAATCTTTTGTTGAGTGGTTAATTGAGAATCTGGATGATAAATTCTCTCATTACCAAAACTGGCTTGCAGTAGCTCTTAACGAGACCAAAATTTCAACCACTGACAATCTATTACAGGTTAGATCTTGTAAAGAGGTTTTAAGTGAAAAAGTACTTCATATTCTGAAGGAAATGGGTGCTGATGATTTGGCGGATTTAGAATGTCTTTATCAAAAAAACCAGAGCCATCCTCGTCGAGAACATTCTTTCAAACATTTTTTTACTTTAGCTGAAGAATATAAAAAAATTGATACCAAATTAAGTGTAAGTGAAATTTGTCGAATCATTAGCACTTTAGTCAAATTAGATGCATCTAATAAAGCGCTTGAGTGCTTTCAGATACTTACTAAAGTATTTCCTGCAAACGAAAACAGCATTGATTGGAAAATACAAATCTTTTTAAGTTGTTTATTTCAAGAATTAATCTTAAGCGGTAAATTTACTAAGGCTTTTGGACTGTTTGAAATTTATAGTGAAAGCCTTTCTACCAAATTTATCAAGCTTTTATTTTGTGATATTATAAATTCTCCTATGAATTGCAGTCTTGACCCAGCTATGAAGGCTTCCATTAAATTATTGAAAGCACCAATCGATGACTATGTTGAAAGCGCAATATTACATTTATTTGAGAAATCCTGTCAACTTGCACTAACAACGCCCGATTTTCAGGAAAAACACCCGACCTTTGTAACGTTTTTTGAAGAATTATTATTCTGCAATGAACCCGCTTTAAGATTAGCGGCTCATGATAGTATTGAACAAATTCCTGATACCCTCCTTTTTAAAACATTTCAAAATACCCTTGAAAAAGAAAAAATTATTGAAGCGGGTAAGCTTGCAACCGGATTAACCGATCCTCTATTAGAGAGCAAAGCCGCAGATGCCTTAGAGCAACAAGACCCTTCATGGCCACATCTAGGATCCCTATAACCACAATCAGAAGTATACTGGTGCTACTTCAATCTAAAAAAAACTTGAACCCTACAATCTATAACATCTTCGATTTTTTACAGGATATGCAGGATCGCTTCGCGACAAAGTCGTTTCGCGGCAGGATCAGGCAGGATAAATTCAACCTCTATGAGGTACTAGGGATTGATTTTATCCTGCCTGATCCTGCCGCGAAGCGAAGCGGAGCGATCCTGAATATCCTGAAAAA
>JBBSJT010000034.1:0-20762 GCA_038257035.1 Chlamydiia bacterium
AATTAAAACGCTTGCCGACATCGTAGCGTTTACGCTCGGGCCAAAAGGCTGTAACGTCGGTTTGGAAAAATCCTATGGCGCACCTATCATCACTAATGATGGTAACAGCATTGTTAAAGACATCACCTTAAAAAATACTTTTGAAAACATGGGTGTTTCCATGGCAAAAGAAGTCGTGCAACAGATCAAAGAAAAATGTGGCGATGGCACAACGACAGCAACTCTTCTTTTAAATGCTATGGTAGAACATGGAATTAAATACATCGCTGCAGGTGCAAGCCCTATCAGCCTAAAACGTGGAATGGATAAAGCTGTTGAAGCGGTTATTAAGGAAATTGAAAAAATTGCCATTCCTGTTAAAGATTCAAAGGAAATTTGCAATATCGCAACGGTATCTGCGTCCGGAAATAAAGAAATTGGTAAAATCATTTCTGATGCCATTGAAAAAGTTGGAAAACTTGGCGTTATTACCATTGAAGAAGCAAAAGGAACAGAAACAACAATTGAGCTTGTTGAAGGCATGCAATTTGATCGCGGCTATTTAAGCAGCTATTTTTGCACAAACCAAGAGCGCTTGACTGTTGAAATGCATAATCCTCAAATTTTGATTATTGATGGTAAAGTTTCTAACATTCACGAACTTCTTCCTGTTTTACAAACTGTTGCAACAACAGGTAAAGAATTATTGATTATCGCAGAAGACATTGAAGGCGATGCCTTATCTACTCTTGTAATCAATAAACTGCGCGGTTCACTAAAAGTTGCAGCGGTTAAAGCCCCAGCCTTTGGAGATAGACGAAAGGCCATGTTGCAAGATATTGCTGTTTTGACAGGCGCAACACTTATTTCTGAAGAAACAGGTATTACTTTAAAAGACACTCCTGCCGATGCTTTAGGATCTGCTGAAAAAGTGACTATCACTAAAGAAAACACGATTATTGTTAATGGAAAAGGCTCTGATACTGAAATTAAAGCAAGAATCAAGCAAATTGAAAACGAAGTGGAAAGTGTAACAAGCCCATATGAAAAAGAAAAACTAGTTGAGCGCAAAGCAAAATTAAGCGGTGGTGTTGCCGTTATTTATGTCGGAGCATCCACAGAGCCTGAACTTAAGCAGAAAAAACAAATGTTTGAAGATAGCTTAAATTCAACCAAAGCTGCCCTAGAAGATGGTATTGTACCCGGCGGTGGTGTGGCTCTTATTAAGGCAGGCAATGTGATTTCTTCGTTAAATCTTGAAGGAGATGAGCTACTTGGAGCTAAAATCGTACAGTTAGCTTGCGATACCCCTTTGAAGCAGATTGCTCATAATGCAGGTTTTGATGGTTTTGTTATTTTACATGAAGTGCGTGCCGGAAAAGCTAATGATGGTTTCAACGCTCTTACTGAAAAGGTTGAAAATCTGCTTGATGCTGGTGTTGTCGACCCTGCTAAAGTTGTAAAATATGCGTTAACCTATGCATCCTCTGTTGCAGGTATCGTTTTAATCTCTGAGGCATTAATTGCCGACGCAGAAGACAACGACTAATCCAATGTAGCGTAGGTTTTAACCTGCGCATGTTTTTGCAGGTTTCAACCTGCAAGCCTTTAAACGCAACGGGTTAAAACCCGTTGAAACATGCGCAGGTTAAAACCTACGCTACAAACTTAATAATCTAGATCTGCTTTTGCCAAGTTGGCGAGCCTATAGATGGCCTCGGTGTGCCCTTGAGTTGCAGCTTTTGTGAAATATTCAAAAGCTTTTTCTGTCCATTGTTCATCCTCCACATAATGCTCTTCATAAAAAATGCCGACCATGTATTGAGCATCCGCATTTCCTTGATCTGCACTAAGTTTAAAATACTTAAAAGACAAAACTCCATCAGGATCCTCTTCGACACCATCATTATAACATTGTGCAACCTGATATTGGGCTTCCATATGGCCCTGGTCTGCACTCAATTTGTAATACATAAAAGCTTCTTTATCCTCCACATCACTGGCATAGCCATAGTAATAGGATTCAGCAAGATAATATTGAGCTTCTTTATTTGCATAAGGTGAAGAAAGATACTGAGTAATAGGCTCTAAGATTTCCTGCATCTGAAATTTGACCATTCTTTCATGAATGCTGTTCCATTTTTTGCATCTAGTTAATATATCTTTCATTTGATTGGAATAGGAACAATAGAGTTCTCTCCAAACTAAAGAATCCATTTTATCTTTGTAATCGCTTTCATAGGCTTTAAATTCTGTACATACACGATTTTTCCAATAACTTTGTTGATCTTTATAAACATCTTGGCTGTTTGAATCGCAGATCATATCGTGAAAGAATAAGTTTGTAGCACCGAGCATGGCTGTTGTTTTTGCTCCATCTGCATAACCAAATGCGATGAGCTTCCATGCTTCATAAACGCAACCATGATCCAAATTATAACTGTTTAATTCATTAGCTCGTTTCACTTTTCATTCCTTTATGTTGTTAAATAAAAAAAAGGCATTAACTAAATTTTAGTTAATGCCTTTTGCTTGTTTTAATGCTTTTAAATTAAGCCTTAATCATAATCTTACCATGGTCAAGTTCTACCTTTCTATTGAATGAGCTTGCTGCACCATCGACCGCTGAATAAAGTGCACTAAAAAATAGGTACTTATTCACTCTTGTTGCATCGACTCGATTCACAAAAAGATCTACTGCATCTTTATAGCCGGTTTTATCAATAATCATCTTAGTGATTACACTAAGATCAGCGTTAAGATTAGCGTTAATCAAGTCATCGACTAATACTTTGACTACGCTTGAAAGATCGTTTGATTGATCTTTTAGGTTTAAGAGCTCATTTAACTTCCCAGCACTTAATTTTCTTAAAGCTTCCGGACTGTCAATCAGCCTTATCACTAAACCTAATTGCTGCTTAATTTGATCTTTGAAAAAAGTACTTTGTCCTGTTACTTTTAACAATCCTTTCAAATCACTCGGCACCCCTTCAGGGAACAAGATATGATCCTGAATAAGTGTTGCAATGCTATCAAGGTATTTAGCCTCACCAGCCGCTACTTTTTCCCTTGCAGCTTTTAAGCTTTGTAAGGAAACAATAGTTGCCTGTTCACGTGCAATTTCGTTATTCAGAAGACCTATCTTAAGAAGATCAGCCCCAATAATCTTAGCTTGCAAAATCTTGATGTTGGCTTGTCTTGCCAATATCGCAGATTCCGGCGTTTGAGAAGCTTTTAGCTTCGTAATAGCGTCAGATTCTTCATTTTGCAGTTTCTCAAGTTCCAATCTTATATCTCTTGTCCAATTGGCGTCATGAGTTTTATTGATATGTTGCACTAAATCATCCTGAGGATTGTAAGATGCATTTATGTCTTTAAATTCTTGATAAAGCTCATCCTCTGTTAGAAATCCTAAATCTGCCATTGTCTTTAAATCGCGCATTTTAGACTTATAATTGTCAGATTCTTTTTCTAAGCGTGCTTTATCTTCTTCTATCTTCTTAGCTAAAGACTCGGCTCTTAGCTTATATTTTTCCTCAACCCGTGTAATCAAATCTACAGTTAATGCTTTTCTATCGGCAATAGCTTTTTGAATGATCGGGGTGCTGCTTTCAATAAGCGAAGTGCCTTCTAAAAGTAAGCTAGCCTCAAGATCCGTTAATACCGGAACTGCCTGACTCAACAAATCGCCTTTCCAGCCTTTGTCGCTAGCTCTTAGTTTTTCTAGTGCCTTATTTTGGATAGCAACGTTATAATCATTTGAAGATTCATTTGCAGTTTTTGGAGTACCATGGTAAACCTGATTTATAATATTCAAGTTATCTGTCAAATCCTTGACAACTTCTTTTTGAACATTATCCAAGATAACTTTAACTCTTTGTCTGTTTTCCTTGCCAAAAACATATTCCCTTAATCCTTTAAGCGAATTGTTAATAAGACCTGAACTTACAACATGGCTCGCTTTGTTAATAACTGACGGGAAAATGCCGGCAATTGTTCTAACAATAGGAATATTATAGAGGGCAAAATCTACAAAATCACGGACAGTATCATCGCTATTTTCCGCATCTTCCTCAAGCTCAAATTTAGCATTAAGTACATTGTAGATATTTTTTAATTCCTCATTATCAGCAGCATTTTTCTGACCTACTTGATTGAGCGCTTCTAATTTGTCAATAATAGCAGGATCTTGCGCTATTCTAACTACCTCAGCTACTGATGCTGCAAATAAGCTATTTTGCTTTGCTTTTAATCCTAACGCTTCAACCTTGGCATTTTTTTCCAATTCATGAGCTTCTTTTCTGTATTGTCTAGTAAATGGGTCGCTAAACTTGTAAAAAGCATCTTCATAAGCCACTTCAAAATCTCGAATAGTCATCACAGACTTTGTATCATTCAAATAATTTCTTATAAGGCTTGATGAATCTTTAAACTCCTTGATCATATTAAATTGTTGATCACTTCCCAAAATCCGTTTCATTTCAACGTTTAATTCTTTAAATGAATCACTTGTTGCAACTTCGCGAATTTTACTGTTTAAATCAAGGATTGCTCTTTCTAAATCAGCCATTTCCTTAACATGATTTTCAGTTTGATTCAATGTTACCAAGAGAGAATTGTGCCTGATACGCTTGCATTCTCTTAAGGAGTACAAGTCATAAGCTTTTTTAAGAATGGCTTGTCGTTCTTTATTTTTTGTCTTTAAAGCTCTCTTGTCAGATTCAAGCTTCACTTCAATAGCGCTTTTTGGCTTGCATAATCCAAAAAAGACCCCAATCTTATGAAATATTTTTGAGACAAATTTAACGATGCCACTTATGAATTTCATAAAGCCTGATTGGCTTTTATTAACTAGTTTAACTTTTGATAAGGGTGAAGCCTGGATAGCCTTTTCGCCTTTTTCGATTGCATCAATTGCCTTATTCTTTTGCGCATCTACCACCATTTGAATATCAACCGGCCCTAAGCCTAAAACGCTAGGAATACCACCTAAATTTGGAAAACCAATCCTTGCAACTGAATCTTGGAAATTTGCAAGAACAGGGTCTACCACTGTAGCATTTCTTTTCGCATTTCTTATATCTAAGGCAACTTTTCTTTCCTCTAAAGCCTTCATTGGATGAATTTCTTTTGGCATTGCAATTCCTGAAATCGGATCAAACACGTAATTTGTTACAATTTTAGGTTCCTGTTGAACCTCTACCCCAATTTCATTATGATCAATATCGATCTTTTTAATTTCTGCATTTAATTTTTTACCGGCTTCTGAAATTTTATCTTGGACAAAACCTTTGATATCGGTGATAACATCCATGAAACCAACAGTTTGTTGATCACTTACATTAAAAACAGCATCCTCCGGATGATCATCTACCGGTACATCAGCTAATTTCAGCCTTGCATTGTCAACAACATTAGAAAATTGTTTATTAATAAAACCTTTAACATCATCTAACTGAATGTCGTTTTTATCAAATTCTGAAGAAACAGCATCCTCCGGATGATCATTTACCGGTATATCGCTTAATTGCTGTCTTGCTGTTTTAGCAATGTTTGAAATTTGTTCCTTGATAAAATCTATTTCAGGATTTTTTTCAGGCTCTTGAACAAACAAATCATCAACACTTTGAACAAAATTGTCGTCTAATTCTATGATTGTTTCATTCATTTCTTGGAGTTCTTTATCTGAGATTTCAGATTCATCTGGTGAATTTCCTGAAAAATAGCTAAAAACGTTATATATATTCATCTCAATCTCCTAATTAGGGATTACTTTTATTATTTAAAGTTTAATTATAACAGATGAATTGTTATATTGCGATAAATTTGATGTAAAGATCTCGTTAAGATAAACATTTTTTGAACTTTTTAGTAAATTATAAATTGATGTTTGTGAATTTTAAAAGCGAAGGACTAAGAAAGAGCCGAAGTTTTTTAATTTTGCTTAGAAGTAATCGACTTTTAAGCATCACAAAGAAATATTTAAGAAGTTTGCGCTAATCTTCGCAAACTCCGCGATCTTCGCGTTAAAAAAATGAATACTCTACGATATTTAAAGGCCTGCTGTAAACTAGTTGACAAAGATAAAAAATTTTATTACTTTGCTAGTTTTTAACGGGGTTATCCATGAACATACTAGGTGCAGGCCTTTTTGTAGAAGCGGCAGTTGTTGGGATTGTTTGCGCAGTCTTTCTGATTCTTTTTGTTGTTGCAGGGATCAGGCAAATTCTTAAAGGTGATAACGACCAATATTAGTGTTATCAACCTAGTACATCATGTCGATTAAATTGATAGGTAATAACTTTAAATTTTGCGTATCAATTTAGATGTCATGGTGTACTAGTCTATCTTAGCTCTTTTTCAAAAGATGCTAAAAGTAAATTAATCTTTTCTTTAGCCTGAGTCAACGCAACTTCCACATTGTCAAATTTTTTATTGACTACACCAACATAAATTTTAATTTTCGGCTCTGTACCCGATGGTCGCACAATAAGCTTGCTACCATCTTCAAGCCAAAAAATCAGGACATCCGATTTTGGTAGTGTTAAAACGTGCTCTTTACCGGTTTTCATGTCTATTGAAATAGATTTTGCATAATTTTCAAGCAAAATCACTGCACTGTCATTAATTGATTTGGGAGGGTTTCTCTCGAGCTTCTCCATCCCCTTTTGCATCTTTTCCTTGCCATCTTTCGTCTCTTCAAATTTAACTGAAAGTAGACCTTCGACAAAAAGTCCGTGAGTTTTGTAAATGTCATTTAATTTATCAATAAGGGTTTTGCCTTCAAGCTTTAAAGACAATGCCATCTCTGCAATCATTAAAGAAGTTGAAATGGCATCTTTATCCCTTACAAGTGTGCCATAAAGGTAACCGTAAGACTCTTCTGCTCCAAATATATATTTTGGACCCTCCTCGAGCGTTTCCCATTCTCTAATTTTTTCTGCGATGTATTTAAAGCCTGTCAACACATCGACACACTCTTTTTGGCTTGATTTAACGATTTCTTTAAAAAGTTCTGTTGTGACAATTGTCTTAATAAAGGCAGCATTTTTTGGCATTTGACCATTGGCATTTAACCCTTTGATAATGTGATCAAGAAGCATACAGGCAATTTGATTACCATTTAATATCATAACATCTTTGCCATGTTTAACAGCGACTCCAACACGATCGGCATCAGGATCTGTGGCAATCAAAATGTCGCCATTTATTTTTTCTAAAAGATCGATTCCAAGTTGCAAGGCAGCCTTTTCCTCGGGATTTGGCGATTTCAGAGTATGAAAATTTCCATCAGGAATACATTGTTTTTCAACATAAGCTACATTTGTAAAGCCGCAATCCTCAAAAGCTTTAGGAATTAAGGTAATTCCAGTGCCATGCAAGCTTGTGTAAACGATGCTGAGTTGATTTCCCTTTTCAAGGTTTTGTTTTTGATAAAGTGGCAATTTTATAATTTCGCTTAAATAAATCGCATCCACTTGATTTAAAACATGTTCGATATGAGGATCGTTTAAGGAAGCAGAAGATTTAATTTGGTGTAAAGATGTGATGAGGTTTACTTCTTCAATGATACCTTCATCATGAGGGGGCAAAACTTGAGCACCATCATTCCAATAGACTTTATACCCATTATATTCTTTTGGGTTGTGTGAAGCTGTGATCATGATAGCTGCTTGGCAACCTTTTAATCGGCACCCAAAGGATACGTAAGGTGTTGGTCTGATTTCCTCGGTAATATAGACGTGCAAGTCGTTTCCTGCTAATACTTTTGCGGCCTCTTCTGCAAAGAGTTTAGAATGATGTCGTGAATCATAACTAATAAAAACAGAAGGCGTTTCTGAAGTTTTTGGCTGCTTTTTGATGTAATTGGCAATGCCCTGAGTTGCAGCTTTTACCGTGTATTGATTCATGCGATTGGTTCCAACACCCATCAACCCCCGGAGCCCGCCCGTTCCAAAGCTTAAGTTGGTATAGAAAGCATCGACTAACTCTTTTTCATTATCGACAAGTAATTTTTTGATTGTTGATTTTGTATCTTCATCGTAAGGCCCGTTCAACCATGTGTCAATGCGCTTTTGAATTTGCTGATCAATCATTTTCACTCCATAATCTTTTTCATTTGTTTTGCGATTTCATTAAAATAAAGTCCTGTTTGTGAGGCGCCCTGATGGAAAGCTGCAGGATACCCTTCATCGCCTCCTATTCTGATGGCAGCATCAAGCGGGATGCTTCCAAGTAGTGGAACATTAAAATTCCTGCTTAATTCTTCAACTTTACCTTTCCCGAAAATATCATAGACATCGTTTGTTCCCGGAACGGTAAAGCCTGCCATATTTTCTATCATTCCAAGAAGTGGGATATCTAACAAATGAAGAGAATTAATAGCTTTGATAGCATCTAAGATGGCAACTTCCTGTGGTGTCGAAACAATAAAAGCGCCATCGATTTTTAGAAGTTTTGAAAGAGAAATAGGAACGTCTCCTGTGCCAGGAGGCAAATCAATGATTAAAACATCCAAATCGCCCCAGCTGATTTCTTCAATCATTTTTTTCAAAATATTATGCAACATCGGTCCTCTAAAGGACAAACTTGTGGCTTCCTCGATAAAAAAACCGATCGACATCGATTGAATGCCAAACTTAGAAAAAGGAAGAGTCTTTGATTCTCCATTTTCTTTGACAACACGAGGAGTTAGACGTCTAAGCCCAAGCATCACAGGAATAGATGGCCCATAAACATCTGCATCAAGTAGGCCTACAGAAAAGCCCAATTTAGCAAGGGCAATGCTTATGTTGACTGAAACAGTCGATTTACCAACGCCTCCCTTTCCTGAGCCTATAACATAAATTTTCATGTATTTATCTGAATATTGAGTTGGGTTTGAATTGTGCTAAGAGGCACAACGCTTGCATCTTTTCGAATTCCTTCACAGTAGTTTGCAGCCTCAACCCAATCCTGTTCGCTCTTTAAATTTTGCGGCCACCATGGAAATGTTCTGCACTGTTTTGGTCTAACTTGATAAATAGAACATTTACGCTCTTTAAGAAACACACAATCATATGTTTTACTCATTTCCACCAATGCCAACTTGCCATTGATGCGTCGAAGATAGCGCATTGAGAATTGATTAACTTCCAAGTTTAAATGAGCTGCCATTGTTTCAATTTCCTCATCTGAAACCCATACGTAGCCTGGAGCCCCGGTACAGCATTGCCCGCATTCTGTGCAGCTGAAAGCCAACCCGTTTTTATACCATGGGCTATCATCTACTTCATTGACCATCTGTAATTTATCACTCATAAAAACCTTCAAAATAGTAAAGTTTATCCGTTAGTTTGGGGATTGTCAAGTTTATTATATACCACGTTTTTTTTAACACCGAGACCACCGAGGAGCGAGGAGAGAAGAAAAGGAAGAAAGAAGAAATGCTTTGATTTCACTAGATGGTATAATTTGCTAAATTTGGAGTACTGTGCCTTAAGGCTCTGCTTTGTTGCTCAAATCGGCTTGGGCGTTGCATACCCGATTTATCGGCTTGAAGTATTTTTTAACAACTTGAATCGACAAGGTCGATTCAGCAGCCCGCCAGGTCGGGCTGAAAACAAAGCTTTGACAGGTCACAGCACTCCAAATTAGCAAAATTACAATTGCTATGAAAGCTTAGCTCAAAGCATACAAGTTGACACCCATGTCTAAACGCTTTCCTCCTTCGCAGCTAGCTACAACTGAAACATATAATTCATGCCCGATAATTGATTATTTATGTCTGCTGCTTGTTCATTTATTTCTGCTAATTGTGCATTTATGTCTTCAAATTGTTCATTCATGTCTGCAAATTGTTGCTTCATTTCATTAGAATTGGCCGATATTCTCTCTGTTATATCTAACATCTTTGCCAAAGTATTCTTGTGATTAGTCATGGTTGAACCATACAGTTCTTTCCAATCAGAAGTAGAAGTATCTCCTTCGTAATCTCCAAATTCTTGAATCGCATGATTTTTCCAAAACAGTTGTTGCTGATCACGGGTTTCTTTTTGATTGGATTGGCAGATCAACTCATAAAAAAATGAACTGGTAGCACCTAACATTGCAGCGGATTCAGGTTCCATTTCCCCTGATTGGAAAATTACTAGTTTCCACGCTTCAATAAGTAAACAAAGGTCAAAATTAACGTTGTGGAAGTCATTTGGTCTTTTCATATTATCCTTAGATAAGTGCGTAGGACGAGTAAATTAATAACATTGTGATTTTTTTAACGCAGAGACGCAGAGAGGAACAAAAAAAATTCGTTCCTCTCTGCGTCTCCGCGTCTCTGCGTTAAAAAAATCACACAGGTCAATTAAAAAAATGTTTATAAACACAAAATCTGTCGCTGCTATCGCAGCTTAATTTTTATTTTAATTAATACCACGGGTTGACACCCGTGACTACATGCTTTCGCTGCTCCGCAGCTAAAAACAATATTCTTAAATACTACAAGATCAAATCCTTAAAGCAAAATTAACCTCTCTCATTTCTCTCATGCAGCTTCTCTGTGATCTCTGTGTTAAAAAAAAGGTCTGTAGTGAAACCTACCAGCTATCGTTGATGTAGTCGCTGATTTTTTTGGCGAGGTTGAAATATAAAGGCTTTTTAGAAGCATCCAAGGCCTCATCGTAGTCTGTCAGTTGACCAAGTGAGTTGGAATTGATCTGATCCCTTGTTGAGTAATAATCATGATCAAAATCAGTGCTTGCAGACACTTCAACAGGACTTAACACTTCATACCCCGTGCAGGCATCGATCAGGGAAAAAACTGCCGTAACGGTTGATCGAGTTTCAACAGGGATTGTTTCTCTTGTAAGTTCATTTTTTTTATTTCTATAGTAGCGATACCCGATATTTTCTACATCAAAATCAACCAACTCTATTTTTAATACAAGGTCTGCACCAACTCTTCTGTACTGAAAAATGGATCCTGTCGAAATGTGATGGATCATTTCGTTTGTAAAACTGCCATCAAAATCACCTGAGGCATAAGGCACCGAGAGTGTGTTGTAACGTGAAGAAAACTGCGAACTACCAAACTGGTAGCCACAGCCACTAAGACAAACAAGTAGAAATGCTAAAACAAATTTCATTTAGATCTCATTAAAAATGCCAACCGCTTTTGACAAAGCTCTGCGATGGCCGTTTCAGGAAATTGACGGATTGCATTTTGATAATAAATTAAAGATGCACGTGGCTCTTCAATGCGCTCATAAAACTGACCGGTTTCATATAACCCTTTTGCAAATAATTCTTTCATTTGCATTACAAAACTTTCAGCCTTTAGTACTTTTTCTTCTCTTGGAAATTGCGCTCTAAAACGTCGAACGTTCAGTTCGGCAAAGGCTAAAATATCGGGATTTTGAAATTCTGCTTGGGCTTGCTCAAAATAAATTTGATTTACAGCCAAGTAACTTTGGGGAGCAAGCTCATTTTTTGGAAAGCGTTTAATCACAAGGTTTAAGGCATCGATACTATCACGGTACTGTTTCATGTTAAACAGAAGACTTGCTTTTGAATAAAGTGCTTTTGCGGCAAGATCATGGCCAGGCAGAGCTGCAATTACTTCATCATAAATTGTTAAACTTAAAGCCTCACCGGATGCCCATTTAGGCATTTGCTTTTTGCCGAAAAAACGTCTTGTGGCACCGTTTCTAAATTCTTCGGCAATAAGAAATTTATATTGAACCGCTTCAATAAAAAATTTTGGATGATTTTTTGCAACAATGTATTCATTGAAGGCATCATTTGCAAAATCAAATTCCTTTTGATTGAAATATGAAATTCCTAAATAATAATGTGCATCCACAGCATAAGTTGATAAAGGAAACGATTTCGCAATAATTTGAAAGTTTGCTGCAGCTGTACACCAATCTTGATTTTCAAAACTTGAAAGTGCAAGGTCATAGTGCTCGGCAGGCGACAGGGTGGCAACTTGATTAGTGTCCACTAAACGTCCCTTTTTTAAGGCCCAGGCCGCATCCATATGTCCTGTAGCTGTCAAACAAACAACATTCATCACAAGAAAACTGATGTATTTTTTAGTTTTTAAACAAAAAGTCATAAAAACTGATCTCCTATTAAATTTTAAATTCTTTCTAAGCTCTTAAATGATGGGAATTTCTTGAGATCTTTTAATAAAAGGTCGTCAACCGTAACTCCCCATTTTGTATCGATGTGTAAAGTTGCGATTAATTTCTCATGTGTAAAAAACTCTAAACATACAGGTATGGTTCCTCTGTTATCTTGAAAAAGCTTTTTAATTTCCAAAATGTGACTTAAGCGAACTTTATCAATGTCTAACTTAACCTGAAGCATTTTATCCTTTGGTTTCTCTTGGACCGGTGTTACAGAAGTAGCAATTGTCTCTTTTGGTTTTTTAGGCTTATTATCGTCTGCGGCTTTCATCTTAGCAAATCGTTTTACTTGATTTTTTGCCTTATCAAAAGCCACATCACAAGTTTCTACCATGGAATCATTAATGCAAGTCAAGTCATCAAACCATCGACAGCTGATTCTTGTATGCTCTTCTTTTTTATCAACTTGTAATACCGCATAAATTAATTGATTTTCATTTAAAAGATGACCTTTTTCTTCAAAAAGTTCTGCCCATACCGGAAGTTCATAGCGCATCATACCATCGCTGATCGTTAAAATGGCAAATTTCTTTTGTGTTTTAGAAGAAATTTTAACCTCTACTGACTCAATAATAAGGGCTGCTCGAAACACATGATCATGGTCCATTGCTTCAACATCGCTAAGTGGCACCGAAGACAATCTTGTTAAAATGTCTTTATAAGCATCCATCGGGTGACCTGTAAGAAAGAAACCTAAAAGTTCCTTTTCCTTTAGCAGAAGATTTAATTGAGTGCGTTTATTTTTTACTAAAGGCATTTTTTTAAAACGTTCTTCGTTTGAATCTCCCATAATAGAAAAAAGAGACATCACACCAATTTTATTATCTTGTCGCTCTTTTGTGGCTGAATCAAACATTGGGTCTACACTTTCCTTCAACGCATCCCTTGACCATCCTGTAAAATCAAAACAACCGGCATCCACTAAATTTTCGATCGCCTTTTTATGCACTTTATTGGTATCGATGCGCTTCATGAAATTGTAAAGACTGGTAAATGGGCCTTTGCTTTCCCTTTCCTGAATAATGGCTTCAACAACACCCTTACCGATACCTTTAATTCCTGTCATCGCAAAGCGAATTCCTTTTTTTGCTGCAAAAAAAGTGTCTTTGGCTTCGTTAATATCAGGCGGTAAAACGGCAATATTCATCGCCTGGCACTCACCGATGAATTTGGCAACTTTTGTCAGATCGTCTCGATCGCAAGTCATTAAAGCTGCCATCCACTCATAAGGGTAATTGGCCTTCATGTAAGCTGTCACATAGGAAAGGTAACCATACGCTGCAGCGTGGGATTTGTTAAAACCATATTGCGCAAATTTTTCCATCTTATCGAAAATGCGCATCGAAGTTTCTTCATCAATTCCGTTTTCAGAGGCACCCAACCGAAATTTATTGCGCTCTTTTGCCATCTGCTCCATGTCTTTTTTACCCATGGCACGTCTTAAAACATCCCCTTCACCAAGTGAGTAGCGGGCAAGCTTGCTTGCAATTTGCATAACCTGCTCTTGGTAAACCATAATCCCATAAGTTTCAGACAAAATTTCCTGCATCCACGGATGATCATACTCAATTGGCTCTCGACCATGTTTTCTGTTGATGAAAGAGGGAATCATGTCCATCGGACCCGGTCGATAAAGAGCACCGACCGCAATGATTTCTTCGAATTTATCAAGGTGCAACTGTTTTGCAAGGTCTTGCATTCCACCGGATTCTAACTGAAATATACCTAAAGTTTTGCCTTGGTTCAAAAGATCAAATGTTTTTTGATCTTCCAAATTTAAATTGACCCAATCGATTTGCTGACCTGTATTGATTTTGATCGCATCAACGCAAACCTTAATGGCTGTCAAGGTTTTTAGCCCAAGAAAGTCAACTTTCAACATACCTACAAGCTCAACCGGCTTCATGGAGTACTGCGTGACCGGCATTTCGGAATCTTTGGCATTGCAAATCGGTATAAATTCAGTGAGTGGCTGACCGCTAATAATGATTCCTGCAGCATGAATCCCAGTATTTCGGATAGAGCCTTCCAATCGTTTACCAAGATCGATGATGCGGGCAGCATCTTCATCATCCTCATACATGCGGCGTAAATCTTGATCCTTTTCCAAAGCCTTTTCAAGTGTGATGTTCAAATCGTCGGGTACAAGTTTTGCAATAGCATTGACTTTTGCCAAAGGAACGCTTAAGGCTCGGCCTACATCCTTAATCGTCATTTTGGCTTTCATAGTACCGAATGTGATGATCTGGGCAACGTTGTCTTTACCATATTTATTTAAGGTATAGTTGATTACATCGGCACGTCCCTCCATGCAAATATCGACGTCGATATCGGGGTAGGAAATACGTTCCGGGTTAATGAAACGCTCAAAAAAAAGATGGAACCTTAAAGGTTCAATGTCTGTGATACCGATCAAATAAAGAATAATGGAGCCGGCTCCGGAACCTCTCCCTGGACCCATTGGGATGTCATTTGCCTTAGCCCAGGCAATAAAATCGCGAACGATTAGCAAATAATCGCTCATGCCTTTTGGAACAATGACGGAAATTTCAAGCTCAAGCCGTTCTCTGATTACATCATTAGGGTTTTTATCCGGATAAATCTCTTTAATTTTATCAAGTTTATCTTGGGTATAACATCTTGGAATGCCCTCTTCGCAAAGCTGCATCAAGTATTTTCCAACTTCTTGTTCTTGAATTTCTTGAGTGTATTCTTTGCCTTCAAGGCTCGGGGGAATAAAAACCGGGTAATGCTTGGTTTTAAAATCCATTTCCATGTTGCATTTATCTGCAACTTCTAGCGTATTGATCAGGCTTTCGGGTAAATCTGCAAAAAGCTGCTGCATTTGTTCTGGTGACTTAAAGTAGTACTCATGCGATGCAAACACTTTACGCTTAGGATTTAAAATACGTAATTTAGGATTGCCAAAAGAATCCTTTTGCCAGATTTCGACAGGTTCACCAGATTGGATATTCAAAAGAACTTCATGCGCCCTAAAATCTTGCCGCTCAATGTAATGACTGTTGTTTGTTGCAACAAGTTTGATGTTTAATTCTTTTGAGGCTTCAACAAGTAGCTCATTTACTTTTTTCTGTTTTGCAATGAAATCTTCGTAGTGCTGTAGAAGCCACGATTCGTCATACATACCACCCGATTGCAGATCAGCTTCACTCATTTGATGCCGTTGCAACTCAAGGTAATAATCCTCGCCAAATAGATCATGGTGCCATTTGATGATTTCGTAGAGACTCTCTTTCGTTCCATGAATTGCTTCATGCGCTACATGACTGCTTTGACAACCGGAAAGACAAATTAAACCTTCGCTATGCTGTTTTAATGTGTCATAATCAATTCTTGGATTGTAATAAAAGCCTTCCAAGTAGCCCATAGAACTTAATTTACAAAGGTTATGGTAGCCTTGTCTATTTTTTGCAAGTAGAATTAGGTGGTAGCTTGTTCTAGCGCCATACTCTTTTTTCTTATCTTTCCTGTCACCTGGCGCCACATAAAATTCAACACCGATGATTGCTTTTAGGCCCTGTTCCTTACATGCCTTATAAAATTCGACAGCGCCATAGAGGTTCCCGTGATCAGTTAAAGCACATGCCGGTATGCCAAAAGCTTTTGCTTTTTTGGCAATTGCATCAACACTCGATTGTGCATCAAGAATTGAATATTGCGAATGAACATGTAAAGGAACCCACATTCTTTTAGTACCTATAATTTTTTGTTGTTTTCAGTCACACCATAAAGAGGAAGAAGAAAAAGAAGCGAAATAAAGCTGCAAATAAATAGGGACCAGAAAAATCCTTCCCATCCATATTCTTGAGTAATTCTGCCAAGCGGATAACCTGCAACTGCCGCTCCTATATAGGCAAAAAGACCAACAAAACCTGTGGCTGTAGCGGCCGCTTTTTTATGACTCATTTCAGCGGCAGCAACTCCAATCAACATTTGGGGACCAAAAATCGAAAATCCAACAAGAAAAATAGCCAGAGTATTTAACCAAGGTAAATCGGCCGGTATCATCCAAAAAGTTAAAATAGAAAGACACATGCTAATAGCAAAAAACACGTTAACAGGCCCCCTTCTTGCGGCAAAAAGCCTATCTGAGGCCCATCCTGCAAAAAGACTACCGATAAAACCACCAGCCTCAAAAAAAGAAGCGGTTACATTGGCACCAGTTACTGAATACCCTTTTGATTCAATCAAATAAAGTGCCGTCCAATCATTAATACCTGTCCTTACACTATAAACAAAAAAGTAGGCAAAAGCTAAAAGCCACATGTATTTATTCTTAAACACATATTCCATCAAAATCTGTTTTGAAGTTAGAGTACTCTCCTCTTCAAAGACAGCTTTGGAGGAGCCGTAATCGTTTCTAAAGACTTCAATAGCAGGCAATCCTAAAGATTGAGGCGTATCTCGCAGACGGTTAATCAGAAATAACCCCCCAAAAATACAGATCACTCCGGGTACATACATCGCATAGCGCCATCCAAAATATTGAAGGGCTGGTCCTGCTATATATGGAATAAGAAAAGCACCCACATTATGAGAGACATTCCAAGTGGACCACCAGGAGCCACGCTCTGAATGAGAGTACCATTGCGTTAAAAATCTTGCACATGGCGGCCAGCCAAATCCTTGGAAATAACCATTTAATCCCCAAAAAACGGCAAACATCATAATGCTGGAGGACATTCCAAATAAAATGTTGACAACACCCGTAGAGATAAGTCCGAATGCCATAAAATAGCGCGGATTGGATCTGTCTGCTAAAAAGCCACTTGCAAATTTGCTAAAACCATAAGTGACCGAAAAAATACTACCCAAAAGTCCAAGTTGGCTTTTATCAAAATGAAGTTCTTGAATAAGACCCGGCATGGCAATGCTGAAGCTTTTTCTGGTAAAATAGTAAAAGGCATACCCTATAAACATCGAATACAAAATTCGAATGCGCCAATAACTGTATTTTTCAGCTACAACTTCAGGGTCTTTGATTGGCTCGATAAAGGGAGCGGGTTTGAATATTTCAAAAATTGAAGTCACAAAAGTGCTCCTTCTTAAGCGGTAATGGGTCCCTATTATATTAATAAAAAAAGAACCTTATTCTAAACCAGCCTACCCTTTTTAAGCAACCACTCTTTTTTTTTCACCATAGAGAGATCCTAGCTTTGCACTTTATAGCATTTTGAATTTTTACCAGTGAGGCAGTGAGAAAGACATGAGGAAAGTGAGGGTCTCTGAATTCCTTACCTCTCACTGAGCTCATGTCTTTCTCACTGCCTCACTGGTAAAAAAATCTGAGACTTTGATATCATTAATGACCCTCTGAACTTCCTTCGCTTTTTTGCACCCTTGATCTCGTCGGTAAAAGGTAACATATTGTCTAATAACTTGACTCCATATCTCCAATATGGTATATCCTGCGTGAAGCATCAGGTTTTTGAATTTTTTAGGAAGGGTGATTATTAATAAAACATTATGATTAAATTAACGGTAAATCCTAAATTAAATCCTGTTGTTCACACCTTTGAAAAAAAGGTTGTTTTGATCGGCTCCGGATCTTCCCCTGATATTGACCTGATATTAAATGAGCTAGAGCAAGACTCTATTCAAATTAAAATTTTAGATCACAACGGCTACTTTCTAGCAATTAACGTTGCAAACGACCCTACGATCAAATTTAATGGGCTTTTTTTCAAAAAAAAAGTATTAAAAAACAATGATCTCTTGCAAATCGGTTCTGTCTCCATCGAATTCAATCATGATCTTGCCGAAGATCCGACCGGTCCAAACTCAGCAATTGAAACAGATAAAAACGATAAGCCACTTGACGAGCAGGAAAAAAAATTAGCCCTACAAGGCTTCACTAATAAACCGAGTAACTGGAAATTACTACTTTCTATTATTTTGGCTGTAATTGTCCTATTTAGCATTTGCTTTTCCGTTTTTTACGTTAATATTATTGAACAAACTGAAAAAGAAGAAATAAAAGCAATCGAAGGTGTTGCCGATGTTGCCATGGCACTTACTTACGCACAAATTCATCATATTAATCCGTTAGCGCAAAATTGGTCTAACCCCGATTTCTTAAAAAACAATTTTTCCTCCATCATTCCCTCAGATTACCCTTTTTTAGTTAATATTGACTCTGTCGGACAATTTAATAATTGCCCCTACATTCTGCGCATTTATACGGACCACGATTTTTCAAGTTTTCTTGTCATTGCTTTACCAGATTCAAGCTTACTTCAATCAATTGCTCCTAAAAATGCGATTGTTGTGCATTCTAAAACAATGGAGCTAAGGAAAATTGAAGATTTGCGAGCTTTAAACAGATTGCTTGTAAATTCCAATACTTTAGATGGTGCTAACGGAAGCGAAATTGTCAATCTTGTCAAAAACGGAACTTTAATTCCCCTTGCAAAACTTGTTAAAAAAACAAAAGATCAAGGTTTTGCCCCTCCAAAGGCCCTAGGGTTGAGGCGACCTGGTGCAGAAAATTACATATACAATGCTCCTCGTTACTACCAATTTAGTGACACTTATGTCAGACGCGCCCTTTATTTAATGAAAACATCAGAAACCAGTAGCCATGAAATGGCAAGGCTTCAACATGAAATCTTGCAGATGTCAAAATTACCAAATCTTGTTCTTTACTCATCTGACGGAATTGAAACTGCCATCCAAGCAGAAAAAGCCTTTAGAACTTTAGCTCCATTTGGAAAATTTTTAAATGCCTACGTAATTTCCAATACGGAAGGACAAATTTTGGGTAGTCATTTGATTATGGAAGCCGACCAAAGCAAATTTCAAAAAAATGATTGGTCCTCAGTAGAATTTAAAAGCCCGGATTTTGAAAACTCCCTGATAGGATCTGTTTCTGAAAGAGAGACATCTCACCCACTGGAATTCCAACTCTCCAATTTAGCAATCTCAAGGAGTGAATCCTTAAAACTAATTGCTGAAAAAATTAACGCTCTCATGGATCGCCAAATTGAAGAATATCGATCAGAATTTAGTGCAGAACTTGCCGATCTTGCGATTGAATTTCAGCAAAAAGATTTTGAGGAAAAAGAAAAAATTGCAAGAACCTTAACCAAACTTTATGAAGACTACACAACTTTACCCCTTGTAGAGGCATTATCTTACGTTAAAGCTGCAGGTCTTGAGCCGATACTCCTTGAAATTCTTGCAAAACAGGAAAAAGTATTAGAAACCCAAGATGTATCTGAAGAGCTCATTGGAGCCGAAATGCAAATCATTAAAAAAGCTAAAACATTTAAAGAATTGGATGAGAGTTTAACTAAAGCAATCGATCTACTTAACTTGAAATTTATACCAAAACCTCAATTATTGATGACCTACCAAAATGAAACAAAACTTCTTGTCATTGAAAAGCTTGAACAATTTTTGCTAAACGCAAACTTTCAACTGCCAAAAAGTGAATTTGACGTTAAAAACCGCGATATTTTAAATCACATTTTAGATTTATCTTGGATCACAGATCCACATGAAGCCTCATTTTATCTAAATGAGTTCGATCTTTTAAAATAAGGACTTAATACTATGATCTCTACACCACCTGGCGTCTTTGATATTCTTCCTATCAAACAAATAAATAATGAATGGCGCAATTCTTCCATTTGGCAATATGTTGAAACAATGATGCGTCAAACGGCAAAAGATTTTGGCTATAAAGAAATCAGGACCCCGATTTTTGAAAAAACAGAACTCTTTGTTAGAAGTGTTGGTGAAACATCAGATATTGTCACCAAAGAAATGTATACTTTCCAAGATAAGGGAAATCGCTCAATGACCCTACGTCCTGAAGGAACAGCTCCTGTCATAAGATCGTTTATTGAAAATCAATTGCACACACATGCAAGCATTACCAAATTATTTTATATCGCACCGATGTTCCGCTACGAAAGATCACAGGCAGGAAGATACCGTCAGCATCATCAATTTGGAGCAGAATCCATCGGAAATGGCTCAGCATTACAAGATGTTGAAATGATCGACATGCTCTATACTCTTTATAAGCGTTTAAACTTAAAAAATTTGACCGTATACATTAATTCAATTGGTGACAAAACATCGCGCGATAATTTTAGAAAAGCGCTAACAAATTATTACCAACAGCACTTAGAGCTATTATCCTCTGATAGCAAAGTACGCTTTGAAAAAAATCCACTTCGCATCTTAGATTCAAAAGATGAGGGCGACATAGCCATCAACAAAAATGCACCTTCGATCTTAGATTATCTTGAACCCCAAGCAAAAGAGCATTTTGAAGATGTTAAGCGTCTTTTAACTAAATTGGACATTCCCTTTGTCATCAATGAAAAACTTGTTCGGGGTTTAGACTATTACAATAAAACTGTTTTTGAAATTACCGCAGGCGAACTTGGCAGTCAAAATAGTGTAGGCGGAGGCGGTCGCTACGATGGACTTTTAAAATCATTAGGCGGGCCGGATTTACCCTCAATTGGTTTTGGTACTGGAATTGAGCGCATCATTCAGACAATGATTGCACAAAATGTTTCCTACCCCGAAAAACAAGAACTACAATTATTTATTATTGCCTTGGGCGATGAGGCAAAGGAAGCT
>JBBSJT010000035.1:0-19752 GCA_038257035.1 Chlamydiia bacterium
AGATGACGTTTTCATTCGCAACAATCTTGACTTAAAAAAAATTAATTGTTTTCCGCGCTATAGCGCGCTACTCTGCGTCTCTGCGTCTCTGCGCCTCTGCGTTGAAAAAATCTTAGACGGTATAATACTAAAACCTCTTGGATAGTTTATCACTTTAGCTAAGCGTCTACGCGCGTCTTTCTAGTTCTTTTATGGTGGGTTCTGTGGTGGGGAGAAACACACGGGCGCTTTTTAGGCCCGTGTGCAAATAGGAAATTTTAAGCGGCAGGAGCAGGAGAGGTTTCAACACTTAAAACAGTGTCAAAATCGAATACTAACGGCTCTTCATACTCACGATCAACAAACTTCTTAACACGTCTATGATGCTCAAAACCGGTTCCGCCAGGAATGATATGACCCATAATAACGTTTTCTTTAAAGCCCATCAAGTAATCCGTCTTACCGGCACAAGCAGCTTCTGTAAGAACACGTGTCGTGTCTTGGAACGAAGCTGCAGAAATAAAGGATTCTGTACTTAAAGACGCCTTAGTGATTCCGAGTAGGACAGGTGTTGCTTGTGCAGCTTTTCCGCCTTCTGCTAAGATCTTAACGTTCTCTTTTTCAAAATCTTTCTTATCAACTTCTTCTCCAAACAGTAAGCTTGTATCGCCTGGATCAATAACGCGTACTTTCTTAAGCATCTGACGTACAATAATTTCAACGTGTTTATCATTGATACGAACACCCTGCAGACGGTAAACTTCTTGTACCTGGTTAACCAAGTATTTTTGAAGTTCGCGCACACCGCAAATCTCTAGGATTTCGTGCGGGATGACGATACCATCTGTAAGCTGCTGACCCTTAACAACATGATCTTCTCTTTGTACAATCAAATGCTTTGTATGTGGAATAAGATGCTCTTCTTCCATACCGGTCATTTCATCGCGAATCACAACAATACGTTTGTTCTTCTGAATTCCTCTAAAATCAATGACACCATCGATTTTTGCAATTTCAGCAGAGTCTTTCGGTTTACGCGCTTCAAAAAGCTCGGCAACACGAGGAAGACCTCCTGTAATATCTTTTGTTTTTAGAGCGCCTCTTGGCAACCTTGCAAGCAAGCTACCGGCTTTAGCATAATCGCCTTCAGCAACAGAAACAATCGCACCTGATGGCAACGGATAAGTTCCGATCAACTCCTGATATTGATTGTCCGCATAAATAACAATTTGCGGATGAAGCTCGCCTCTATGCTGCTTCACGATCAATTCGGTCTGACCAGTACGCTTATTCACGTCTCTTTCAGTCGAGATTCCTTCAACAAGATCTTCATATTTAACAAATCCCGGGCGATCACAGATAATTGGAATATTATGCTGTTCCCACTCCGCAATTTTTGTTCCGGAAACCACTTTTGTTCCATCGGCAACTAAAATCTTTGTACCAAGCTCAACCGTAAACGTTTGAAGAGGCTGTAAAGACTTAGTGCTTAAGAGTTTTTTATACTCTTCAATTGTTCTACCTTCATCACGCACAATGTTGATTGCACCATTTTTGTTTAACACAACAAATTGATGTTCTTCATTTTCAACAACTCGAAGATCAGAATAAATGATCAATCCGGTTTGCTCTGTGATCAATTCAGGACTGATACTTGCAGATGCAATACCACCCAAGTGGAACGTACGCATCGTTAACTGTGTACCAGGTTCTCCAATCGACTGCGCTGCTATAATACCAACAGCTTCACCAAGACTTACGGATCTTCCGTTAGCCAAGTTTACACCATAACATTTTGCACATACTCCACGACGTGTTTCGCAAGTTAGAACAGATCGAATCCTCAAGCTTTCAATACCTGAATCATCAATTGCTTCTGCTTGTAAAATCGTCAATGTGTCGCCAGATTTAGCAAGCAGTTTAGTTGCATCACCAGGTAGGAATACATCGTCGCAAACAGTTCTTCCAAAAATACGGTCTTTAAGCGGTAAAAGCTCTTCTTGACCTTGTTTAATTGAAGAAACTTCAATTCCATTCAATGTATCGCAATCAGGCTCTGTGATAATCACATCCTGTGCAACATCAACAAGACGTCTTGTTAAGTATCCCGAATCCGCAGTTTTTAGGGCTGTATCTGCAAGACCTTTACGAGCACCGTGGGAAGAAATGGAGTACTCAAGAACAGTCAAACCTTCCCTAAAGTTAGAAGTAATCGGCGATTCAATAATGGCACCTGATGGTTTAGCCATCAATCCACGAAGAGCACCAAGCTGCTTAATCTGTGATTTGTTACCACGTGCACCAGAATCCATCATCATATAGAGAGGATTCATTTTGCCATCTTTAACTTCACAAATTAGCTTAAAGAGCTCTTCAGATAAAATGTCTGAAACTTCAGTCCAAATACTAATAATCTTGGAATGACGCTCACCATCGGTAATAATACCATCTTCATATTGTTTTTTAACAACTTCCACTCGGACGTGAGCATCTTCGATGATCTGCTTTTTATTTGGTGGAATTTTAACATCCGCAACACCCATCGATTGAGCAGCTTTAGTAGCTTCTGCAAATCCGATTGTTTTTAAATTGTCTAAGAATCGTACTGTAGCCTCAAGACCCGCTTTCTTGTAGCAAAGCATGATCAGGTCACTCATTTTCTTCTTCGGCAAGCTATAGTTTTGAAAGCCAAGTTCTTTTGGAACAATGCCGTTAAAAACTACGCGTCCTGGTGTTGTTTCGATGATTCCATCTTGTGTACGCAATCTGATTTGCTCATGAATACGTATGCCTCGACCATAATGCTCAGATTCACCTTCAAGCTGATCTTCATACCAGTTAAAGCTTCCACTAGCATTCAAGGCTAACAACACTTCATCCGCATCTCTGAAATAGCGTGTCTTTTTACCATGTTGTTCCGGAAAATAAAGCGGATCGCACATTAAGTAATAAAGTCCAAGCGTCATATCTTGCGAAGGAACAGCAACAGGCTCTCCGGATGATGGTAAGAAAATGTTATCAGGTGCCATCATCAAAAGTTTGGCTTCAAGCTGGGCTTCAACAGAAAGAGGAACATAAACCGCCATTTGATCTCCGTCAAAGTCGGCGTTAAACGCTGAGCAGACAAGAGGATGAACGCGAATCGCTTTACCTTCAATAAGAACCGGTTGAAATGCTTGAATTCCAAGTCTATGCAATGTAGGAGCACGGTTTAATAAGACCGGATGACCCTTGATGATATCCTCTAAAACATCCCATACTTCAGGAGCATGGCGATGAATCATTTTTTTAGCGGATCTAATTGTGTAAACATAACCCAAATCTTTTAGACGTTTCACAATAAAAGGTTCAAAAAGTTCAAGCGCCATGAGTTTTGGCAATCCGCACTGATTAAACTTCAATTCAGGTCCAACAATAATAACCGAACGACCGGAATAATCTACACGTTTACCAAGTAGATTTTGACGAAAACGTCCTTGTTTACCTTTTAACATCTCTGAAAGAGATTTCAAAGGACGGTTACCTGCGCCCATTACAGCATGGCCGTGTCTACCGTTATCAAAAAGAGCATCGACAGCTTCTTGAAGCATACGCTTTTCGTTACGAATAATAACTTCCGGTGTTTTAAGCTTCAAAATAGCTTTTAAACGATTGTTACGGTTAATAACACGTCTGTACAAATCATTTAAATCAGATGTAGCAAAACGTCCACCATCAAGAGGCACAAGAGGTCTCAAATCTGGTGGTATGACCGGTACTGCCGACATGACCATCCAATCGGGTTTATTGGTCGAAGTCGTAAAGCTTTCAATAATTTTTAAGCGTTTGGCAAGCTTCATACGTGCTTGTTGAGATTTTGTTTTTCTCAATCTTTCTTTAAGATCTGTAAGCATTCCAAGCAAATCTTCTGTTTCAAGAAGATCGCGTATAGCTTCAGCACCCATTTTTGCAACAAAGGCATCTCGGCCAAATTTTTCTTGGGCTTCACGATATTCAACATCTGTCAAGAGTTGTTTTTTAACAAGGTCTGTGTTGCCGGCATCGACAACAACATATTCCTCATAATAAATGACACGCTCTAAATCGGTGGAAGACATGCCAAGAACATTACCAATACGAGATGGCATTGTTTTAAAGAACCAAATATGAACGACCGGTACAGCAAGTTCAATATGCGCCATTCGCTCGCGACGAACTTTGGATAATGTAACTTCAACACCACAGCGATCACAAATGATGCCTTTATGCTTAATTTTTTTATACTTACCGCAAGCACATTCCCAATCTCTTGTCGGACCAAAAATCTTCTCACAGAACAATCCACCTTTTTCAGGTTTAAAAGTACGGTAGTTGATTGTTTCAGGCTTTTTGATCTCCCCACGCGACCATTTATTACGAACTATATCATCGGAGGCAATTTTGATAGTTAACTTATCAAATTGCTGTTTGTTTGTGTGATTATTCGACATGTCTGCTCCTCCCATTATATTAATTCTCCAGCACTGATTCTGTGCGAACATCAAGACCAAGTCCCTGCATTTCTTTAATTAAAACATTAAAGGATTCAGGTGTTCCCGAATTTAAAAGGTTATCCCCTTTAACAATCGACTCGTAGATACGAGGACGTCCGGCAACATCATCAGACTTAACAGTCAACATTTCTTGTAAAAGATAAGCTGCGCCATATGCTTCTGCAGCCCAAACTTCCATCTCACCAAAACGCTGTCCACCCATCTGAGCTTTACCACCAAGCGGTTGCTGAGTAACAAGTGAGTAAGGTCCAACCGCTCTTGCGTGAATCTTATCTGCAACCAAGTGACTTAGCTTCATCAAGTAGATGTATCCCACTACAACACGGTTATCATATCGCTCGCCTGTATGTCCGTCAAAAAGATAGAATTTACCATCTCTTGGCAACCCTTGTGCTTCCATCATTTCCCAGATTTTATCTTCAGGAAATCCTTCAAACACAGGAGATTGTACGTAGATACCGGCTCTTTTTGCTGCAAATCCCAAGTGAGTTTCAAACAGCTGACCCATGTTCATACGAGAAGGTACACCGAGCGGATTTAAAATAAGTTCGATTGTTTTACCATCGTCCATCCAAGGCATATCAGCCTCAGGAACAATTTTTGAAACAACCCCTTTATTTCCGTGACGTCCCGCCATTTTATCGCCAACTTGAAGCTTACGCTTAGAAGCAATATAGACTTTAACCTGACGAATAATTCCAGGCTCTAGATCAACATCACCTTTTCTTAAAAACTCAATTTCAGTTTTATGTTGCATTTCGAGGGCTTTCATCGACAATTCAAAGTCATGAAGCGTCTGCTTAAGAACTTCATAAAGATCATTTTCAGGCATTAACAAATCTTCGATGTTTTCTTTCTCAAGAGCTTCAATAAGTTCTTGAGTAATCAAAGTGCCTTGCTCTAAGATCATTTCTGCAGTCTTACGATGAACAATTGAAGCCGGAGAAATTTCATTTAAAAGGAGTGCGCCAAGACGCTCTCTTCTTTCAATCTTAAGTTCTGTTTGCTTCGATTTGTATTCGCGCTGAATTTCTTTTAATTTAGAGGCCTCTTCAATCATTTCATCATCAGTTTTAGATAAACGATCGCGTCTACTAAAGACTTTAACGTCCATCACAACACCTTCTGTTCCTGGAGGAACAACAAGTGAAGCATCTTTAACTTCTGCAGCTTTTTCATCAAAAATTGCTCTTAGAAGTCTTTCTTCAGGAGCAAGCTCGGTCTCAGATTTTGGAGTAATTTTTCCAACTAATATGTCGCCGGGTTTTACTTCTGCACCGATGCGGATAATTCCATCATCGCCAAGATTAATCAAAGCCTCTTCAGATACATTAGGAATATCACGAGTGATTTCTTCTTCGCCAAGCTTGGTCGATCTTGTTTCAACACCGAATTCCTCAATACAAAGAGAAGTATAAACATCGTCTCGTAAAGCAGTATCAGACACGATGATCGCATCCTCAAAGTTGTAACCATACCAAGGCATGAAGGCAACTAAAACGTTTTTACCAAGTCCAACTTCACCTTTTTCCGTAGCAGGTCCATCAGCAATAACATCACCGGCTTTGATTTCGTCTCCAACTTGACAAAGAGGCTGCTGATTGATACATGTTCCGGCATTTGAGCGTAGGAATTTTTTAAGATTGTAAACTTTCTTCTCAAGGCGGTTGTCTGCGCGTGAAATGACAATCTTAAGACCATCCACATAGTCGACAACTCCATCTTCAGTTGCAATAACAACTGCACCTGAATCTCGAGCTGAACGTCCTTCAAGCCCTGTTCCGACAATCGGAGCTTCAGGTTTTAATAAAGGAACGCCTTGGCGTTGCATGTTAGAACCCATCAAGGCACGGTTAGCATCATCATGTTCAAGAAAAGGAATAAGTCCTGTTACAATCGAAACGAGCTGCTTTGGTGATACATCCATATGTGTGAGCTTTTCAGATTCGATTTCCATAGGCTCGCCACGGTATCTTGCCCAAGAGATCGGCTCTTTAAACATATTGTATTCATCAAGTGGTGAAGATGCCTGTGCAATTACACAACGCTCTTCTTGATCAGCAGTCATGTATTCAATTTCTTCAGTTACAATTCCATCACGAACAATACGGTAAGGAGTTTCAATAAAACCGAATTCGTTAATTTTCGCATAAGATGAAAGAGACGTGATCAAACCGATGTTTGGTCCTTCAGGTGTCTCAATCGGACAAATACGGCCATAATGACTGGAATGAACGTCACGAACTTCAAAGCCTGCGCGATCTCTATTCAAGCCACCAGGTCCAAGAGAGGAAAGACGGCGTTTATGCGTTAGCTCGGCAATTGGATTATTCTGATCCATAAACTGAGACAACTGTGAACGTCCAAAAAAGTCTTTCAAAACACCGGAAAGGCCTTTTGCTGAAACAATTTTTCCTGGAGTTAAAGTATCTGATGTAAAATCAAATAGATTCATACGTTCACGAATAATTTTTTCCATGCGTGCAAGACCAATACGGCATTGGTTTTGAATCAACTCACCAACTGATCTAACGCGACGATTACCTAAGTGGTCAATGTCATCGACCATGGCATCTTCATTACCCTGTTTTAACTGAATCAAATATTTTAAAGCATTGATTACGTCTTCTTTTGTCAATGTGACAACTTTAAGAGTTTCATCATTTACTTCTACTTGCAATTTCGAATTCAGTTTGTATCTTCCAACACGACCTAAGTTATAACGCTTTGGATCGAAGAAAAGACGCATCATGGCAGAACGTGCATTCGATAGAGTCGCAGGCTCGCCCGGACGAATTTTTCTGTAAAAGTCCTTCAAGGCAGTTTCATAGGAATCTGTTGGATCTTTTGCAAGCATTTTAATGATTGGACTGCTCTCATCAGCATTTTCTGCGATCACAATCGTTTCGATGCCGGCATCAGCCATTCGTTTTAACATTGCTGTCGTTAGTTTTTCTGACGCTTTTCCAAAAATAAGACCACTATCTTCATCAACTACATCTTGAGCTAAAATTTTTCCAACATATTTGACAAATTCTTTTTCAGTTTTGATTTTAACTTTGCTAGTCTTAAAAAATTCTTCAATAATGTCTGAGTTTGATGAAAAACCTAAAGCGCGGATAAATGTTGTTGCCAAAATTTTACGGCGACGTTTTTTTCGATCGATGTAAATGTGGATTAAGTCATTTGTATCAAACGCGCCTTCAAGCCAGCTTCCACGATAAGGAATAATACGGAAGGAATAAATCACTTGACCGCGTGAATGGCGTTCCTGTTCAAAGCAAATTCCAGGAGATCTGTGCAATTGCGAAACAACAACACGTTCAGCTCCGTTGATAACAAAAGTACCCTTGTCCGTCATCACAGGAATTGTTCCCATGTAGACTTCTTCTTCTTTAATACCGGTTTCGTCCGTCAATCTGAATTTGACTTTCAAAGTAACATTATACGTAATACCACGTCTAATACACTCTTCCGGAAGATATTTAGGAACTCCTAAGCTATAAGAAATATACTCAAGGATTGTCTTTTCGTCATATGACTTTATAGGAAATATTTCACTAAAGACTTCTTGCAAACCGATATTTTCCCGTTCATCAGGAAATTTTTCGAGTTGAAGAAATTGATTATAAGATTTAACTTGGATTTCGATAAGATTAGGAAGATCAATGATTTCCTTTTTCTTTCTGAAACCGACACGTTGTGGCGCCTTTTGCAACATTATGCCCCCTGAATTTAACGATGAAATTTGAACGAAGAATCATGATCTTAAATCTCGAATACGAGCAAAAGTATCATTCACCGTTCAAAGCACACCCTTATTTTTATAAAAATAGAAAAATCTCGGTACAAACGCCCATACTGAGGTTTATACCGAGTTAACAGTTGTCATTCTAAATTAAGTTATAATAACTTAATTTTGAAACTAAACAGCTTTTAGAGAAACTTTAGCGCCTGCAGCTTCAAACTTAGCTTTGATTTCATCAGCTTCAGCTTTTGGTGCAGATTCTTTAACAACTTTTGGTGCGCCGTCTACTAGATCTTTAGCTTCTTTTAGACCAAGACCAGTGAGTTCACGTACAATCTTGATAGCACCAATTTTCTTGTCAGCAGGAACTTCTGTCAACGTAATTTGGAAGTCTGTAGCTTCTACTGCTGCAGGACCTGCTGCTGCTGCCGGAGCTGCTGCAACTGCTGCTGCTGAAGCTTTTACGCCCCATTTTTCTTCAAGTGCTGTTTTTAACTCAGCCATTTCTAATACTGTTAGTTCGCTTAATGCTTTGACTAATTCTTCTTGTTTGCTCACGGTAATACCCCTATACTTTACTCTATATACTTAATTATTTGTGATTTCAGTTTCTTGTTTGCTTTTATTATCTAGGCAATACACAACGCTTGTGATTAAAGCATTCATCACGCTTAATGTGTTTGCTAATGGAGCTTCAAGAACACTTAGTAGTTCTGCACGCATTCCATCTAGATTTGGCAATTTAGATAACATTTCCATCTGTTCAGCTGTGTGCAGTTTGCCTTCAAACTGTCCACCAATGATTTCTATCGACTTTTGATTTTCGCTGCTAAATTTGAATGCCTCTTTCAATATTTCAAGAGGATCTTTTCCAGCAAATACTAAACCAATATGACCTGTCAATGCATCGATATCCAGTTCTAAGCCTGCAGATTTTGCTGCTTTAATCATAACACGCTTACGCACAATCTCAACATAACCACCAACTTTTTCCAAGTTTCCACGGAAAGTATTAGCTTGGTTTGCTTTAAACCCAAGATTGCGAATGATTAAGAACGTGCTGTGCTTATCTATCTGCCCTTTAATCTCGTCTAAAAGGAGTTGTTTTTCTTGTCTCACTGATCACTCCTTATTATTGTAGATTTAATGGACGCAGATCGATTTTCACGCCAGGTCCCATTGTTGATGAAAGCACCATCGATTTGATAAAATTCCCTTTAGCAGAAGCCGGTCTTGCACGACTGACTGCTTGCACAAAGGCTTTTAAGTTTTCAGCTAGCTTTTCAGCAGTAAATGATATTTTACCAATACCATTATTGATGACACCATGTCTATCCAACTTAAATTCAATTTTACCGCCTTTAACTTCGCGAAGCGCCTTAGCAACATCTGTTGTAACAGTACCGGCTTTTGGAGTTGGCATTAAGCCTCTTGGACCTAAGATTTTACCTAACTTACCAACTTCACGCATCATATCAGGTGTTGCAATAACAGCATCGAAATCTGTCCATCCAGCACTGACTTTTTCAAATAATTCTTCGTGACCCGCATAATCGGCTCCCGCAGCTAAAGCTTCTTCTACTTTCTCGCCTTTTGCAAAAACAAGAATTTTCATCTGCTTGCCCGTACCATTCGGTAATGATACAGTGCTACGTACGTGCTGATCTGATTTACGGGGGTCAACGCCCATCTTTAAAGAAATATCGACAGACTGATCAAATTTGACAGTCGGCCATTTCTTTAAAATATCGATAGCTTCTTCAACGCTATGTAATTTTAATACACTTAGCGTTTTAGCTATCTCCCGAGTTCTTTTATTGTGTTGTTGACCCATCTTTTACTTTTCTTCCTCAGTTTACGACTTCTAAGCCCATTGATCGAGCTGTTCCACTAATGCTTATAGCAGCAGATTCTATGTTTCTAGCATTCATATCTTGCATTTTATTTTTTGCAATTTCGAGTACTTGAGCCTTAGTGATCTTACCAACTTTATCGCGATTTGGAACGGGAGAACCCTTTTCAATTTTAGCTGCTTTTTTTAACATATCAGCAGCCGGGGGCTGTTTTAATTCAAGATCAAATGTTTTATCTTTATATACGGAAATAACAACAGGAATGATGTTACCCGCTAAAGATTGAGTCATTGCATTGAATTGCTTACAGAATGCCATAATGTTGACACCTGCACCACCCAAAGCCGGTCCAATTGGTGGAGCCGGATTGGCTTTGCCTGCTGGAATTTGCAGTTTAATTATTTTAACGACTTGTTTTGCCATATATTCCTTAAGATCTAATATCCATATTTTTTAATCTGAATGTTAGCTGTTGCTTTCAAAAAACCTTTATTTGCATAAGGTTGTTAAGACCTCTTTCAAAATTCCATTTACTTACTTTTCCTAAGCAAAGCACATTTAAAAAAAGGTCTATCATTCAAATTTTTATGTAGTTTCTGCGTCATCCGTGATTTCTTCGACTTGGATAAACTCCAGATCATCAACGCGAGTCTCTCTTCCAAAAATTGATACAAGTACGCTAAGACGACCTTTATCATGAAAGACTTCTTGAACTGTACCCATAAAGTTAACGAAAACACCATCAACAATTTTTACACGATCGCCGACTTCAAACTTATGTTTCTGAATCACTTTTTGCTTCTTGTCTTGAAGATCTCTTAGGATTTCTTCAATTTCGCGATCAGATAACGCTGTTGGTTTGTCCCCACCTAAGAAATCAATAACACCTGGAGTTTTCTTTACATAAAGCCAAGCTTCGTCCGTAAGGTTCATTTTAATCATCAGATAACCAGGCCACAGACGCTTCTCAACAACCTTCTGCTGCCCACCCTTTACTTCAGAGACATTTTCAATAGGAAGTAAAACTTGTTCAAGAAATTCATCAAATTCTTTAAAATCTTTATGATCTTCAATTGCCTGTTTTACTTTTTTCTCTTGTGCTGAGTAAACCTGTAATACATACCACTTCATTCTCTTAGCCCCCAATCATACGGATTGTCGATTCTAGTGTTTTCAATACCAATTGGATCGTAAGGTCTGTCAAATAAACACCCATTCCAAAACAAAATGTTGTCGCTATGACAATTTTCGTGTAAGTTTTCAATTCAGCCGGGGTTGTCCAACTAATTTTTTTCAGTTCCCCTTTAACTTCAGCTAAAAATTCGATTAATTGAAATTTTTTCGCTTGGCGACCATTCGTCTCAGATTCTTTAACACCCTTGCTAATGCCGGATGGTATCTGTTGTGTTTTTTTTACTTCCATAGTCTTCAATTCCACTGACATGTTTACACCTCGCTTAAGACAAGTTTTCGCTAGGGAAGTACACTATTTCTTTATATTGATGTTATGCATCAATTTTAGAAACATGATGTACTTGTCGCCTTTATGGCATATCAAACGAGTGAGGAGGGGCTCGAACCCCCGACAAGCGGCTTTGGAGACCGCTGCTCTACCAACTGAGCTACCCACCCTTAAGTCAATCCCCTTGTAAAAATTCTTGAAGTTTACAAGGGGATAAAACGAAACAGTAATATTTTACTGTTTCATTTAATTATTTGATGATTTCAGATACTGTTCCGGCACCAATTGTACGGCCACCTTCACGAATAGCAAAACGCATACCTTTTTCCATAGCGATCGGGTTGATCAGTTTAACTGAAATTTCAACGTTATCACCAGGCATAACCATCTCAACATCCGCCGGTAACTCAACTGAACCAGTTACGTCTGTTGTTCTAAAGTAAAACTGTGGACGGTATCCAGTAAAGAATGGCTTATGACGTCCGCCTTCTTCTTTAGTTAATACGTAAACTGGGCCTTTGAACTCTGTATGCGGTGTGCATGTACCAGGAGCTGCAAGAACCATTCCACGCTCGATTTGAGTTTTATCAATACCACGTAGAAGAATACCAACGTTTTCGCCGGCACGAGCTTCGTCCATAGACTTGTTAAACATTTCAAGACCAGTAGCTGTTGTATCTTTTGTGTCATGTAGACCGACTAGTTGTAACTTGTCGTTGATTTTCACAACGCCACGCTCACAACGGCCAGTAGCTACTGTACCACGACCGGAGATGGAGAATACGTCTTCAATAGGCATAAGGAATGGCTTGTCAACTTCACGAGCCGGTGTTGGGATCTCTTCATCAACAGTTTTCATTAAAAGTTTAATAGCATCTACCCATTTCGGATCGCCTTCAAGTGCTTTAAGCGCTGAACCACGGATGATTTTAACATTCATGTATTCTTTTGCTTCTAATAATTCATGAAGTTCCATTTCAACTAGATCTAGAAGTTCTTGGTCTGCTTCACCCATAACGTCGCATTTGTTAAGAAATACAACAATTTGAGGAACTTGCATTTGGTGAGCAAGAAGAATATGTTCACGAGTTTGAGGCATCGCTCCATCAGTTGCAGCAACTACAAGAATTGCTCCATCCATTTGAGCAGCACCAGTAATCATGTTTTTGATGTAATCGGCGTGACCTGGGCAATCTACGTGCGCATAGTGACGGTTTGCAGTCTCATATTCAACGTGAGATGAATTGATTGTGATTCCGCGTGCTTTTTCTTCAGGTGTATTATCAATAGACGCATAGTCTCTGAATTTTGCCCCGCCAGCTTCTGCTAGAGTTTTTGTAATTGCGGCTGTTAAGGTTGTTTTACCGTGGTCAACGTGGCCAATGGTCCCGATGTTGACATGAGGCTTGTTACGCTTATATGCTTCTTTCGCCATTTTCTACTCTCCCGTTTGGCTTGTAGTTTTTTGGTAGATTTTAAAACCTACCATAAATCTTATTTTGTTTTTTAATTTTGATTTTTTCTTTCTGCCCAGAATAGGAATTGAACCTACGGCCACTTACTTACCATGCAAGTGCTCTACCACTGAGCTATCTGGGCATGCTACTTTAAATAAAAATAGTTATCCAACTCGAAAGCTTGTTAGTCTATAATATTTTCCAAAAAAAATCAAATACTTTCTTTTTTTTGGTCAATATTATCGTTTGCGGAAAGTAATTCGCCCTTTAGATAGGTCATAAGGTGACAATTCAACCGTCACAATATCCCCTACTAAAACACGTATATTTTTCATCCGCATTTTTCCGCAAAGATGTGCCATTAAAACCATGCCATTTTGCAGTTTAACGCGAAAAGTCATGTTGGGCAGCAACTCTTCAACAGTGCCATCTAGTTCTATCGTATCTTCTTTTGCCATATTCTATCGTTTCACTATGAAAAATTTACCCCATAAGAGGTTTAATATAATACTTTAACATAAATTTAAAGAATGTCAAGAAAAAATAGTGGGAAGTTAAAGTTTTAGTGAGCTAAAATTTTAGAGAGCTAAAGTAGGAGGGATTTTAAAGGACAAAAAGGACTATAGACATATATACCCTTTCTTTAAAATTCTTAATCCAACGTTTTATTGTTTTATAACTTTGGTTAAAAATTTTTAAAAAGAAGGTGGAAATGTCCTTTAAGTCCTTGTTGTCCTTTTTGTCCTTTTAGTCCTTTAAAATCCCTAAAAGTCCCTTCCTTTAAAATTTGTCTATTCCTTTTTGTCCTTTTAAAATTCTTCCTTTAATTAAAGCGATCCTTTAATATACAAGCTATATAAATCAACCCCACCACTTTTAAAATAATATGTTTACAACGTGCCTTGAAAAGCAAGATCTTATAAAGAAAATATTTGACAAATGCAGTACTCCTGATGAGCGCTACCTTAAAATTATGGAATTTGGCAAACAACTGCCAAAGCTTGACCCTTCTTATAAAATAGAAGCAAATATTATCAAGGGTTGTCAAAGCACAATGTATATGCGCACTTATTCAGAAAACGGAAAACTTTTTTTCCAAGTTGATTCGGATGCCTTAATTTCGCTCGGTCTTGCAGCAATTTTGGTTTTTATTTACTCTGATGAAACGCCTGAAACCATTTTAAAGTGTCCTCCAAAATGTCTTGAAGAATTAGGCATCAGTACATTATTAAGTCCAAGCCGTGCAAACGGCCTCTATAGCATTCATCTTCGAATGAAGCAAGAAGCTTTAATTGCTTTTAGATGAGTTATCTAACATCAAACTCTAACTTCCATTTATTCGCCTCATCTGCAACGCACCAAAGTTCCAAAAATCCAAGTTCGGTAACTTTCGATTTAAGTTTAACGCGAACCATTTTTCCAAGCTCATTTTTTTCTAAGGTCGTTTCTATAGAATGAAGTTCATTCAGTTCCTGGCTTATATTTTTAACTATTGTTCCGACAACGGGCGTTACACCGTTTTTTAAGTTTTTAGCACTTAAACTAAAAAAGCGAAACATCGCAGGTTGGCCAACAGACAAAACAAATTCTTGGGAAGATAACTCAGCTTCACTACCCTCTTCCATCCCAAAAGGCACAACACAAAAGGCTTTCATACTTTTTGCAATTCCTGGTACTGCAGGTGCTGAATCCTCAATACCGATGTAATAACTTCTTGCAGTGCCACTCTTAACACGAACGGCAAGACCATGGCGGCTCAAACCATAATATACAGCTCCAAGACTTACAGCATTATCAAAATCAGGTTCAGGAAGTACTCTAACTGGATCTTTATTTAACTTTTTTGCCCAACTATTTAACAGTTCGACTAATCGATTCCTTAAGGCATCAGCCTTTAATGTACCACCATTAAATAAAATGGCAGTTGGCATTTTAAAAGAATCGTTCCCACTATTTCCCTCCTCATTACCACAAATAGCTAAAAATTTGGCAAGCTGGCAGGAAATACGTGGATCTTTTGCAAAGGGTAATCCAACTTCGGCAAGTCCAAAGCTACCAACGGTTTCAGACCGCTCTTCAGTACCAACAAGAGGTAGAAATCCATCAACAACAAGGCTTACTACCTCATCAAGCGTTAATTTTGTTTTTAAAAGAGAACCGATGAGTTTACTGCCTTTTCCAACCAAAGTTATGTCTACGCTTTTTGGAGGATCCATTCCAAGTAATTTTTCTTTTGCCTGCCTGCAAACATGAATAAGTGATTGTAATTGTACATCACTGATCTCATGTCCTGCATCTTCAAATTTTGCCTTAGCAAAATAGGCTAAAGTCAAATCAATGTTGTCCCCGCCAAGGAGTAGGTGATCACCAACAGCAACGCGTTTTAAATTTAAATCTCCGTTTTCATTTTCAACCGAAATTAAACTAAAATCTGTTGTTCCTCCGCCAATATCAACTACAAGACATGAATCATTTACTTTTAAAGATTCACGCCAATTGTCGTTTTGTCGATGAAGCCATGCATAGAATGCGCTTAAAGGCTCTTCAATAAGCACAATTTCAGGGTAACCTGCAAGCACTGCCGCCTCTTTAATCAACTCTCTTGCGCTAGGATCAAACGATGCCGGGACAGTAATTAAAACCTCAGCTTCATTAAAAGATGAAGTTGGCATTTTAAAGTCCCAAGCGCATTTAAGATGTTTCAATAATGCAGAACAGGCCTCCAAGGGACTTAAAAGAGTCTCTTTTTCAACTGAATGGAGGGGTAAAAAGCGATTTCTCCGATCAACCCTCGAGAAACAAGCCCAAGACTTTGCAGATGCAATAACTCGGTGTGGAAGTTCTTCGCCTCTATTTTTTGCAAAAAGTCCAATCGTATAATTTGTCAATTCTGTAAAATCTGCTTTGCTAACCTGATTGTCGAGTTCCTCCTTCAATGGAAAATAGATGAATGAAGGTAGTGAGAATTGCTCGCCCTGTAAATTTGCACTAATGATTTGAGGAATTTTAAATTGAATGATCTCTTTTTCGTTTCCCTCTAAAAAGCAGTAAGCCATTGTGCAATTGGTTGTGCCAAGATCAATACCTATAATCGTTTTTTTCATCTTATTTCCACTTCTGCAGGATAAAGGACTTCACTCGTTTGCTTGCCAATTTTTTTAGGTAGCGATTTTTTATGGGCTTTCCAACCTTTATGAATCAAAATGCCTGAAAATGGAGGCTCTCCTGATACTTTTCCGACCATTTTAATCTCTGATGGATCATATCCCTTTTCAACTTGGATCACTGAGCCTTCGTTTTCATCTCTCACACTCCTTATAGTCACAAATTCTTCAATTGTTTTTGCACAATCTGCATGAATTTGCCTAATAGCACAACCAATTTGATCATCCGTAAATCCGCTAATATCTTCTTTGAGAAAGTCAATAAGTCGTCCCTGTTGCTGCAATAAAGCAAGAAGCCGTAAATGTGAAGGATCCTCTTTAACATTTTCATCTAGAAGCTTTGGCTCAAGACGCTTTGAATCATCTTGAATAAATTTTGTGGCTTTTGCAGGCTCTTTCCATGCTTTGTAAAAAGCTTTAAATGCTAGTGCTAATCCCATTTTTTAACCTTTAAATTTAAATACGTCATAGAGTTCATAGATGGTGTCACTATAGCCTGTTCCATTGAGTATCTCCATCATTAATGCTACAAAAAAGAAACAAAAAATAAAAGTAAGCAAGGGCTTGCCGCCCGGCAATCCGCTATCGCTTTTATATCCTAAACGATAACGTCCCACCCATACCATTGCAACGGGTATTAGTCCATTTAAAATAGTGTCCCCGTATCCACCTGTTGCGTATAAGGCAATTAAAAAAATTCTCTCGTATTTGACGGCAATAATATAGGTTGGCACCATGACGATTAGCATTAAGGCTAATTTTCCAAATCCTTTTTTCTTAATTTTTAATCCGTCGCTAAGAAAATCAAAAAGCCCCAAAGAAATACCAAGAAAAGATGTTGCAATAGCAAAAAAGCTAAAAAACTCCACAGAGGCCACAAGCCAATGGCCTTTTACATGCTCTCTTAGAAATTGTGTGGCAGGCTCGCCTTTTTCAAGGGCCTCTTTTAGACCAAAAGGACCATCCACCGGTACAATGCCTAAAATAAGAAGTTGCCAAATCAAATAAATTAATAGAGTAAGTGTTGTTCCGCCAATGATTGCTTTTTGAAGAGCTTTTGAATTTTTCTTTAATAAAGGTGTTAAACTTGGCACCATCGTCTGAAAACTAAACGCTGTAAGTAAAAGAGGCAAAACCATTAAACTTCCCGACCATTCACGTTTTATAAGAAGTTTTGGATTCACCTCATCAACTCCTGTCATGACCAGCCCGAAATAGGCAAGTAACATTCCTACAAAAAGAATCGAATTCACACGACCGACTACCACATTACTGACGTAAAATAAACTTCCAAAGATCAATATGAAAATTAAGGCTCCAATATCTTTCGAAAAGTGAATTCCCAAATAATATTCAAAAGTTGAAGCAACTTGAATTCCGGCGCCTGCCGTATAAGCCACAATGGATGCATAGCTAATAAAAAGAAATAGCAACCAGGTTAAGATTTTAAATTTATTGCCAAGCAATCTGACTGTCATTGTGCTTGTATGAACATCATCCTCATGCATCCACAAGCTTGCTTCTAAAAGTAAAAGTGCTGTTGCTGTCATTGCTAAATAGCAAACCAGCATAACAGCAAGTGATGGTAAAAATCCGTTAATTCCTGTTGCAACCGGCAATGCAAGCATTCCTCCGCCAATGCAAGTACCTGCAACGAGAAACATTGCAGAAAATATGCTTAATGGTTGTGAAGTTTCTTTTTTTTCCACTTAATTTTATCCCTGTTAAACTACAATAGTTTAAAACAATTTCAAATTTTTCGCAATTGCAAAATAATCCTCAATTTGTTAGAAACCATCATACTAATCCTATTTTTTACAAAGAGACTTAAACTCTATGAGGGATTTTTTTACCGCGAAGACCGCGAAGAAAGACGCGAAGAGACGCGAAGAAGCGCAGCTTATGCTGCGATAGGGAAGATATCATATCTTGTTTTTCTTGATTCTTCATCGCGCGAATGCGCGCTTCTTCGCGTTTCTTCCCGCAGCGAAGCTTGCGCTTCTTCGCGGTCTTCGCGGTAAAAAAAGCAAAATAACCGGTATAAAAAACGTAACGAGAGAGAGAGAGATTATGCGAATTTTAAAACAAAGTCTTACACTATTTGTTTGCACGCTTTCACTGTTCATGAATTTGCAAAGTGAAATCATTGAAATTCATAACATGAGTGAAATCCATCAATACATTAAGCCTAATACGCTGATTGTATTCGATATTGACAATACTCTTTTAGAACCATCCCAGGAACTTGGCAGTGATCAATGGTTTTATCGTCAATTTGAAAAATACTTAGAAAGTGGCATGTTATTAAAATCGGCCTTGAATAAAACATTGGACGAATGGCATGCAATTCAGTGTTTAACCAATGTAAATATTGTTGAAGAGGGATCAGAAAAAATCATTCAAAATCTTCAAGCTGAAAAATTTGACATCATAGGATTGACAACACGTGGACTTGAAATGTCAAACTGTACAAGTAGTCAGCTAAAAACGCTTCATATTGATTTATCTAAAACCTCCCCTGTAAAAAAAGATTGCTTTTTCATCAATTCGAACAAAGGGGTTCTTTTTCACGATGGGATTTTATTTACAACAGCGACACATAAAGGAGAGGCTTTTTTTAAATTATTGGACCAAATCCACTATGAGCCCTCCCATGTTGTCTTTATTAATGATAAAGCAACCCACATTAAGGATTTGGAAGAGACTTGTGAGACAAGAAACGTTCCTTTTGTTGGACTGCGTTATGGCTTTCTTGATGAAAAAGTAAAAACTTTTCAAATGGATGTTGCAGAAATTCAATTCCAACACTTTGGAAAAATTCTAACAAATGAAGAAGCTTCCACACTCTTAAATAGCCACTAAAAATGGTTGTTTTTGATAAAATCTCTTTTAAATATGGTCATAAGACGATTTTATCCGATCTTTCCTTTTCCCTAAAAAAGGGAGAGATCGGCTCTCTTATCGGCCTGTCAGGTTCAGGAAAAACAACCATTTTCAAACTATTGACAGGCCTTTTGCCTTTGCAGCAAGGAACTCTTAAAATTTCAGAAGAAAAACTTCTTTGCCATTCTCAAATTGCCTGCATGATGCAAGAAGATCTGCTTTTACCCTGGCGCACCATTTTAAGCAATTTAACTTTGCTAAAAGAACTTGGAAAAAAACCTTCAATTAGTTTTGAAACCTTGGAAAAGGCAAAAGAGCTACTTCATGAAATGGGATTGTCCCATTGCGCTAAGATGTTCCCTCATGAACTATCTTCAGGCATGAGGCAGCGCGTTTCTTTAGCGCGTGCCTTACTACAAGAATTGCCCATTCTTCTACTCGATGAACCATTTGCATCTCTTGATGTGGCAATCCGAGAGCAGTTATATCTCTATTTAAGACAAATTCAAAAAAAACATCAAACGACTATGCTGATGGTCACGCATGACTTTCGCGATGCTCTATCTCTTTCTGATCGCATTTTCTTTTTATCGGGGGGCAAAATTACAAAGACATGGGAGGTTACCGATTCGATCCGTTCTGACCCTGCAGCCTGTGGCATCCTCCTTGACGAA
>JBBSJT010000036.1:0-19730 GCA_038257035.1 Chlamydiia bacterium
CGAATCCTGCACCTAAGTTATAACGGGTATGAGGAATTTTTTTACCGCGAAGGACGCGAAGAAGCGCAAGCTTGGCTGCGGGAAGAAACGCGAAGAAAGCGCGCTTAAAAGCGCGGGTAAGAATTAAAAAAGACTATTCAGGTTTAAATCTTAAAAAATATATTTTATTATCGCGCGAAAGCGCGCTTCTTCGCGTTTCTTCCGCAGCGTAGCTTGCGCTTCTTCGCGTCCTTCGCGGTAAAAAGATCCTCACTAACGCTATAATCTTTTCTTCGATCTTCGCGGTAAAACGTGGGGGTTTGATTTGGATTGACTTTAGTTGGTTTTATCTGTAATAATGATCCTGTTAAAAAGGATTTTATTTGATGATCAGGTCCCGCGAAATTATTACTGAACAAAATTACCCATTATCAACTTTATTTGAGCAAGATTTCTGTCATGACATAGCAACGGAAATTTTTTCTAATTCAACCTTAAAAGATTTGAGCAATTCGTTTGGTTTGATAAATAAAAGTTGCAGTAAAGTTGCCAATCAACCCGGTGTTTTAAAAAAAGTCATTTACAGTCATGTAACATTTAATCCAAGAGATTGGGTCATTCAGTATGGAAATGAATTTTTGAATGTTAACGATGATGAAAAAGCCTTTAAAATATTGCCTAATAACATTTCAGAAATATTGAAAGGCCCATGTCCCTTATTTAGAGATAAAATATTGATAAACACCCATTTAATTGTCTGGATTCCTAAAGGTTTATCAATTAAGCATTATCTATTCTTGTTAAACCAAAAATGCCCGGATCAAAGTTACTATACATACGCACCACTTATGGAAGAATTTGGGGCTGAATTAACGCTCAATTCTGAATGGGTGATTTTACAAAAACAGGCGATTTCAAACAGCAGACAAAAAAATAATGTTGAAAAGCAAGAATATGTTAGTAGACTTTCCTTATCTAATTTTAAAAGTTGTGAGATCCCTTTAACTTTGGAAATAATTGTTGGTTATACGACATCTTTTTTTAAGCGTTTTAAAGATCAAAGTATTTTTGAGAAGCGTGTAACTGAGTTTAACTTTGAACTTCTCCATTCAGTTGTCTCTAAATCTTCCAAAATGAATTGCATTGTGATTCTTTTTAAAAGGGGCCTTCATTTGGACTGGTATGCTCCTGAAGGGGAAAGTTATAATTGTGCCATTGTAACTTCCCGTAGATTTCTTGAACCAAAGACAACAGCATGAATTTAAAAATGGCCAAGAGCATCGCTCCTTGGAAAAAAATTCTAAGGACGAACTTTACTGATGTCGATCAATTGGCTAATTTTCTTGAATTGGATGAAGTAGTTAAATTAGAGCTATTAAATAAGCCAAAATTTAGCCTCAACTTACCCCTAAGGCTTGCCTCAAAAATTAAAAAAAATAATTTAAATGACCCTATCTTAAAACAATTTGTTCCCTTGAATGATGAATTAAAAATTACTCATGGCTTTTTAAAAGATCCTGTAGGCGACATTAACTGCAAATCTTCAGCTAAACTTCTTCATAAATATGAGGGGAGAGTTTTGCTTGTAACCACGAGCGCTTGTGCCATGCATTGTCGTTATTGCTTTAGACAAAATTTTGATTATGAAACGACTACAGGTTTTTTGTTTACAGAAGAGCTTAAACTAATTGCAGAAGATGATACCATCCAGGAAGTGCTTTTAAGCGGTGGTGATCCATTATCCTTATCAAATGAAGTTCTTAATAATTTGATTTTTAACCTATCTAATATCCCTCATGTTAAGCGTTTGCGCTTTCATTCACGTTTTCCTATTGGAATTCCTGAAAGGATCGATGAAGAGTTTATTGAAATCATAAATAATTGCAGATTTCAAATTTATTTTGTGCTACATGTTAATCATCCACACGAGCTTGATGAAGCAATTTATGAAGCTGTTAAAAAACTGCAAAAAGCAAGTGCCATTGTTTTAAATCAATCTGTATTGTTATATGGAGTCAATGATGATGTTGATACACTTGTAGACCTGTCAAATTGCTTAATAGATAATGGAATTCTGCCCTACTACTTGCATCAACTGGATCGCGTTCAGGGAGCGGCTCACTTTGAGGTGAGTGAAGAAAAAGGACTGCATTTGATATCAGAGATGAATAAGAGGCTTCCAGGCTATGCCGTACCAAAGTATGTACGGGAAGTTGAAGGCCACCCCTCCAAAACCCCCATCACACCATCACCTCTATAGTTTTTTTCAGCACTGAGGCCACAGACTCGACTTTAGTTTTTATTTAACGAGATATATTTTACAATTGTTGCCTTTCAGGCTATTATATTTAACTTGCTTATTCCCAGTGCGTTGCCACTACCATTCCCCGTTTTTTTTAAGATTTTGTTATAAGAAATCTTGATTAATCACAATAGGATTCATAAATTACGGTTTTTCTTACATCTCTCTCTCTCTCTGTCTTCTCCGCCTTTATTCGTCAAGCACCGAACTGAATTACAGAAAAGTTACCACTCTCTGATTGTTATTTCGTCATGCCACACTTGCACAAAACCCCATGTTGGCTGCCGTAATTCTCTGTCACATGAAAACGGTTTCCAATTTCGTTTGACGATTTTTGATTTATCGTCTGACAAATCCGTTATCTCAAGCTCAAGCTATCGAAATTCAAGCTATGCTGAGGGACCCTTCCCCAGGAAAAATTCTTCAGTATAGCTTGAATTTTCTATCCTTCTTTAAAAAAGCAGCCATGCTTTGAAAAAAAACATATCTATCAACCTATTACAGTTTAAACATAATCGTCAGCCTAACATGAGAAAGTAAATATTATTGAAAGGGTGTTGGTAACTACTATAATTTTAACCAACCCACCTTCTCATTGCACAAAAAATAGCTTACATAGTAGTTTTTAAAAATTCCTCTTTGTTTAGAGCGTCTCTTGTTGTGTGACAAATGCGTTGCATGAGATGTTAGTGGCTCAAGCAAGCGAGCCTGCAATAAGAATTATTTTATGCTGAGATGATCTGATTTAATTCTGGAGATTTGAACAATGAAAAAGGTTGTAGTATTTGGAGCAGGCGTTGCAGGATTAACCGCAGCGCATGAACTGGCACGTCTGGGGTATAAGGTTTGCGTATATGAGGTTAATAAGGAATCTGGTGGATTTTTCCGGAGCGCTCGTAATAGCGCAGTTTCCATACCATCAGAGTATTCATGGCATGGAATTGGCCCTTGGTATCATAATGTATTTGATATCATGAAAGATATTCCATTTGATGAAACGGGAAGTGTATATGACAAGGGCCTTTCACGACCAATAATGTTTAGTGTGCTACCTGATGAGATTGAATTAAATTGTGATGATTCCTTTCTATTTAATAAACCAAAATCTTTTAGAATGACATTTCTTGATAAAATCATGTTGGTGTGGGTATTACTTAAAACGTGGACTGCAAATCGTAGAACATTTGAATATTATTCACGTTTGAATGCATCAGAATACTGGAAACCATGGTTGACAGAGAAAGGGCTCAAGACGTGGAGAGCAATATTTGGTCCTTGGATAGGTTCCGATTGGGTACGAGTCTCTCTCCACCAAGTTGGACAGTTCTTTAGAAAATGTTATATATCTGGGCCAAAGCATTTTCATAAAGCCGATTCAGAAGGACCAGCCTGGGTACATGGCTCAGGAGATGGTTGGCTTCTTCTGCGTAGTCCAAGTAATGAATGTTGGTTCAATAGATGGGTCAGCCATTTAGGTCAGCTGGGAGTTGAGTTTTTTTGGGAGCAAGCGCTTTATTCATTTGATTTTGATGGTGAAAAAATTATCGCTGCTCACTTAGAGTCAGGGCTTCGAGTAACCGCAGACATATATGTTTTGGCCATTAATCCTTTTGCCGTAGTAGATGTTTTAAAAAGGACGCCACAGCTTGAGCAAGATGCACAGCTCCGACTATTTCATCCCTTAATACAAGATGGGCCACACACACAGGTTTCGTTTCGTATTGGTTTTGCAGAGGAAATTGCATGGCCGGTTGAGCGTACCGCTCTCATTGCCGCCGATTCCGAGTTTAATTTAACGCTGTTTGCTGTGGAGCAAGTGTGGCCATCTGATGTATCACTTGGCGCTGGTATCAAGTCATTGTGGACAGGCACTGCCTGTGTGGCTAGTATACCGGGCCGTCTTTATGGGCTGCCCTTAACGCAATGCACTAAGGAACAATTTATTGAAGAGGTTCTGTCGCAATTACGCGATTGCCAGGGGCTTGATTTCTTGCTCCGTGAAGCTAACAATGGCAAAGGATTAGAGCAACTTACAATGTTAAATGTTGAAGTGTGGCACGAGTGGTTATTTAGCACAGCAGGCATTAAGCCTAAACAGCCAAAATGGGTGAACACAACAAACACGGAACCCTACCTACCAAATCAGGCTACATCAATACCGAATCTCGTTCTAGCTGGAGCGCATACTAAAACAACAACAGATCTTTGGAGTATTGAAGCTGCTGTAGAAAGTGGTCGACTTGCCGTTAAGGTTATAGAGCCTAGAGTTAAGGTTATCTCTGAGTATAAGCCTTTACTCTTTAGAATTATAGGCACTATAGACGATTACTTTTTTGTTGTTGGTGCTCCTCATCTACTCGATTGTATTTTGATTGGTGCTCTCATTGGATTGGTAGTAGGGATTTGGTTATTGTGTTTTTAATTCAATATTTAAGTTTTTGACCATTTTTATATAGGACTAGAGAACGATATAAATTTAAGCTATATTGAAAGACCATTCCTCGGGGAAAGTCCTTCGGCAGAGCTTGAATTTCGATGGTTTTGAGGTTATGTCGAAATAAAAAGCTGTCGACTTCGTCTCTTGAACTCTATGGCCTCTGTGGTTAAAAATTTTACCCTTACATCTTGTTGACGACGGTGAGGCCTAAGATCTCAAGTCCTTTATTCATCGTGATGGCGCAAGCCTCAGCCAGCAATAATCTTGAATCTTGTTCAGGTGATCCAATAACAGGGCAGTCGCGATAAAAGGCATTGAATTTTTCTGCAAGGCTATAAAGATAATCTGTCAGACGATTTGGCAATAAATCTTTAGCTAGAATTTGAACCATCTCGCCAAACTGGCTTAAATGTAGTGCTAAAGCAACTTCTGATGGGTGCTTTAGCTGAATATGAGCAGTTGTTTTTAGTTTTTCAATATCGACATTTGTTTTTCGCTTGATGCCGGCAATGCGTACATAAGAATACATCAAAAAGGCTGCGGTGTTGCCTTCAAAACGAAGCATGCGCTCGTAACTAAAGGTGTAATCGCTGATGCGGTTACAAGATAAATCAGCATACTTGATTGCACCTATGCCCAAAGCCCTGCCTAATTTTTCTTTTTCGCTTAAATTCATTTCAGGATTTTTGGAGTCAAGAATGATTTCAGCCTCATAAATTGCTTTTGTAATCAAATCGATCAATTTTTCTGTTTCACCTGATCGCGTTTTAAATTTTTTGCCATCAAGGCCAAGCACAAGTCCAAAAGGCACATGATTAACTTCTACCTTGGATCGATCCAAATAGCCCGCCTTTTCTGCGGCCTGAAAAATCATTTCAAAATGAGTTGCCTGACCACTGTCAGTTACATAAATGAGTCTGTCAGCTTTTTCATCAAAAATTCGTTGTCTGATGGCAGCCATATCGGTTGTGTCATAATTATAACCGCCATCAGATTTTTGAATCATGAGTGGGAAAGGATCACCGTCTCTATTTTGAAATCCTTCTAAAAAGATACACTTTGCCCCGTTGGACATTTGAATAAGGCCTTTTTCTTCAAGTTCGTTAACAACATTTTCAAGCATCGGGTTATAAAAGGATTCCCCTCGTTCGATTAACTTAATATCTAAAATATCATAAATCTCTTGATATGCCTTTCTAGAAATATCACAAATCAGATGCCATGCAGATAAAGCAGTAGCTTGGCCGCTTTGCAAGGCGACAACTTCATTCTGGGAAGCTTTTTTGAATTCAGCATCTTGATCAAATTTTTGTTTTGCCTGTTTGTACATGGCCATAAGACATTGTAGATCGGTCTTTTCCTTTCCATCCAAAATGGAAGCCGCATTTTGTTTCATATAAGCAATTAACATGCCAAAAGAAGTGCCCCAATCTCCAAGGTGATTGATACGCAGGACATCATCACCCATGAATTCGAAAAGCCTTGCTAAACAGTCGCCGATGATGGTAGAGCGAAGATGTCCAACGTGCATTTCTTTTGCCGTATTCGGAGAGGAAAAGTCGATGACGATTTTTTGTTTTTTTACAGGCTTGTCTATTCCAAGAAGGGGGTCTTTAAAAAATTCACCTAAACGCTTTTCTAAATATTTTGGATCAATAGTGATGTTGACAAATCCTGGTCCTGCTATTTCAAGTTTTGATATCAAGGCCTCACATTCCACAAAAGAAACAATAGCCTCTGCAATCTGTCTTGGATTTTTTTGTAAAACTTTGCTTAATTTCATTGCTGAATTAAATTGATAATCCCCAAATTTTTCCGATTTACTTAAAGCAATTTCAATAAAATCTTTTTCAGTTTCTAATAATGGAAAGGCTTTTAAGGCAGCATTTTTAAATTTTTCTTCTAGCAGGCTAATAATTGTCTTCATGTTTATCCCAAATTTGTACTATCCAATCATAATAAAAAACTTATTATAATTCCACCCGTAATTTATACCGTTGAGGTCGACCTTTTCAACCGCTAAGGGGGACCTTTTTCAACCGCTAAGAGGGACCTTTTTACCGCGAAGGACGCGAAGAAGCGCGCTGAAGCGCGGGAAGAAACGCGAAGAAAGCGCGCTTAAAAAGCGCGAGTAAAACAACAAAACATGAAAAAGACTCTTACGCTTTTCCTTCTTCTTTTCGCGCTTTTAAGCGCGCTTTCTTCGCGTTTCTTCCCGCAGCGAAGCATGCGCTTCTTCGCGTTCTTCGCGGTAAAAAGGTCCTCCTTAGCGGTATATTTCTTTTGTAACGAAAGGTGGAGTTCGTGGTAAAGAGGTCCCCCTTAGTGGTGGAAAAAAAAAGGGGTTGCGGCAAATGATGTAAAAAATTATTTTAAAGAATAACCTTAAAATATATAGGAGTTTAGTATGTCAATTGTAAAAGTTATCGAAGTCATTTGCGAAGGAAAAACAATTGAAGATGCAATGCAAGCAGGTGTGGCCGAAGCTGCAAAAACAGTCAAAGATATCAAACAAATTAATGTTTCCTATATCGAAGGACTTGTAGAAAACAATAAAATTAAAAAATACCGCGTTAATGCCAAAATAAGCTTCCTTGTTGATCATAAAATAAAATAATGATTATACAATTGCCTTAAATTTAGGGATTTGCTACAATAAATAGCAAATCCCTTATCCTTAAGTTTTATGAAAAATTATTCTATTTTTAAACTTGTTTTAATTCTAACTCCGTTTGTCTTCAGTTTCGCCTTTGGTTTGGACATTTACATTCCTATTGTTCCTGAAATGACAAAAATATTTGACACAACACCAAATCTTATCCAATTAACGCTTAGTTTATTTTTACTAGTTACAGGAATTGGTCAGCTTTTTATAGGTCCTCTTTCTGACCAATTTGGAAGAAAGAAAATATTTTATGCTTCTTCTTTTCTTTTCGGAGCAGGTTCTTTAATTTGTGCTTTTTCAGGTCAAATTTCCTGGTTGATCGTTGCACGTTTGATTAGTGCCTTTGGCGCTTGCGGCATGTTAGTCAATTCATTTGCCCTTGTAAGAGATTTATATGTTGGTAATGAAGGTGCAAAAATTTATAGCTTTCTAAACGGCGCCATCGGAATATCTCCTACATTTGCACCTATTCTTGGAGGCTATTTAAATCTTTATTTTGGTTGGCAATCAATTTTTGTTTTTTTAACCTTAATAGGTTTCTCTTCCGTCTTGATCACAAAGTTTTTCATAGAAGAAACACATCAAAAAGATATGCGTGTTAGATTTGATGGACAAGTTTTTAAGCGCTATTTTAACATTTTAAAGAATAGACAATTTCTTATTTTCGCATTAATTGCAGGTTGTGCAGAATCTGTCTTTTTTTGCTTTTTTTCAATTTCTCCATTTATGATTATTGATGTACACGGGGTGCCCTCTCATCAATTTGGTTATTATTTTGCCTCATTTGGAAGTGTTATTGCACTTGGAGGATTTATTGGTGGAAAAATAACCGAAAAACAAGGTGTTCAGAAAACAATTATCTATGGGATTGGCCTGATGTTTCTTGGTGGATGTTCCATGCTGATCTGGCATTTCATATATGGGCCTAGTTTATCAGGCTTTTTGATCCCGATGAGCATTGCTTGTACAGGATCCATGTTTTTAGTAGGTGGAACAGCTTCATTAGCCCTAGAGCCTTTTGCAACAGTTGCAGGAACAGCTTCTGCTGCTTTTGGATCGTTAGAATTTGGAATAGCTTCAATCATAGGTTCGATTTTGATGCTTTTACCTGTAGTATCTTCTCTTCCTTATTCTCTTTTCATAATTGCCTTATCTCTAATTTCATTAAGGTTATTTATTCTGGACAATTCTAAAGTAGTTACCGAAGCTTAAAGTAAATTATTTTAATTTGATTTCTTATGGATTTATGTTAAGCTTTAACTCTTTTAATCAGGAGTTTAAGTATGAATAATAAAATCATCTGTATGTTAATTCTTTGTTCTTTTTTTCTGACAGGTTGCTGTACCATTACTCGCTCGCCTTACCAAGAGGTTGAAATTGCATCGAATCCAAGTGGAGCATATGTTTATCTGGATGATGCCTACAAAGGTATTACACCTTTAAAAATCAAAGTGGAACGTAAAATTCCTCATACCCTACTTTTAGAAAAAGAAGGTTATGAAAACCAACAATATTCCATTGAATCAAAATTAAGTCCGCTCTACCTAAGCTCTAATTTCTTATTCCCTGTTACAGGAACTGCTGTAGGCGCAACGGTTGGCATTTTGTCAGCTCAGGGAACCGGTGGCGTTTTTGTACTCCCGGCTTTTACTTTTGTTGGAGGTTTTATCGGACTTGGAGTAGGGGCCGGTATAGGAGTTATTGGAACAGGTGTTGATCTTTATACGGGTAGTGCAAGAACTCTTTACCCCTCGCAAATTGAATCCCAATTGACACCTCTAGAATAGAATTTTTCTATTTTTTATTGATAAGTTTAAAAAGTTATGCGATATCTAACGTAATATAATTTTTTTAAAAAAGAGGTTCTTGAAATGAGTTTAAAAACAGCAGCATATGCCGCAAAAAGTGAATCTAATCCTCTAGAGCCATTTGAGATTGAAAGACGAGAGCCTTTACCCCACGATGTTCAAATTGAAATTCTTTACTGCGGTGTATGTCACTCAGATCTGCACACAGCAAGAAATGAATGGAAGGGGACGACTTACCCTGTAGTGCCAGGGCATGAAATTGTTGGACGTGTCACAAAAGTTGGAAGCGAAGTCGTAGCATTTAAACCAGGCGATCTTGCAGCTGTTGGCTGTATGGTAGAATCATGTCAATCTTGCCCAAACTGCAAAGCAGACCTTGAGCAATATTGCCAGAAGGGTTTTGTTGGAACCTACAACGGAAAACTTAAAAGCGGAGAACGCAGCTTTGGTGGCTATTCAACAAATATTGTCGTTGATGAAAAATTTGTTTTGCAAGTTCCAAAAGAATTTAAGGAATCAGATCTTGCCGGTGTCGCACCGCTTCTTTGTGCAGGAATTACAACCTACTCGCCTTTAAAACATTGGAAGATTGGAAAAGGATCAAAGGTTGGGGTTGTAGGTCTTGGAGGTCTTGGGCATATGGCTGTTAAGATTGCTCATGCAATGGGTGCGTATGTTGTGCTGTTTACAACAAGTAAAAATAAAATCGAAGATGCAAAAAGACTTGGAGCTGACGAAGTTGTCCTTTCAAAAGATAGCCAAGAGATGAAAAAACATGTTGGTAGTTTGGATTTTATTTTAAATACCGTTGCAGCATCCCATAACTTGGACCCTTTTATAAATCAGCTTAAAATGAATGGCACAATGTGCATGGTCGGAGCCCCAGAACATCCTCATCCATCACCATCAGTTACAAGCCTGATTTTTGGTAGAAGGTCAATTGGCGGATCATTAATTGGAGGCATTAAAGAGACGCAGGAAATGCTCGATTTTTGCGCCAAACATCAGCTTCTGTCAGATATTGAGATGATTCCTATATCCAAGATCAACGAAGCATATGAACGTATGATCAAGAGCGATGTCAAATATCGCTTCGTCATCGACATGGCTTCTTTGAAAGCATAGACTTTTTTTTTGACACAGAGAACACGTTATACCGTTATTGTGGCTTTTTTTTACCGCGAAGAACGCGAAGAAGCGCAGCTTTGCTGCGGGAAGAAACGCGAAGAAGCGCAGCTTTGCTGCGAAAAAAAAGACGGTTGTTAAGTTCTTAAAAATTCTACGTTCTTTCTTGTTTTTTCGCGCTTAGCGCGCTTCTTCGCGTTTCTCTTCGCGCCTTGGCGCGCTTCTTCGCGTCCTTCGCGGTAAAAAGATCCTCCTTAGCGGTCCATTCATCATATACGCTATGGTTTGGGTTGGCGGTTGATCCAGAAGTCCTTACCGTAATTGAAGGTAAGTTCCGTGTCCTTGGCAATGAATTGATTGGCGATGAAAACAAGATGCAGAACGTTTTTCTGAACAAGCCAAAGAGGCTGTAAATTTGGCTGATCGCTATGGTTGATAAAGCGCAAGGTATTGCCCTCATTCTTTGCATCGATTGCAAAATAATTATATGAAAAAAATTTGGAAGGATAATGAAAGCAATAAGGGTTAAGATCCGGATTTTTTTTATCGACTTGTTTTACAACCCCTGTATATTCACCGATGAATGTTTTTTCTTTTAAATCGATATCAGCAAAAAGTCCATATTCCTTAACAGGATCAATCCACTTGATGTAAGACTTTGCTGTAAGGCCGTTCAAGAGTAAATCTTGATAAAAAGATTCTTGTTCGTCATTTTTTCCGAAAAGCCATTGAAATCTAAATAAATAAGGGCAATTTTTTACTGTTTTGATCAAGGTTTCATAAGAGGGAAAAAATAAAAATCTACGATATTTTAAATTAAATATTTTTTCAAATTCATTCACAGTAATCAGTGAAGGGCTGGTTTGATCCTTTAACTGCAGCCTTATTGTTTTTGGCTTTCTTGTGATGAAAAGCTTTTGAATCTCCTCGTTTCCAAGAAATTCGCTAAGCTCTAGTGGGCTAAATCCATTTTTATCGTTTTCAAAACGCCATTTTAAATCTTTTAATTCGGATACCAAATCTATATTGTTTTCTAAAATGGCAGTCTGTAATGGATTTAATTTCATGGTTTTAACAACAATTTACCCGATGTTTTTCGGCTTTCTAGTTTTATTTGGGCATCACTTGCTTTTTCTAAAGGAAATACTTCATCTATTTTTAAGTTTAGCCACCCTTGTTTAATACCTTCTAAAACGGCATTTGCACGATACTTTAATTCTTCAGGAGTTAATATATAATTAAATAAAGTACCGGAAGATAATGTTAAGGAATGCTGTTTTATAAGGGTTAAAGGAACAGATTCCACAGGCCCGCTTGCCGCACCGTAAATTATAATGTTTCCACGTGGGGCACATGCTTCCAAACCAGCTAAAAATGTTGTTTTTCCAACACCATCAATGATTAGATTAGCTCCACGACCATTTGTCAATCTCTTGGTTTCAGTTACAAAATCTTCCGAGCTATAAAGAATTACTTCATCGGCTCCTGCATCTTTTGCAATTTTTGCTTTTTCCTCAGTAGAGACAGTCCCAATGACACGCGCGCCTAAATGTTTTGCCCATTGAACCAAAAGAAGCCCCATGCCACCTGCTGCTGCATGAATTAATACAACATCCGTTGGTTTAATTTTACGAAACTCATGAAGTAAGTAATGGGCGGTCATGCCTTGAAGAGGAAATGCTGCCCCTTGTTCAAACGAAAGCTCTTTTGGAAGAGGGATCAAAAAGTTGGCATCAACAAGAGCAAATTCTGCGTAGGAGCCCGGTTGGTGAACATAGGCTACTCTATCGCCAACTTTTACGGAATTCACATCATCAGCTATTGCCTCAACAATTCCTGATCCTTCAAGACCCGGAATATAGGGGAGTTTAACCGGGTAGACTCCGTTTCTTTGGTAGATGTCTATGTAGTTAATGCCGGCAGCTTTTATACTTACAAGAGCCTGTCCCTTAGAAGGTGATGGAATTTCAATATCTTTATATTCAAGAACTTCGGGGCCACCATGTTTTAACATCTGTATTGCTTTCATCGGCTTGCCCTATATTGTTGATTCCAACTTAAGCGGCACATCCTTTTTTAATCAATAACTTTTGGAAGGCTTACGCTTTTTTTTTTAACACCGAGATCACAGAGGAGAACAATAGAAGAGAAGGAGGTAAAATATCGTTTCATTTCAATCGTACGTATAGTATTTTTTAAAAAAATCCTAATCTAACAGAAAACTTTTTACACTCTTTTCGTCTTCTCTCTTTCTTCCTCTGTGCTCTCTCGTGTTAAAAAAAGACGTCTCTGTTCAAATGGCTTTTACGATAGGGAGCTGTTTCCAGTCGGTGGTGTGATGGGCAGACAAAAAATCAGCGCGCATTTTCCATGAATTAGCCCCCATGGTGGCACCAAAAAAGATTTTATTTTTACCAAATCGTTTATTTAAGGCATCTACGGTTTGCATGATAACTTTGGCTTTTGGATCTCTTTTACAAAAAAGATCGGGAATAATATTTTCTTCAGAAACCAAGTCTACAAGAATAATTCCGCACTTTTTATAACGCTGATTCGGTCGAAAAATTTGGTGTAAACATTTTTTGGCTGTGGTAATAATCTTTGATGTGTCATCAGTCGGTATTTCAAAAACAGCTTCCGAATTGGATTGAAGGCGGGCAAATCCATCAAAATTTGTCTCTGTTTTTTCTAAAAAAACATAAATTGCTTTTGCATAAGACTTTTGCCTTCTTAGTTTCTCAGATGCTCTTGCAGCAAATGTTGAAAGGGCTTGCAAAATATCAGACTCTTCGCTTAAAGCTTGTCCAAAAGAGCGGGAACAGGTAATGCTTTTTTTCGACTCAACTTCCTCCAAGTCCAAACAACAGATGCCCCTTAATTCATAATGCATGCGTTCTAAGACAACTCCCATTTTACTTCGTATTTGAGTTGGGTTGGCTTTTAGAAAATCGGCAACGGTATAAATCCCGATGAGGTTAAGGCGCTTATGGTAGCCTGAACCAATTCCCCACACCTCTTCGATTGGGTAAGTCTTAAATATTTCATCTCGTGTTTCTTTAGAACATAAATTAAACACGGTCGTTTTATTTTTCTTGGCTAAATTATTTGCAACTTTTGCCAAGGTTTTGGTGGGTCCTACTCCTAAAGAAATAGGAATGCCTACCCATCTTTTGATAGTATTTCTTAAGTGGTCGGCAACCAAAAGAATTTCTTCAATTCCAAGCGATGAAGGGTATTTTAAAAAAGCTTCATCGATCGAATAAATTTGGCATTCAGGTGCCATCTCAGAAAAAATCGTCATGATACGTCTTGAAATGTCTCCGTAGAGCTTATAATTTGAGGAATGCACGATTACGTGATTTTGCTTGCAGAAATCTTTTATTTTAAAATAGGGATCCCCCATTTTAAAACCAAGAGCTTTTGCTTCTTGACTTCTTGCAATCACACAGCCATCATTATTTGAAAGAATAACGACAGGTCTATTTTCAAGAGCAGGGTTGAAGAGTCTTTCACACGAGGCGTAAAAATTATTGCAATCTGCTAAAATATAGTAGCTCATAATGGATGGATCACATTTGTGACAACGCCCCAAAAGGCAAGTTCCATCTCTTCAGTGATATTAATGGATGGGTAATCATCATTTTCAGCCACAAGTTCGGTTTTATTTCCCTGGATACTTAATCTTTTTACAGTTAATTCACCGTTAACGCTTGCAATGACAATTTTGCCATGAGCAGGCGCAATGCTGCGATCTACAATTAGAATGTCATTATGATGAATGCCTGCTTTAATCATGGAAGAGCCGGACACTTTAAGAAAGAAAGTGGCGTTTGGTCGTTTAATTAGAAGCTCATTTAGATCGAGCATTTCTTCGATATCATCATCTGCAGGGGAGGGGAAACCTGCCGAAATAGTATGCTGGTAAAAAGGCAGACGGTAGCATTGATTAGATATAAATTTTAAGATAGTTTCTACTTTATCAACAGGGATTCTAATGGCTTTGGTCTCTTCTCCAAATTTCCCGGATCCCTTTGGTCTTCCTGATCCCGATCTTTTTCCTCCTGATGGCATATATAACTCCTTTGTTTTGATTATTGCACGATATTCAAAACAAAGCAAGCCTCTTTTTTTCACTCACCAAAACTTGATGCTTTTTTTAAAAGCATCAAGTTTGATTATATTTAATTATTTAATCCATTACAGCATCGCTCAAGAATAGATCAGAAACTGAATCCCCGTGTTGGATGCGACTTAACGCCTCTGCAATTAAGGGAGCAACAGAAATACAGTGAATATTTGAAGGGGCTGTATCTCTTAGTGGAATTGTGTCTGTAATAACCATTTCTTCAATGACGGAATTTTTAATTTTTTCCAAAGCATTACCTGAAAAAACGGGGTGTGTCACAACAGCAAACACTCGATTTGCGCCGCTATCTTTTATGAGTTTAGCAGCTTTTACCAAGGTTCCTGCAGTATCACAAAGATCATCAATTATAATCGCATCGGCACCTTGAACATCGCCAATTAAATTCATCGTTGCAACAACGCCGGCCTTTGCGCGCTGTTTACTAATGATTGCCATATCAGTTGCAATTCCGATTGAATTTAGACTATCGGAAAATTTTTTAGCTCTTTCAACACCACCGGCATCCGGTGAGACAATGACAATATTATTTAATTCTTTAGCAGCAAAATGGGACACAAAGAGGGGCGATGCGTAAAGATTGTCAACAGGAGCGTTATGAAAAAATCCTTGAATTTGTCCGCAATGCAAATCGACCGTAACAACCCTGTCAATACCTGCAGTTTCAAGCAGAAGAGCAACGTCCGCTGCAGAAATGGGAACCCGAGGAGAACTTTTTCTGTCTTGTCTTGCATAACCGTAGTAAGGAATGACCGCTGTAATGCTTGCAGCTGATGAGCGTTTCATAGTACGAACAAGAAGATACAATTCCATTAAATTATCGTTGATGCTTTGAGATTCAGACAAACAATTGGATTGCAGAATATAAACATCCTTGTTACGCACGCTGTCTTTAATATGAATTTGAATTTCACCATCATTGAATTTAGTGACTTCCGACTCACCTAAAGCAACGCCTAAATGGTTTGCAACTTTTTCTGCAAGAGGGATATTTGCATTTCCTGTAAACAAAAGGGCTTGATTACGGAATGTGGGATTTTTAATTGAACATTCAGGCTGGTCAAAAAAAAGTGGAGTTGCAAAGCTAAGATTGCAAATAAGGATCAGGAATCCGGTTAAGAGTGGAATTGATTTTTTCATTTTTTCCTTTAGAGCATTTTTATCTTTGGAGTTCTAATTTCTGCAAACTTTTAAGAGAAATTTAGAAAATTTTCACCCAACATAAACAATTCTTTAAAAAAGAACAATCAAAATTGAGATAATAATACTTAAGAAAGCTTCTGAAAAAGTATTTAGGATGAAAAAGCTGACAAGCAGCCTTGATAAAGAATAGGAACGGCTATAATGCAAACAACAGAGGCGATTGGATGAATTTGGCCGATTTTCCAAAGATGGACAAAATCATGTCCTGAGGTGCGATCCCAAAGGGCTGATAGTGCATATAAAGCACTACCTGCAACATTACAAATGGCACTCATTTTCAATTGGGTATTTAGCTCAGGATTAGAATCTTTTACAACATGTGCAACACTAAGATCAGACATGGCTAGAAGAGTTCCGACCAAAGGTCCTGCCGCTGAAACTAAAAGTTCAGAATTACGTCTTCCAAAAAAATTACCAAGTTTGCTTAAAGATTGAAAAGACATTTTTGTAACGCCGCTGAATGGCAGGATTTCAATGGAAGGCTTTGCATTTTGAAAAAGAGCTAATGCTGCAAAAGCATGCCCTGCTTCATGAGTTAAAAGTCCACGCGTTGTTAAATCGAGCAATGAAAATATAATAAAGGGCACCAACCTTTTTAGAAAAAGAGCAGAGATAATTAATTCTTGAGATTCCGGGTTGAAAGGTTCATTACTTAGTTTAAGTTCCATGTAAAGTCTTGTAGTTCTAAGAATAGTGTTTAATGCAACAGTTCCAATAGCAAGAGCTAGCATTGTAGGAATTGCAGAGGTTGCCACAAATAAACAAGTCACTGAAGTAAAAGAAAGGCTTATGGCAAGTTCTTTTAAGCTATCTATAGCAATTTTTTTAATTGATTCTTTTTGGTCTTCGTAATTTTCTAACGATAGAAAACTAGCTTTGGTTTGAATTAATAAAGGATTGAAAGCATTTTTTAATGGGTTTAAAACAGTTTGAATAGCTAGCATAAAATCCTAGGTTTAATTAAATTGTGAAATTAAAATGTTATTGTAACAAAAAATTGTTAAGATTGTGTTAATTATATGGATTTATTTAAATAAAGATATATAATGTAACTTTGTTCATCAGAAAATCTAGCTAAGAGAGGTGTAATCAACTTGACTTTTCACTAAATTTTATGATAAATTTTTGCTTGAAGATCTTTTATTAAAGGAAAAAATGAACCCATCAATTAATACAAATTTATTAAGTAGCTTACTTCCCACATCAACAGCATTAGATATGGGTAAAACTAGCAAAGCTAAAGAAAAAATGGAATCAACCACGTTCAAAATTTTGAGAGTGCAAGAAGAAGCTTCATCTTTTATTAAACACGTAGAAGTTATGATAAGAGGAGATAAAGTTTTGCAGGCAGTCCTTGTTTTTAATAAAGAAAATCCAAATGATATTAACCTCGTACCTTCAAATAAAAACAAATCCGATTTGTTCCACACTCATAAAGCCAACTACCATCGCTTGACATTTAAAAATCCTGTAAACATTAAACAGGTTTTAAATTTGGTTGAACAGACACATCAATTCTCCGGCAATGCAAAATTTGAAGCTCATGAAATAAGAAAAAAACTTTTTGCAGATTCGGCAAAACTTTAATGATAAATAAGATTCTTGCAAGTGGTGCGCGTCTTCAATTCATTAAATTTAAAGCCGGTGCTTCTTTAAATTGGTTATTTCTTCCGGGAGGCCCAGGACTTGGTTCAGAATCTCTTTCTGATTTAACAAAATGTTTAAATCTTGAAGGAAAATTATGGCACCTTGATCTTCCCGGTGATGGCTCTAATATTACGTCAAATAATGCAGAGTCCTTTCAAAATTGGGAAAAAGCCTTGATAGAGGCTGTAGATTCTCTAGAAAATGTTATTCTGGTTGCACACTCCACAGGAGGGATGTATGCCTTAAGTTTACCTTTATTAGAAAAGAAATTAAAAGGTCTTGTATTAATGGATTCAAGCCCTGATACCTCCTGGCAAATTAACTTTGTAAAGATGATGGAAAAAACTCCAATTCTTGAAACGGAAAAACTAAATGATTTTTACAGGCAAAACCCTAATAACGAAAATTTAAAAGAACTTACAATAGCTTCTGCACCTTATTTTTTTACTAAAAAAGGTTTGAGAAAAGGAATTTCGTTACTTCAATCTTTACCCTTTAATTATGAAGCTTGTCAATGGTCTGAAATAAATTTTGATTCTCAATACAAGCACACATGGATTCCAAACAAACTCCCCACCTTGATTTTTTCAGGATCCGAAGATCACATGACGCCTGTAAGCTTATTCAGCAATTTAAAAGAATTTAATAGAGACAACATCACCATTTGCGAAATTAAAAATGCAGGTCATTTTCCTTGGATTGAAAATCCGGAAGACGTTTCAAAAGTATTCAGTGAGTTTTCCAAAGTTTTATGATCAAGGGCAAAAAGGACAAAAAGGGCAAAAAGGACAAAAAACTTTATAAATTATATCATTAAAGTTATTTCATGACAAAGCAATTTTGCCTCAAGATATATTCAAGACCGTGGGCTTGTCCTTTTAGTCCTTTAAGTCCTTTTTGTCCTTTAAGTCCTTTAAAATCCCTTCTTTTAGTCTAATATCCCTTCTAATTACTCCAACCGTTCAAGCACAACACTCACCATATGTTTGGTTCCATCATCTAATAACGGTATCTCTGCTGTTGGCAGCAACACCCCATCCAAAGTGATACTTGGGGTGCCCTTACTTAGATGGTGAGGGTTTGTAACAGTTATATCATAATGGGATGTCTTATAACGATACTGTATTTTAAATTGATCCCACTCTTTTGGTATGGCGCAATCAATAAATAATTTATTGCCACGTAGCTTAAAGCCCAATACTTCCTCTAACCAAACTCTATAGACCCAAGCGGCAGCACCTGTGTACCAAGTCCAGCCACCACGACCTACCTGGCCTTCAAGATCATAAATATCTGCAGAAATTACGTAAGGCTCAACTTTATAAAGAGCATTAGCAAGATCAGTCGGGGTGTGTGATGTCGGGGAGAGCATTCTTAAAAGGTCAACTGCTCTATTTCCATTACCTGTTCTAGCATGAGCCATGGCAAACCATGTGGCCGCATGAGTATATTGACCGCCATTTTCACGAACACCCGGTGGGTATCCCTTGATATAGCCTGGGTTTAAAGGCGTTTTATCAAACGGAGGAGTCAATAATAAAACAACATTATGTTCTTCATCTACAAGGTATTTATTGGCAGATTCCAAAGCTGTTGCAATTCTTTCTTTGTTACCAAGCCCCGAAATAACCGCCCATGATTGAGGTAGGGAATCGATAAAGGCTTCCGAATTTTCTTTTGAGCCCAAAGGAGTTCCATCATCAAAGTAAGCTCTTCTGTACCAAGAACCATCCCAAGCTTCTGCTTCAATAACTTTTGCAAGATTTGTGGCCTTTTCTATGTATTCAGCGCCGGCCTCTTTTGTTTTGCCATCATATACAAGTAAATCGGCAAAATCATGCAGAACGTGAATTAAAAACCAAGCAAGCCAGACGCTTTCACCTTTTCGATGAATACCAACATGGCTCATTCCATCATTCCAGTCGCAGGTTCCGATTAATGGCAGTCCATGAGGCCCTGCAGTAATGCCTTTGTTGACGGCGCGTCTACAATGTTCCATAAGAGATTCTGATTCACTTGAAACTCTTGGCACTTGATAAATTTCTTCTTGGGTTTCAGTTAAAATATCAGCTTCTAAAAAGGGAACTTTTTCTTTAAGAATGTTGACATCACCGGTCACCCTGATGTATTGGGCCGTGACAAAAGGGAGCCATAATAGATCGTCCGAGCAGCGCGTTCTAACACCGGCACCTGACTGTGCATGCCACCAATGTTGTACATCCCCTTCAAGAAATTGCCTAGAAGCGGCTTTTAATATATATTCTCTTGCGATATTAGGGTGTGAATACAAAAGAGCCATTGTATCTTGAAGTTGATCTCGAAATCCGTAAGCCCCACTTGACTGATAAAACGCTGCTCTTCCAAAGAAACGGCAGCTAAGGGCCTGATAAATAAGCCATCTATTCATGGCAAAATTAGTC
>JBBSJT010000037.1:0-19717 GCA_038257035.1 Chlamydiia bacterium
GTGAGGCAGTGAGAAAGACAGGAGGACAGTGAGGGAGTCTTGGAATGAACACCGATTGTCACTATTCAACATCTTCTCAATAAAAAATTTCAATCTTAAGTTCATGATTTTTCTACGGCCTCATGTCTTTCTCACTGTCCTCATGCCTTTCTCACTGCCTCACTGGTAAAAAAATCAAAAAGTAAAATTTTACAACTTCATACTCCCCTTTCTACCTTTCCTGTCTTTGTAATCTCTGTGGTAAAAAAAAATGGGTGTCGAACGTAAATTGCTTTCAAAAAATGTTGAAGTCGTATAAAAAATACTTTTATTTAGTATGCTTGGGGGTTCAACATGCGCGGCTTAAAAGGTTTTTCTATCATTCTAATCACAGCTCTTCTTGCTTTTTTCGGAGTTATCTATTGGCCTGCCATAGAGAATTTAAATACTGAAACAGTAAATCAAATTTCATTAAGTGAACTTCAAGATTTGCAATTGGCTGAAAGTGATTATAAAAAGGCAAAATATGAAGAAACTTTAAAAATGGTATTAAAGCATGTTGATTCCATAGATTCTAATTCTGAATTAGGCAGGGAGTGGCTTTCTTTATTGGTTAATACAGCTGAAAAAACTTTCGATTTACAACAGCTTATTTTAATCAATGAACAATACCCAACGGCCTTAGGAAAAAATGAAAAAGCATCTTTGCTTGCAGCAGAAACGTATTTGATGAACGGCCTCGACAAGGAATATAGCAAACTTAGAAACCAGTGGGTGGGACGTGAAAATTATGAAGATGCATGGAAGCTTTTTGATGCTGACTACCTCATCACAATAGGAAAGCATGATGAAGGGCATGAGTTTTTAGAAAATCAAAAATTTCAAGGCAAAGAAGAAATTACACGGCTTATCAAGTTGGCTCTAATGCAAGCACATGACAATCCTCAAAAAGCTTTAGACTTACTAGCGGAAGCCTCAAAACAAAATCCTTCTGATCTTGATGTTTATATTTATAAATTTAAACTCCTTGAAAATTTAGGTAAAAGGGAGCTTGCCCTAAAAACTTACCAAGAAGCAATTTTACAAAATCCAAATTCTGTTTTCCTTTATGATGAGCTTGCCAAAGAGTATGTTCGAAAACAACAATACAAAGAAGCAATCAACACCTGGAAAAAGGCCTTAAAAGTTGTTAAAGAGACAAACGACATAAATCACGACAATATTCTGACAAATTTAATCTTTTTTGATCGAATGATCTATGGTAAAAAAAATGACTGGAACCAATATGCCTCTTTGGTCCATCAATCAAAACCTTTTTTTAACTATCTTACTAACTTGAAGGCGCAAGAATTTGTAAATCAGAGCGAATTTATAAAAATTCCTTTAAACCAAGAATACCTTGCAAATGATGAAATCACCTATTGGTTATCGCTTCTTGATGCCTTAAAGAAAAATGATAAAGAAAAAGCCTTAACATTGATTCAAACTAGTCCATTCAAGGACAATACCATGAATCCAGGATTGGAATTTGCTTTTTTACAAGCTCTAACTTTTCAAAAAAATGGCTTGGCCAATCCACCCATTCCAGAATATCAAACAAATGATCACCCGTTGCTCGTTAGCTTAAATCAGCCCAACAACCTTATACCTCAGGATATAAAAGCTTTAATGCAGAGTGAAGAGGCTTTTACTGCTATTCTACTTGCCGCCGGTTGGACTGAATCGGCTCTAGCGCTTCATAAAATGGATGTTTTCCCAGTTGATTTTCCGGCAGACTTTGCCCTTGAATTCACAAAAATTCTACGAAAAAATCGCAACGATAAAGCAGCTGTTGAATTTGCTGCAAAACAACATCAAACTGCTGACCTTACAATTTTAGTACAGGAAATGACGGCAAAAGAAGCATTTGAAAATGGAAATATTGCGCTTGCAACTAGTATTTACGAAATCATTTCAGATAAGTCTCTTGAGGCCAGATCCTTCCTTGCAAGAAAAGCCTTTAAAGATAGGAATTTTGAATTAGCTGCTAAGCTTACCAAAGATTTACTTGAAAACTATCCTAACAATCCCCTTCTCAAGGAAAATTTGAGAAAAATCCAGGAAAACATTTGATTTCCAAATTTTTATGGGGTCAATTGACCTCATAAAAAGTTTCCCCACCACCACATTTCCACTAGAAATTTTTTAAAACAATAAATTAAAACAATTAATAATTTTTCAACATTTAAATTCAATATAATTATTTATAATTATTTTTTTCAAATTATTGACTAAACATATTATTTTAGTTATAATGAGGTTATGAGAGGGTTGATATAGTGTTTACTATCAACCGATGTTTGCTAGTGTGAGGTAATTAATCACGTATTTTGAGAATTAAAACTCAAAGCATAAAGTGAAGTTATTAAAGGTAGCCAAGTTAATAATATCGTTACCTTAACTTCAAAATAAAATCCTCTTAAGGATTTAATGCATCGTTGATTTTCCTCCACTAGCTTCTTAATTATTTGCTATATTTGATATATCGGAGGTTCTATGATTAAATCTAGTTTATTTCATCTAGCGTTTTTATTTTGTTTAGCAGCATTACCTTTAACCACGATTTCAGCAACTGAATCGTCACTTATAGCCAAAGGCGGAGGCGGTCACGGAGGCGGTCACGGAGGTTGGAGTGGTGGCGGTGGTCATCATGGTAGCGGAGACTGGGGTCATCGTGGTGGCGACTGGGGTCATAGCGATTGGAACCGAGGTGGTGATTGGGGTGGCGGAAATTATTTCTACCTAGATACAGGGTATCCTTCTAGCCGGGGCGGTTCTTATTATAACCAATCTTATTATGATCCATATTATTACAATACGAACCCTGGTGCTGGAGTTTATTTCGAGTTCTAAAAATTATGGTGTAACGCATTAAGGTTTGATTCCCTCGGAATCGTACCTTTTTAGCGTTGCACCATGTTTTATAAAAAAGGGATTTTTTATAATTTAGGGGGAGTTTTATATGTGGAACATTAAAAAAAATCTTTCTTTACTATCGTTTTTTGTAGCAACAATTTCTCTTATGCTATTTGGTGCGGGTGACTTATTAGCTAAAGACGGTGGTGGACGAGGTAAAGGTGGGGGTGGTCACGGTGGTGGTAAGCACCATGGCGGTAGTGGTAAGCACCATGGTGGTGGTAAACATCATCACGGACACCATAAACATGGCGGTAATTGGGGCGGAAGCTATTATAATTACGGAGGATACGGCGGATATCCCTATAACTATTCATACTATAGAAGCTATCCGACATATTATTATCCTGCAACCTATGATTACTACACCACTCCTTATTACTACTCTAGTCCATTATATTACTATTACTATTAATAGTATTATAATGGCTTGATTAAGAGGCAAAGTCGTTAAGGTGCAAAGTTAAGAATGTCTTTAAGTAAAAGAGGATGTTTTTAGCCTTTGCGCCTTTGCAACTTTGCCTCTTTTTTTATTGCGTATATCTTACGGAACAAATTGTTTTATTATTTCAAAGACAAGTTCAAAGGAAACAAATAAAAACATTAAAATTAACAGGATTTTTCCACCGGGAACAGTATAGGTTGATTTAAATCCAAGGTAATATCGTCCACGCCAAACCATGAGAATCGGCAAAAGTCCAAGCAATAGCGAACATCCAAAACCTCCTGCATAATCAAGTGCCTGTAAAAATAACCCCGGTTGTAAAAATCCTATGAATAATGTTGGAACAAAAATTAAGCAACAAAGAAAAAGCCTGTTTGTTTTGGTTTTTTTAATTTGCAAACCATCAGCTAAAAAGTCTAAGAGACCTAATGTGACCCCTAAAAAGGATGTTAATAGGGCAAAAAAAGCAAAGGATTGACCAATAGGATATACCCACGAACTTTGAATAAAGTTTTTTAAAGGATAAACGGCATTGTCTCCATTTTCCAAGGCCTGTGCAAGACCTCCCATCCCATATGTTGGAACAATTCCAAGAATCAGTCCTTGCCAAATGGTATAAGCAAAAAGAGGAATAAAACTTCCTATAATGATGGCTTTTCTTACTTTAAGTTGATCATTGTCCATATAATGAAGAAGGCTTGGAATAATACCTTGATAGGCAAAGGCTGTAAAAGCAATAGGCAGCGCTTTTAATGAAAGACTCCAGTTGGAGTAACTTAGCAATTCAAACTTTATGAAACGAAAACCTAAAAAAACGAAGGCAAAATAAAAAAAGCCAAGAGCTGCAACAAGATAAATATTTAATTTCCCAACAACTTTTGTCCCTAAAAAAACAAAGGGTGCAAAGAAGGCAACAAAAATAAAGGAGCCGGCTGATGTAGGTATGGATCCTGACAGGCTTTTTGAAACCATATCACCACAGCCAACAACATAGGCTAAAGTTAAGCAGTAAAATAAAAAGAGGTAAAGGATCCAAGCAGCAATTTTTCCTGGTGTACCAAGAGTCTTATGCGCCATTGTGACGATATTTGATTCTTGTTTTGTCCATTGAGAGACTTCCAGAAACAAGAGACCAGTTCCTGCCATAAAAGCCCAGCAACAAAAATAAATCACAAGCGAGGGAACAAATCCTCCTAAACTCGTCAAGACAGGTAATGCTAGCATCCCTCCGCCAATCGTCGTTCCGGCAACTAGGAGTGTGCCGCCAAATACTGTTCCATTCTGTTTCACAATAACACCATATAATTTTTGATTTAATAATAATATTATAAGTTTTTTGAACTAATAAGTCTATTATTTTTTTTAACACAGAGATCACATCATATAGCGCTTTTGTTGGCTTTTTTTACCGCGAAGACCGCGAAGAAGCGCAGCTTTGCTGCGGGAAGAAACGCGAAGAAGCGCGCTTGAAGCGCGAAGAAGAAGGCATTTCAAAAGTCATATAATAAGCCCCTTATTTAAAATTGTTTTTGACAAAACAATTTTACTAATCACCCACTTTGCAATTTGCAAAGAGGGATAAAAATAAATCTTTAGGTTTTCTTCCTCTTCGCGCTTTAGCGCGCTTCTTCGCGTTTCTTCCCGCAGCGTAGCTGCGCTTCTTCGCGGTCTTCGCGGTAAAAAAATGAAAGGAAATACGTTGGACCTTGCTCTTCGCTCTCTCTCTCTGTGTTCTCTGTGGCCTTTGTGGTGTAAAAAACTTACAAGAAAGCTACTCTACCGTCACAGACTTTGCAAGGTTTCGTGGCATATCGATATCGGCTCCCCTGATTTTTGCTATATAATAAGCAAGAAGCTGGGTGACGACAACCGATGGAATACAAAGCAGCTCGTCGATGTTTTCAGGAATATAAATAATTTCATCAGCAATTTTATCAAGACCATTAGATCCTTTTTCTGCAATCGCTATTACTTTGCCATTACGGGCTTTAATTTCCATTAAGTTGCTGATTAATTTAGAATAGGTTGCTTTATTAGCGCATAAGGCAACTGTTGGACAATCTTCATTTATCAAAGCAATCGGCCCATGCTTCATTTCACCGGCAGGATATCCATTTGCATTGATATACGAAATCTCTTTTAATTTTAAAGCCCCTTCCAAACTTGTTGGATACATATAATTTCGACCCAAAAAGAAGAAGTTTTCATAATGAGCATATTTGACTGCAATCGCTTCAATTTTCTCTTTTTGTTCCAATACAGCTATAATCTGGTCAGGCAATTTCTTTAAGGCATGAATAAAGTTAACACCCTCTTCAAGTCCCATGTGTCGCATGCGCGCCATCATCAAGGTGAATAAGCTTAAGACAACCATTTGACTTGTAAAAGCTTTTGTGGAACAAACGCCAATTTCTTGCCCTGCATGTAAATAAATTGTTGAATGAGATTCTCTTGAGAGCGTAGAATTTTCAACATTACAAATGCTCAAAATTTTAGCTCCTTTAGATTTCAATTCTTTAATGGCAGCTACAGTGTCTGCAGTTTCTCCGGATTGGCTGATTGCTATGACTAGAGTTCCTGCCGAAACAATTGGGTTTTTATAACGAAATTCAGAAGATATTTCGATATTGACCGGAATACGGGCTTTTTCCTCCAGCATGTAAGCTGCAAGAAACCCTGCATGCCACGAAGTGCCACATGCTAAAATCAAAATGCGTTCTACATTTTTAAGCTCAGGAACATCAAAATGAATGCCTTCAAAAACTGCCGTTCCATAGTCTTCTAGAAACCTTCCTGAAAGGGCATTTAAAACAGCTTGAGGCTGATCGAAAATTTCTTTTAGAGTGTAATGTTCAAAATCACCCTTACTATGCTCAAAAGCTACTGCTGCTAGTTTTTCCACTTCCTTTTCAATAGAAGAATGTCCACTGTCAAAAAAATCAAGTGAATTGCTAGATATGACAGCAACTTGGTTTTTATCAAGATAAATGACTTCTCTTGTATAAGAAGCAAAGGAATGAGTATCTGAAGCTACAAACATCTCATCTACACCAACGCCAATAATTAAAGGCGCTTCATGTGCAAAAGCGATGATTTGATTGGGGAAATCTTCATGGATCAAGGCAATGGCGTAAGCGCCTTCTAAAAGTGAAATAACCTCTAAAATAGCCTTTACAATACATCCTTGATAAACACTGGAGATTAAATGAGCCACAACTTCTGTATCTGTATCTGAAACAAACTCATATCCTTTGCCCTTTAAATAATCGCGTAGAGGTTCATAATTTTCTATGATCCCATTATGAACAATGGCAAGGGAGTGATCTTTATTAAATTGGGGATGTGCGTTTTTTTTGGTTGGTGTTCCGTGTGTGGCCCATCTAGTATGAGCAACTCCGGATTCAAGTTTAAGGTGTAAACGATTCACTTCCATTTCTAATTGAGCTATTTTTCCAACTTCTTTTGCATGGACAATTTTTCCATTACAAAAACCTGCAATGCCTGCCGAGTCATACCCTCGATATTCCAGTTTTTTTAAACCTGTTAAAATCGTATTAACAGCATTTCTTGGACCAATATAACCAAAAATTCCGCACATAAATTCTACTTCACTCCAATTTCCATTTGAACAACATCGGCAATCGATTTAGCCATTCCATCCACTTTTTGTTTATTAGGCCCCTCGACCATGACCCTGCAAATATTTTCAGTACCAGAATACCTCACTAAAACACGTCCAGAATCGGCCAAAGCCTTTTCAACATCTTTTATGGCATGATTTAACTTTTCAATCGATTCTAAATCAGGTTTAACAGCAACTTTAACATTAACACAAGCTTGAGGATACCGCTCAAAAAAGGCTGCTAAATCCGAGAGTTTTGAGTCTGTTTCAGTCATGATGCTTAAAATCTGCAAAGCAGATACTAAACCGTCGCCTGTAGTATTTTGTTCTTTAAAAATCAAATGACCGCTTTGTTCGCCACCAAGACAGGCATCATGTTTAATCATATCTTGGATTACATAGCGGTCGCCTACCTGCGAGCAAATCACTTCAATATTCAGCTCTTTCATGGCTTTTACAAAACCATAATTTGCCATCACTGTCGATACGACCCGATTATTTAAAAGCTTTCCTTTAGAAGCCATGTCCTTTGCACAGATGGCAAGAATAGTATCACCATCGACAATTTGAGCGTTTTCATCGACCATGATCACGCGATCTGCATCCCCATCAAGCGCAATTCCAACATCTGCTCGATGTTCAATGACTGCTTTTTGTATCACTTCAGGATAAAGCGAGCCGCAAGCTTGGTTAATATTTAACCCATTTGGAGTTACGCCATAGAGAAATACTTCTGCGTCAAGCTCTTTAAAAACAAGGGGTGCGACTTTATAACCTGCACCATTTGCACAATCGAGCACTATTTTTAAATTTTTAAGTGATTTTTTTTTGGGGAATGTGGCTTTAACAAATTCGATATAGCGTCCGTCGGCATCATTGATTTTCGTATTTTTTCCAATATCGGCACTATCCGGTAAAAAATCATGAAAATCATTTTTTGCAACTAAGTCTTCGATCTCTTTTTCCCATGCATCGCCAAATTTATAACCTTCAGAAGAAAAAAATTTGATTCCATTATCTGAAAAGGGATTATGCGAAGCTGATATGACAATACCGGCATCTGCCCGATAAGCACGCGTAATAAAAGCGACCCCGGGGGTTGGTAAAGGCCCTAACATAAAAGTGTCTACACCCATGGAACAAAGACCGGAAATTAAAGCATTTTCATACATATAACATGAAAGCCTGGTATCTTTTCCAATCACGATTCTTGGTTTGGAGCTTCCTCTTTTAAACATTTGCCCGGCGGCCCTGCCAAGAGCGAGCACCGTTTCAATTTCCATTGGAGCAGAATTTGCCTTACCGCGAACGCCATCGGTCCCAAATATTTTTGTATTTTTAAATTTGCCCATCTTTTTCCTTAGGAAGTTCCTCTAGTACACCATGTCATCTAAATTGATAGATAATATCTTTAAATTTGCCTCTAGTTTAAGACTTAAATTTCAATACCATACATTTTTGTAGGATTGAAATTTAAGTCTTAAACTAGACGCAAACTCCAAGCATATTATCTATCAATTTAATCTACATGATGTACTGAAACCTTAGCATAAAAAAACGTTATTTCGCAAGAAAATAGGAGCTTGACTTTTTAACTCACTAATAGCAAAATATGCTTTATGTGAGTGTGGTCTTTTTTGCTTGAAAATGGTTGTAATTGGGACGATTCTGCATAAGTGCATAACTTTTAATCGACAGTTTAGCTTCATAAATTAGAGCTTCGATTAAAAGTTATGCACTTATGCAAGAACCTTCCCCTTCCAATACCGGTCCACAAAAAAGGCACACTCCCTCATGAAGCTTAAGGAGTTTTTTTACTAAGTGCAACCTAAAATCCACCCGCCGGGTGAACATACGATAGACCCAAATTTCATCGACAAAGACGCCTTATACGTTTTGAAAAAACTGCGAAGTGCAGGCTTTATTGCCTACCTTGTTGGCGGTAGTGTGCGCGATCTTCTAGTCCAGCGTATTCCAAAAGATTATGACATTTCTACATCTGCAAAACCTGAGGAAATTAAAAATCTTTTTCAACGAAGCTGTATTTTAATCGGACGCCGCTTTCGTTTAGCTCATATTCGATTCGGTCATAAAATTATTGAAGTTGCAACTTTTCGATCAGGCGAAAATGATGATGACCTGATTGTGCACGACAATCAATGGGGAACCCCTGCAGAAGATGTTTTGAGACGTGATTTCACTATCAACGGTCTTTTTTATGATGCCGAAACAAATTCTGTTATTGACTATGTCGATGGCCTTCAAGATATTAAAGAAAGTATTTTAAAAACAATCGGCGAGCCTAAAACGCGATTTAGACAAGATCCTGTCCGTATGATTCGCCTTTTAAAATTTCAGGCGCGTTTTGGTTTTAAAGTTGCCCCAAACGTTTCAAAAGCGTTGATCTCTTCTAAGGATGAAATCGTAAAAAGCTCTCCTGCGCGCATATTGGAAGAAATTCTTCGTATGCTAGAGTCAGGTGCTTCTTCAGCATTTTTTGATCTAATGACAAAATCCGGTATTTTAGAATATCTTTTCCCCTGCCTTACTCATTTCCTTGAGGGTGAATATGGAAATGAAGTCTTTCAATATCTATCGAGTGCTGATCAATTCAACCTCAACTCAAGATACCCTCTTGATCGTGCCGTCTTAACTTCATGCCTTCTCTACCCTATTCTAGAGCATGAAATTAGAGTAAAATATTTAAATAAAAACGAAATACCACATCTTGGTGATGTGATGATGCTTTCAAATTCTTTGATTGATGGATTTGTGACCTCCTCTTTTTCACATTTTCCACGCCGATTAAGCTCTACCATGAGTTTTATCTTGGCAATGCAATATAAAATGACTCCGCTTTCCGGCAAAAGACATCCTCGACCAAAACTTGTGCGTAATAAAGAATTTCATTTAGCTTTAAATTTCTTGAAATTGCGTTCTTTCCTAAACCCTGAATTGCTAGACACTTATAGTTTTTGGAAGGAAATGATCAGACAATCTGAGCATCATCAAAAACAGCACCAAAGTCCGGCACCTTCAAATGGGCCTTAAAATTTCTGAAGATCACCCTTTGATTGCCTATGTAGGTCCTGATTTTTCAATGGGCAAACTGCCGGCGATTATTTATTTTGCCGTCTCCAAGGAAGAAAGTATGACTCTCGATCCTTTTAGTCAACCGGTGAAGTTACTTGAAAATAAACTATGCCGAGTTATCTCGTTTACTTTACCCTGCCACGGTGAAGGATTTGATAAAATGCATGCTATTCAAGAATGGGCAGATGGATTAAAAATAAATCCTGATCTTTTTTCCGATTTCATAAAAAGCTGTTCAAATGAAATTAATGCCTTAGTCGAAGAAGGTATTATTGATGCCGATCATATAGCCACTTTTGGACTATCCAGAGGGGGATATTTTGCAACCCTTCTTGCAGCATTCAATAGTAAAATCAAAGCCATTCTAGCCTTTGCCCCCATAACTAATTTTTCACACTTGCACGAATTTCAAAATGGATTTGACTATAAATTTATAGAATTGAACAACAGTTACGAAAAATTATTGAATAAAGAATTACGTTTTTACATCGGCAATCGCGATAGCCGAGTCGGGACAGAGTGCTGTTTTGAATTCATCAAAGAATTGACAGATATGTCTTATGAAAACGGGATTCGTTCCCCAAAAGTTGAACTAGTCATTTCCCCATCCATTGGCATGAAGGGTCACGGCACAGCTCCACACACCTTCCAAGACGGTATCAACTGGCTACTCTCAAAACTCTAGCTTTTTAGAGTGGAATGAAAAGGAGAAAGAAGCTTTTGAGTTATATCGTATGTGATTTTTTCAACGCAGAGACGCAGAGGCGCAGAGACGCAGAGGAAGCGCGCTTAAAGCGCGAGCAGAACAAGAAAAGGTTACCTCAAGTGCAACCATCCCTCTTTGCTAGAGCAAAGAGGGTCAGTTATAAAATTATTTTGTAAAAAATAATTTTTTAAATCAAAGCTAACATAACTAACTCTTGGATTTCCTACTCGCGCTTTTAAGCTTAGCTTCTCTGCGCCTCTGCGTCTCTGCGCCTCTGCGTTAAAAAAATCAAAAATTTTATAACAGGTAACTTCTCTCCTCTTCTCTCTTGTTCTCTGTGGTAAAAAAAAATGAAAGATGCTAGAATGAGCCTTTATGCTAAAGGATTATTATGCAGTTAAAATATTCAGTTGTCATCCCTCTAAAGAACGAAGAGGAAAATATTATTGATTTAGTAAATGAGCTTGAACCGGTGATGATGGGTTTAAATCAACCTTGGGAACTTATCTGTGTCGATGATGGGTCTACCGATCAAACACTCAATGTACTAAAAAGCTTGAATAAAGATTATTTGAAAACATTGGTTTTCAACAAAAATTACGGCCAATCAAGTGCCTTTGATGCAGGGTTTAAAGCAGCCAGAGGTGAATTCGTAATCACCTTAGATGGTGACCGTCAAAATGATCCGGCAGATATTCCAAAAATGGTTGAAAAGATGGATGTGGCCGATTTAGTTTGTGGCCATCGCGTTAACAGAAAAGATCCGATAACAAAAAAAATCACCTCTCGTATTGCAAATGCCATACGTGGTGGTCTTTGCGATGATCAAGTGCAGGATACCGGTTGTTCATTAAAAGTTTATAGATCAAGCTGTCTTAAAAAAATTAAAATGTTTAATGGCATGCACCGTTTCTTGCCTGCTCTATTTAAGATAGAAGGCTTTAAAATTGCAGAAGTGCCCGTCAATCATCGTGAGCGAACACATGGCACAACCAAATACAATTTCCTCAATCGCTCTTTCAATACTATTTCAGACATGCTTGCCGTGCGCTGGATGAAAAAACGCCATTTGAATTATACTGTACAAGAAGATCAAAATGGATGATTGGCGTAATCTTTTATATCCTTTAGGGTATATATCGATCCTTCTTTTTGGTGCCCGCAATATCACTCAATGGCTCTCAAGTGAAATAAAGCAAAAAAGCGTTGTTCCGACGGTTTTTTGGAAGCTTTCGCTTAGTGGAAACCTTATGCTCATGATGCATTCCTTTATTCAAGTGCAATTTCATGTTTTCATCATCCAAATTGGAAATGCCGTTATATCGTGGCGTAATTTAAATTTGAAAAAGCCAGTTGAGGATAGAGTTCAATTAAAAAAAGTCATTTACATTCTTGTTGCAGCCCTGACTTTTTCCTCGCTGATATTTTTTATTTTTAACGATTTAAGTTTTGGCTTGTTTCGGGTTCCAAACTTCGAAAATAAAAGTACAAATGTAATTTCACCCATCTGGCATATCATTGGATTTATTGGTTTGGCTCTTTTTTCAAGCAGATTTTGGATTCAGTGGATTGAGGCTGAAAAACAAAAAACAAGCACTCTAGGGCCTCTCTTTTGGTGGGTCAGTTTAGCAGGAGATCTTCTGATCCTTGTTTATTTTGCTAAAATCAAAGATCCGGTCAATTTGATAGGACCCATCTTAGGTATTATTCCTTACGTCAGAAATTTAATTTTAATTAGCAAAAGAAATAAAATAGCCAAGAACAAAAGTGTGCTGCATGGATAAGAAAATTTTTATTTTTGCAGGTGAACCAAGTGGAGATCTTCACGGAAGTCACCTTTTAAAAGCATTAAAAAGTTTAATTCCCCATTGCCAATTTGAAGCAGTCGCAGGACCCTTAATGCGAAATGTTGGCGTTGATCAACTTCTTCCAATGGAATCTTTTGCGGTGATGGGTTTCACTGATGTCTTTTTGTCACTCCCCGGCTTAATTAAAAAATTTTATAAGGTACGAAATCACATTTTAGAAAGCCAACCCGACGCTGTCATTTTAATCGACTATCCCGGATTTAATTTAAGGCTTGCATCTAGCTTAAGAAAAAAAGGTTATACCGGAAAAATCATTCAGTATATATCTCCAACAGTATGGGCGCATGGAAGCAATCGCATTCAAAAAATGAGTGACACCTTAGACCTTCTTCTAACAATCTACCCTTTTGAAAAAAAATATTTTGAGAATTCACCATTAAAAGTTGAATACATTGGTCATCCACTTTGTCAAGCCATTCAAAATCATACTTATGCTGAATTCAAAAAGGATCAGCCTATCATTGCCATATTCCCAGGGAGTCGTGCAGGTGAAATCAGACGCAACTTCGTTAAAATTTTAGAAAGTGCTGCAAGTTTAACAGATGTTACTTTTGCTATTTCAATTGCCAATGAAAAAGTAAAACCTTTAATCGAAGAGATTCTAAGACCAAGTTCACTTAAAAATTACATTCTTGTTCCTAAAGAGCAAACTTACGAATTGATGAAAAATTGCAAAACGGCAATTGCAAAATCAGGTACTGTAACATTGGAACTTGCGTTACATGAAAAACCAACAGTTGTCGTTTACGAATTATCAAGACTTAATCGCTTTATTGCAAAATACATTTTAAAATTAAATTTACCCTTTTACTGTATCGTTAATATTCTTGGTGAAGGCCAAATTTTCCCGGAACTCATTGAACAGGGATTCACCTCTGAAAATTTAACAAGGAACTTGCTATCATTACATCAAGAAGGGGGTGCAAGAGCCCATTGCATAGAAGAATGCAAACGGATAAAAGCCTCCTTAAATGAAGCAAACCCTACAGAAAAAGCCTCTTTTAGCATTTTGAAGGTGTTATCATGCTAAAAGCCTTTAAACGCAAAGTCTTTGCTTTTTTTATTGCTTATATTGGTAAATATCTTCTTCGTGCAATCCTATTTACTTGCCAAGTTGAAGTGCGCGGATTGGAAACGTTCAAAAAAATTGTTTCCATCAAAAAATGCATGCTGATGCTTTGGCACAACAGACTCACTATTGTTTCTGAAATCCTGTTTAAAGTGGATCCTAAAACCGTTTTCGCAGCACTTATCAGTAAAAGCCGTGATGGCGACCCACTTGCCACTCTTGCAAATAGTTATGCTACAGGTAAAGCTATAAGAGTGCCCCATGACAGAAAACATCAAGCCTTAAAAACCGTCATAGAAACTTTAAAAGCAACAAATGAAGTTGTCATTATTACCCCGGATGGCCCCCGTGGCCCGCGCTATCTGGTAAAGCCAGGCATTGCCGTTGCTGCCAAAGAAACAAATGCTTCAATCATTCCCTTTACTTGGGTCTCGAGCAAATTTTGGCAGATTAAATCTTGGGACAGGATGATTTTCCCAAAACCTTTTTCAAAGATTATCGTCACCTTCGGCGAGCCCGTTTCACACCTTCATGAAACCCTTGAGGAAACCCAGGCTATGCTTGGTGATAACCTTTTAGGCCTAGAACAAAAAGTCAATGAGACCCTCTTCACCACCCAAGACCAATGGCCTAAGTAAGACGCTGTAGACTATAGCGTATACGATTTTTTCAACGCAGAGACGCAGAGGCGCAGAGAAGCGCGCTAAAAAGCGCGAGAAGAACATAAATAATTATTGAATCTAAGGTCAAAATTCTTACAGTTTAAAAAAATAATTGATATTGGATGAGTGTCATCCAAGTTGATTATTGTCTTAAATTTTGAGGTTTACATGATTAATTTAAAGATGTTAATTATATTACGGTTGGTTCTTCTTGCATGTCACGTTGGCCTTGTGGACATGACTCTACAGTTACATTAAAAGATGGTAGATGCGTTTCTGATCTTGATAGCTTTCAAATTTGTTCTCTTGTTTCAAATCTAGCTAATGAAAAAATTAATCCTGGGAAGTCTTGGGTGGCTGATGATGTTAAACGACATTTTGAAGGATACAATGAATCACGACCATCAATGGGGTGTGCTTCTCTGCGCCTCTGCGTCTCTGCGTCTCTGCGTTGAAAAAATCACAAATTTTATAGTAAATAGCGTTCTCCCCCCCCCCTCTCTTGTTCCTCTGTGGTCTCGGTGTTAAAAGAAACGTTAGATTACAAAACGTTAGAGGCGGTCTTTGATTTTGGAGAGGAAGTCTTGACGGCAAAGGGTGATTGCCCCTTTGATGCTACTGTACATAGCACGAGCGGATGAATAGCCATGACACTTGATGACGATGCCATCAATCCCGGACATTATGGCTCGTTGTTTTTCTGCATAGCTAAATTGCTGATTTAACTTTTCAATCGGTATTATTGTATCAGATTTTATAGGTTCCAATTCGGAAGCAACAGTTTCTAAAATGAAAGAAGCCATTCCCTCTGCAGTCTTTAAAAGAATATTTCCAGTGACACCCGAAGTGACAAGTACGTCCACTTGGCCTTCAAAAACTTGAGCGCCTTCTATATTCCCGACAAATTGCATATTTGAAGTGTCATCTTTTAATAAAAACTCATAAGCTTGCCTTACTTCAAAAGTTCCCTTTTTAGATTCGATGCCAATATTTAAAAGGCCACCGCGCGGAACTTCTATATTTAAAAGACAAGATTGATAAGCTGCACCAATTTTTGCAAATTGGATTAAATGGTGAGCTTTGCAAGAAACATTCCCACCAACATCAATGAGAGCAACGGGTTTATTTTTGGTAGGTAAAAGTGCAAGAAGAGCAAGACGTCTTACTCCCTCTAACTTTGAGAGATAAAGTGTTGCACTTGCCATAAGAGCACCGGTATTGCCGGCAGAAACAAAGGCATCTAGCTCACGCTTCTTTAAGTCCTTGATACCAAGCACTATAGATGCTTTTTTCTTATGGCGAACGGCAAAAAGAGGATCATCTGACATCAGAATCTCATCTTTTGTCGTCTTCCACTCGATTTGTGGTGAAGGATTTTTAGAAAGCTTTTTAATCAAACTCGAACTTGCGTAAATAACAAGGGTATCGGAAACCTCAAGCAGATCAACTGCTTGTAACACGGCCTCAAAAAGAACTTGGGGGCAGGTATCGCTCCCCATCAGATCGACTCCGATACGCAAGTTATTAACTCCGGTTAGTTTGCCAATTAGTTTGACTGCGCAATCACTAAACGTCCCGCATAATGTCCACAACCTTGACAAATTGTATGTCTAAGTTTTGGTTTAGCACAGTTTGTGCATGCTTCCGCATTTTGCGGTTTTTTAGCATGGTGCGAACGCTTTGTATTTTTTCTTGAATTTGAAAGTCTGTTACGTGGTACTGCCATGATTTAGCTCCTTATCAGTGTATATTATCTTAATTCCAAATTAGAAAAAGGTCGGTAGCCATCATCATCTGAAGGCTCAATCCCATTATCGTCATTGGAACTTGATTTTTTTAAATATTTGCTCAATTTTTCTCTTTCTGAGCATTGACCATCATTACATTCTGCAAATTGTGGAGTTTCGAGTATAATCGTTTCTCGCAAAATGTCCTGCATGTCAAAAATTCCGCTTGTTTCGCTTAATGGCACGGCATGGTAGAAATTGTTAATATTCACTTCTACTTCAACCGGCGCATTGCAAATGGCACAAGCAATTTTAGCTTGTGTTTCTATGTCAAAGTGCAAAATGAGGGAATCGTCAGCTAAATAGGCTGTCCCTTGCACCTTAACAGGATCGTTAAAAATTAGATCTTTTTCGTTAACGCCAATAAAATCAGGAGGGAAGACTTCGTTAATCTCTTCTTCATGTCCGTCTCGTAGTTGGTCAACATAAACTTTAAATTCATCATTCATAGAGGTAAATTTACCTTAAAGGATCATTTATATCCAGACATTTTTAATAAATTTCACAAACACTGTGAAACCACCCGGACTTGAAAATAATTTTTTTAAAAAATAAAATCTATTTACTATAGCTTTTTTGATTTTTTTACCAGTGAGTCGTTAAGAAAAGCATGAGGCCAGTGAGGGCGTTATGAATTCCTATCGCCCTCACTGGCCTCATGTCTTTCTTAACGACTCACTGGTAAAAAATCAGAAACGTTTGCCATAGAGACGAATGGGAGTTTATGAAGTGAACCAGATTTTTCTTTAAAAGATCGGCCGTTTGTCTTATGATTAACCTTTAGCCGACACATTACAAATTACAAATAAAGTTAAGAGACCAATGAACGAAATTTTGTTAAATATCGAATCCAAAGAGATTCGCTACGCTCACTTAAAAAACGGACAACTTTGCAACCTCGTTGTTGAGCGAAAAAATGAACGACAGTTGACCGGAAATATTTATAAAGGCCAAGTAACAAACGTTTTAGGTGGCATCCAATCAGCCTTTATTGACATCGATGAAGGGGAAAATGGCTTTATTCATATTTCTGATATCATAGAAAATACAAAAAAATATGAACAGATCTATGATATGGATTTTGACTTGGACGCTCAAGCAAAAGTTCCTACAAAAAAACAACAAAACGTTGCCATCGAACAGATCATGAATATCAATCAACCTGTTCTTGTTCAAGTGGTTAAAGAGCCTATTGGGTCAAAAGGTGCAAGATTAACATCAAATGTTTCTATTGCCGGGCGCTATCTTGTGTTGCTACCAAATTCTTCCCATCGCGGCGTTTCAAGAAAAATTGAAGATCGTACTGCGAGAGATCGTTTAAAAAAATTCATTCGCTCGTTTGAAATGCCACAAGACATGGGTCTTATTTGTAGAACAGCAAGCTGTCAAGCGGCACCTGAATTGCTCATTGATGAGGCCAATGATCTTTTAAATTCTTGGCATGCGATTATGGAGAATTTCCAAAAAGCTCAAAGACCAACATTGCTTTATGCAGAATCCGATATTATAAAGCGTGCAGTTATTACAGCTATCGACAAAAAATATGATCGCATATTAACAGATGACTACCCAACCTATCATGCATGCAAACGCCTTTACAGTAGATACGCAAATGAGCATTCGTTACGCATTGAATATTATCGCGATAAAGTTCCTATGTTTGAAAGATTTAACGTAGAAAAAGAGATTGAAAAGACTCTTCGAAGAAAAATTTGGCTTCCAAGCGGCGGTTATCTTTTCTTTGATAGAACCGAAGCTATGCATACAATCGATGTTAACTCCGGACGAAGCCACGGCACTCAAACAGATGTTGAGGAATCTCTTCTTAGAATTAACTTGGAAGCTGCAGAAGAAATTGCAAGACAATTACGCTTAAGAAACGTTGGGGGCTTGGTCATTTGCGATTTTATCGATATGCGCTTTAGAAAAAATCAAAGACGCTTGCTCGATCGCTTAAAAGATCATATGAAAGAAGATTCTGCAAAATGTACAATTTTGGGAATGAGTGAATTTGGACTTGTCGAAATGACACGTCAAAGAAACCGTGAATCTTTAATGCAGACCATATGTACAGGTTGTCCTTATTGTAATGGAAGCGGGCTTGTCAAAACTCATGAAAGTATTTCCATCGAAATTGAGCGTGCCTTAAAGAAAATCATCGGCCTGCATCAACAATTTGCTTTAAAACTTGTTGTTCACCCGGAACTTGACAATTATTTGAAAATCACTGACAAACAATTTTTGAAAAAACTTGTTGAAGAACTTAATGCTCATCTCGATTATGAGACAAGCGATCAGATGCATATTAATGATTTCCATTTTTATTCAACGATCAACAATAAAAGAATTGAAGTGTAATGCACTATCTTGAAAAAATTAAAAAATTAGAAAGTTTCAACACTACATCCATTGATTTAACAGCGACTTTAAGGCGTTTTCATTCAACCTACAAAGAAGCTATTGAATCAAATGGATTGAAAATAGAAGATTTCGAACAAGTTTTTGATCAATTTTTAAATCTGGTTGAAATTCAATTAAAAAATCCCTACCCATTTGAATCCTTTCATGAGGCACTACGTAAGCCGATCGACTATTATCAATTTGGAATTGATTTTATCACCCCTCTGATTATTTTAGAGGATTCTAAAGTTTTAAATCTAAATATCGTTGATGAAATTGAACAGCATCTTAAAAATGGTGAAAATGTCATTTTGCTTGCCAATCATCAAATAGAGCCGGACCCTCAGGCCATCAGCATTCTTCTTGAAAAAACGCACCCAAAATTGGCAGAAGAGATGATTTTTGTGGCAGGGCACCGTGTTACTACCGATCCTCTTTCAGTTCCTTTTAGTTTAGGAAGAAATCTTCTTTGCATTTATTCAAAAAAACACATCAGCACACCCCCTGAAAAGACTTTGGAAAAGCAGCAGCATAATCAACGCACCATGATGCGGATGAAAGAGCTTTTAACGATAGGTGGAAAATGTATTTATGTTGCCCCAAGCGGTGGCAGAGATAGATTAAATAGTGAAGGCATCATTGAAGTTGCCAAATTTGATCCGCAAAGCATTGAAATGTTTTCCCTGATGGCAAAACAATCAAAAAAAACAACGCACTTTTATCCGCTTGCCTTATCCACCTATAACCTTCTACCCCCGCCTCATAGCATTGAAAAAAATCTTGGGGAAGAAAGGCATGCCAAATGCGCACCTATTCACCTTTGTTTTAATCAAGAGATCAATATGGAAAACTTCCCCGGCTCTCATGGCCTTGACAAAAAGGAAAAACGAGAAAAACGTGCCGAATATATCTGGAACATCGTCCTCAACGACTATCAACAATTCCCATCATAACTTGTAACACTTTATAGCTTCAATAATATTTATAAATGACATCAAGACCCCTATGAATTATCATGTATCTGATTTTTTTCACAGGATATGCACGATCGCTGCGCGGCATGATAAGCAGGATAATATCAACCTCCTGCATTACTTAAGGTTGATATTATCCTGCTTATCATGCCGCGCA
>JBBSJT010000038.1:0-19400 GCA_038257035.1 Chlamydiia bacterium
ACTTTATTTTAAACGTTGGGGAGCAGAAGAAAATTATAAGTTTTTTAAAGTGTCTTTAGAAATAGAAAATTTCAGTGGAAAATCGTGCACCGCAATAGAACAAGATTTTCACACCACTGTCTTAGTGGCCAATTCGAGAGCTCTTTTATCCTTAGAAGCAATGCAGGAGATCAATTGCAATGCTAATAATTCATTAAATTCAAAACCAAAGAAATATACTTATGCAATAAATAAAAGCGTTGCGGTAGATACTTTAAAACATGATTTTGTTTCAGCACTTTTGAACCCTAATATTTACATGGAAAGTTTTTGTAAAAGAGTAAAAAACATAATAAAGACTAATCTAATTCCTAAAAGGCCTGGAAGAAGGTTTCAAAGAACACGGAAACATCCACATCGAAAGTATCATATGAACCAACGATGAGGAAATGTGCCATGAAAAAACTATATAATAATTTTGTTAAGTTAATGACATTGGGGCAACGCCCTGGGCTGTTGCAATTTAAGCCCTTCGGGCTATTGGTCAATTAAACTAAAGTAAAGCGAAGATTAAAATAATTTATTGTCAATTATGCAATTACCTCTAAAGGACTAAAAGGACAAGTCCACCGTCTTGACAGTAGTTTAAATACAAAATTAACTTCTCATGAAAAAATTTGAAAACGATTTATAAAGTTGATTTATCCTTTTTGTCCTTGAAAATTCAAAAAAAATAATTGCATAATTTTCCTTGTAACTCTAAGGTCGGGTTTTTAATACTAGGAAAGAATAATGGTATCTGAACCTGCAAAAAAACAAAAATTGTCTCTATTTGCCTTGACAGCTATGGTTGTGGGTTCGATGATTGGTGCCGGTATTTTTTCATTGCCGCGAACTTTTGGGCTTGCGACAGGCCCTTTTGGTGCCATCATTGCTTGGTGCATTGCAGGCCTTGGCATGTATATGCTAGCAAGGGTCTTTCAATTACTTGCCTCACGAAAACCCCATCTTGATGCAGGTATTTATGCCTATGCACGAGCAGGTTTTGGCGATTATCCAGGATTTCTATCAGCTCTTGGGTATTGGCTTGGAAACTGTGCAGGAAACGTCTCTTTTTGGATATTAATTGTATCAACCCTTGGGGCCTTTTTTCCGGTTTTTGGTGATGGCAATACAATAACAGCAATTGTTTTCGCCTCTATTGGTATCTGGTTTTTTCATTTTACCATCTTAAAGGGTGTTAAACAAGCAACGTTCATCAACTCTGTTGTCACAGTTGCAAAAGTTATTCCCATTATAACTTTCATCCTTATCTTATTTTTTGCCTTTAAAGTAGATGTTTTTTCTGCCAATTTTTGGGGTGGTATTGAAATGCCTGAAACCTCACTTTTTGACCAAGTGCGCGAAACCATGTTAGTCACGGTGTTTGTCTTTTTAGGAATCGAGGGAGCAAGCGTTTATTCTAGGTACGCTAAAACAAGAAGAGATGTTGGAACTGCGACAATTTTGGGTTTTATTAGTGTGCTTAGCTTGATGGTACTTGTGACTCTTTTACCTTATGCTGTAATGCCACGGGTTGAAATTGCAGCACTAAGACAGCCTTCGATGGCTGCAGTGTTAGAGCAAGTTGTCGGACCTTGGGGAGCCATTTTTATAAGCATCGGACTCATTATTTCTGTTTTGGGTGCCTATCTTGCGTGGTTGTTAATCTCCTCTGAAGTTTTATTTACAGCTGCTAGAACTGATGACATGCCAAAAATTTTTGCAACCGAAAACGAAAATAAAGCTCCCGAGGCTGCCCTTTGGTTAACAAATATTGTCATTCAACTTTTGGTGATTAGTACCTATTGGGCAGAAGATGCCTTTGTACTCATGTTAAGTTTAACAAGTGTCATGGGATTGATTCCTTACCTCTTTGTTGCAGCTTATGGCTATTTAATTGCAAAACGGGGCGAAACGTATGAAAATGAACCAAAAGATCAAAAAAGGGATTTGATTATTGCAAGTATAGCTTTTGTTTATACAATTTTCATGATTTACGCCGGCGGCATGAAGTTTTTATTATTATCAGCAGCTCTTTATGCACCGGGAACTATTCTTTATGTGATTACAAGAAAAGAGCAAAAAAAACAGGTTTTTAAACCAACTGATTGGATCATTTTTGGTCTCATTGCTCTCGGTGGAATTATCGCGGTGATTGGACTATTTTCTGGTTCCATCATCATTTAAAATTAAATTACAAAAGTTAAAGCTACATAGAATTGCCGGCGATCCATGAGGTGGTCCAGGCGTTCTGAAAATTGAAACCACCTGTGATTCCATCGATATCTAAAACTTCACCTGCAAAATATAAGCCTTTTACAATACGGCTTTCCATTGTTTTAAAATTGACTTCATTCAGACTAACGCCCCCGCATGTGACAAATTCTTCTTTAAATGTTGTTTTGCCATCAATTTGATAAATATCGTTTTTGATCTTTTCCACCACTTGATTGATCTGCTTTGATGTTACCTGAGACCATTTGGATAAATCATTAGCTTTTAACAATTCTGCAGTTAATTTTTTCCATAAATTTTTTGGTACATCAATTGGTGAGTCGGTTGTAACAAGTCGTAAAGGATTTTTCTCTTTGTGATTTTCCAAAATATTTTTAAGTTCCTGATGCGAAGTATCAGGAAGCCAGTTGATATGTAAAGCGGCTTTATATTGTAGTTCGCTCAAAATTCGTGCTCCAAAAGCTGAAAGCTTTAAAACTGCCGGTCCACTAAAGCCAAAGTGAGTAATTAGCAGAGGTCCTGTTTGTTGCAATGTTGTATTGCCAATTTTTAGATGCGCTTTTTGAACGGATATGCCTGAAAGATCGGTTAATTTAGAGCTTGGAACATTAAAAGTAAAAAGAGAGGGAACAGGCGCTACAATTGTATGACCCAAATTTTTGATCAGCTCATGAACCTTTCCTTGACTTCCCGTTGCTATTAAAAGTTTGTCACAATAAAGGGTCTCACCCGTACTGCAAAGGCAAGAAAAGCCATCATCCGTTTTTATAATTTCTTGAATGGAACATTCTGTTTTTAATTGGACGCCACATTGTTTTGCAGCAGACATTAAGCAATTTATAATTGTCTCTGATGAATCTGTGATTGGAAACATGCGTCCATCAGCTTCTGTCTTAAGAGGTACACCCCTTTTTAGAAACCATTCGATTGTCTGTTTTGGTTGAAATGTTGTAAATGCACTTCTTAATTCCCTTTCCCCCCTTGGATAATTTTTAAGAAGAGCTGTTACATCAAAACAAGAATGGGTGACATTACAACGGCCACCGCCTGAAACCCGCACCTTGGAAAGAACAGTACGCGCTTTTTCAATGATAATAACTTCAGCTTTTGGATTATCTTCCTTACAAGCAATTGCGCCGAAAAATCCCGCAGCTCCACCGCCAATAATAATAACTTTTTTATTGTCTTCTTTAAGCATGAATAATTACCCTATTTGTAAATAGAACAGCATAGACTATTTGTATTTGAATGTAAATTAAGGTTTTAACTTTAAGTCAATATCCCGAAGATTTAAATTTTTTGTCAGTTTACCCTATTTTTTTACCTTGAAGACGATAAATTCTTAAAAAGAATCTCAATAATCTATTGTATTAATAAAAAAGGAATGCTATCTAAAAGTTATTAATACGGAGCCCGTACGAAAAAATTTGTTATAGCTTGGGTTTATACTGCCAAATCCATAATGTGATAAACAATAGGCTAATACCGAAAGACAAATCGACATTAAGTGGGGTAATGAGAATGGAAAATTCTATATGAACAAAAAAAAAAAGGCACTATCTGGAGTTTCCATGATAGAATTTGCTTTATTGCTTCCTATTCTTCTGCTTCTTCTTGTCGGGATCGTTGACATAAGCGTTTTATTGCTAGATAAAGCGATTATAACGAATGCAAGCCGTGAAGGGGCAAGATATGGAGTTGTCTTAAGACAGCCAACTTATGCTAGTATGGATAGTATCACTACCTACACAACGAATTATTGCAACAACAAACTTATCTCCTTTAGTTCTCCTGCCCCTCAAGTCACTGTTGTCGCCACACCATCTTCCCCTATTCCTCAATTTGGTGATACGCTATCCGTTTCTGTCAGTTTTGTCTACACAGATCTAATGCTACATTATTTTATAAACCACTCTCAGCAATACACCTTAAATGCAACAACAGTGATGATGTATGAATAGACGCCAATTCGCAGATAAAAAAGGTCTAAGAAAGATTAAAGGCCAGGTCATGATCATGGTTGGCCTCTGGTTGACGGTTCTTTTAATGTTTGCAGCATTGACAATAGAAATCGGGCGTTTGTTGATTGTTCGAAATGAACTTCAAAATGCCGCCGATTCAGCAGCACTCCAGGGTGCATCTTACTTATATCCCTCCACAAATCAACCCAATTGGTCTCTTGCCCAATCCGAAGCTTTGTCTGCCATTCCGAACAATAAAGTTGAAAAAGTTACTCTAAGCAATGGTACTATAACTACCGGTTATTGGAATTTAACCACTTCTACTATGAAATCTGATACAAGTACTCCAATCGCGGGTGATGTGCCTGCAGTGAAGGTCACCATTTCAAAATCGGCGGGAAATAATGGGGGACCTGTAAATCTTTATTTTGGGTCACTTCTTGGTATGCCTTCTGTTAATTTGAGTGCAACCGCAGTAGCCGTTAGTGGATCTCCCGCCGGCGTAAATGCAAATGAACTTTTTCCTATCGCTATGGCAAAATCTTTGTACGATAGTTATTGGGATAGCATCAATAATACACCCAAAATTGATCCTTTAACAGGAAATCCATACATTTTTCAAATAAATTCAGGCCCGCAAGGAGGGTGGACATCATTTTTACAACAATTGAATGATACCCCATCTGTTAGAGCGCTTGTCAGCAACGGTAATCCAACTCCATTGTCAATTGGGCAAAACATCTATTTTTCACCCGGCGTGAAAACCGATATATATTCCTACGTTCCTACGAATAAAGATGTCTTTGTTGCCATCACCTCCGATACAACACCAGGATCATTTGGTCCGATAGTTGCTTTTGGTGCCCTTCATATCGATTTTGCAGTAGGAGGGAGTTCTAAATATATTCAAGTGCAATTTACAACTAACCTGAAAATTCCTAGTGGCGAGCCAGGAGGTCCAAGTTATGGACTTTATACACCCGCACGGTTAGCAAATTAAAATTTAAATAGAAAATTTAAGAGAAAAGACAAGAATTATTGATTACCAACAAAAAAAAGAAACAATATAGCCCCACTAGCGACTAGGGAAAGATAGCACCCATAAGAAACTTCTTTTTTAAGAAAGCCTATTGCTGTCGGTTTCTCAGATCTAACAAATTTGACGAATGTGAAAGCAATGAGCAAAAACAAGGCAATGACAAGTACAGGAAAAAGCAATTTGATTCCAATACAAGCACCTACTCCCGCATTTAACTTAAAATCTCCTGGGAACATTCCATCCTGATGCCTAAAATAGCGAAAGATCTCATTAATTATCCAAAATATCCCATAACCTGCACTTGCTCCTATAATAGCTTCAGAGGGCGTTAAGAAAATAGGAAAAAGCGATCCAATCAGACCTGTCCAAACCAAACCTTGAGTCAATTGATCAGGTAAAATGGAATAATCATAATCCGTTAAAAAACAACAAACCAACAAACTAATAACGATCCAAACAAAAATTAATGAGGGTAATGAAGAAGCAAATAGAGCCGTTGCACCAAAAATTATTGCCATGCCGACTTCTAATAGAAAATATCTTTTATATTCAAAATCGCAAGTTTTGCATTTACCTTTCGAATAAAAATAGCCTAAAACGGGAATACCTTCTAATAAACCCCTCTGATTTTTGCAGTTCCAGCAGAAAGGTTTTTGAAAGGCCCATCTAAAAATATCCCTCGGTTCCCTACCTAATTCGCATCCTTCAAGGAGTATTGGCGGAAGGTAAAAAGTGACCATCCCTACTAATTTTCCGATAAACGCTCCGAGACATATTGATAAAAGTACACTTAAGTATAACATGAGTAAAATAGTCTCATTTTCTTTTAACCTTACTATATTTTTTTTTAAAATTTATGTATATGGAGATTAAATTCAATTTTTAAGAGAAGAACACTATAGAATCTAAACCTCTTAATACCAATGATATAGGGGAATTGCTTAAATAAGTTCAATATATATAAAAAAATATTTAATTTATATTGGTATCTGTTATAATACAGTAAGAAGTATACGAGCTGTATATGCGTCTTAATAATCCTTAAATAAGGAGAGTATATGACAAATTATCAATTAAATAAAATTAAAGGCGTGACAATGATCGAGTACGTACTAATTGCCGGACTCATTTCCATTGCCGCTGTCGCACTGTTGACACCACTCGGGGGCAAAATAGTTGCCATATTCCAAAACATTTCTAATGCGATACCTTGATTTTAGTGTGAATAGGATTATTTAAATTTCTACTCTAAATAAAGGAGAAAGATATGACAAAATATCAATTAAATAAAATTAAAGGCGTGACAATGATCGAGTACGTACTAATTGCCGGATTGATTTCGATTGCTGCAGTTGCCTTGCTCACACCACTTGGAGGTAAAATAGTTGCCATATTCCAAAATATTTCTAATGCAATACCTTGATATATAGCCATAGGCTTACTGTGTTAGCTGTGTAACAATTTTACTGATCATTGGAGCAAAGACAAAAAATATGAAAAGTGGGAAAAATGCTACAATAATAATAGGAATAACAATCTGACTAGTTTTTGTGGCTGTTTTTTCTATTAATAACATTTTTTTTTCTTGATAGGTATTTGTCATTTCGATAACGGAATCGATAATAGATTCTCCATGAAGTGAAGAAATGGCCATGATTTCAGAAAAATCAATTACACTGTCAAATGGTAACCTATGGGCAAGTCTTTGCCAAGTTCTAGCTTGCTCTTCACCGCAATTCAAAGCCAATTCGGTGCGGCAAAGCTCATCGTTTAATATTTTCGGAATGTTGTATTTAACTGCATTTAAAGCGAACTGAAAGGATAAGTAGTTATTCAAACCGGTATACAAGCCAATAATAAATATTTGTAAGATTTCAGGAAATATTTCAACTGTATTTATCAATTGATCATCCATTACTCCCTTTAATATAAAATTAAAAAGGAATTTTGTCAGGAAGTATCCAACAATAAAGCAGATCAGAATGGTAACAAAATCCTCAGTAAAACCGGAAATTAAATAGGCAAAAATAAATCCAAGAAAGAGAGGAGCCAAATTAAACAAATTCATTTTTAATGAAGTCCATTTAACATTCGAATATTTAAAAATTTCTTCTTGAGTCAATTTTCTGCTTTTCAAAAACTGTTTAACGTGTGGCTTCATAGAGGAGGCTCGAGTGAATTCAAGAGATGTCATTCGACTCACAACAATAATTCCGACAAAAGACCAAATAATCAAAAAAACAAAGATGTATTTTAACTCCGGTGAAAGTAAGTATTTAAATTGATCTTTTAATAAAAATCCTAAAGCTACAAATATTACCATGAAGATTCCAATTGTAAGCCATGCATACGTGCTTCCACCCGAAAGAATCGTACGAATTTTTTCATCTGCCTTTTCTTTTTGTTTAAGAACGTTTGAAATTTTTTTTAGTAAGGGACTGATGCCAACCCCAAGTTCATTGTAGGAGTTTAATAGGAAAATTATAAAAATTAATCCCGTATTTGGAAATTGGGTATCCACTTCTCTTAGAAGAGTGTCGAGATTCTTGCCTAACTTATATTTTAATATCACATCGTTAACTTTAACTTTGAATTTACCCTTCAAGTGTGCTACCGCTTGTGTTAAAGCTTGATCCATGGAAATTCCAACCGAAAGTGCATTTGCTAAAGCTTCTGAAAAATAGGGAATTGAATGGGCAATTTCCAAACGTTCTTTTTCTTTAGATGATTTACGCTTCATAATTAAAAAAAATACAAGCGGAAAATATAAAATTCCATACCAAATGTTTATTTCACGACCCAAGACTAAAACAATAAAACATACATAGAGAATTAAAATATTTATATAAGTAAGGGCAGTAAAGAAACTTGGAACAATTAGAAAGTCATGTAGGATTGATCCAAACAATGAAGTTTTTTCATTCGAGACGGGATCTTGGAAAGTTGTAATTGTATTATCTTGTAAGGTACTTTTTTCCATTTTCAATCCCGCCTATTCTCCGTTATGTTTTACATCCATAAATTTTATAGTGCTATCCACAAAGCCAAACTTATGACTCTAAACTCGAAATTATATTTTTATATTCATCGAGAAGCCCTACTGTAATTAGCTTATTTGCAATTCTATTCGATATGGGAATAGGGCATTTTACAAATTTTCCTTTTAATTCTTCTTCTGTAATTTTTTCAATTTCAAAGCGGAATATATCATTGATCTGAATATCACCATCTTCTGCACTGCAGACCTGCGACATTGTCATCACTCGTCTTGAACCATCTACAAGCCTTGTTACATAGATAATTAGATCTAAAGCACCGGCAATTTGCTGGCGCACGCTTTCAACCGATAAAGTATAGCGAGCCATGAGAATCATATTTAAAAGCCTAGAAATCACCTCTTCTGTTCCGCTGGCATGTAATGTAGTCATGGTACCATCTTGACCTGTATTCATGGCATGGAGTAAATTAAAGGCTTCAGCTCCTCTTAATTCTCCCAATATAACCCGGTCCGGACGCATTCTTAAAGCATTAATCATTAAATCCGCCTGTGTAACAGCACCTTTACCTTCAGGATTTGCAAGCCTTGTCAACAAACGCACGACATGGGAATGTGAGGGTTCAAGTTCTGGAGTATCTTCAATTGTAATCATGCGTTCACCTTTTGAAATGGATGCTAAAAGGGAGTTCATCAAAGTTGTTTTTCCAGATCCGGTTCCTCCGCAAATAATAATATTAAAACGAGCTTTTACACAGATTTGAAGAAACTTTGCCATTTCTTCGTTCAAACATCCTCTTCCTACTAAGCTAAAAAGGTCTAATTTTTGGAAAGAGTATTTTCTTATTGAAACTTTGATTCCATCAATTGCAAGGGGTGGAATAATAGCATGAATCCTACTTCCATCCGGCAATTGAGAATCAAAATAAGGTGTGCCAAGATCAAGATGCCGGCCCGATTTTGAAGCGACGCGGTGAACTAAACGTAGAATATGTTCATGGTTAAGAAAAGTAATAGATGTTTTTTGGATCCTTCCGTATGTTTCAATATAAACCTCATCTGGACCATTAATAAAAATATCGGTTACAGTTTTATCTCTCAATAACGTTTCCACAGGTCCAAAACCAGTCACTTCATCGAAAACCGAAGTAGCCAGAATTTTGGCATCTTCACTACTTTCGGGAACAAGATTCATTTTTGCTATAGTTTTGTCGATTTCCTCATATAGGTAGGCATTAAGTATTACCTGATCTTTTTGCAATGTATTGATTTTATAATAATCAAGGGTTTCAAGAAGCTGCAGATGAATTTCTTTCACGCGCAAAAGAAATGCAATTTTTGTCTCTTTTACAAGATCTTCCGGCGATGTTGTCATGTTAATTCCTGTATGATTCCCAAATCTTCTGTTTCCCAAGGTGTTTCCCAAGGTGTTTCCACAAACTCACAACTTGTTTCTGGACTCATCGTAAGCTCTGTTGGATACCCACACTCAGAATTTTCATTCATGCAATAATCCGCTGGATTTGGCATCTGGCAGGTTTCCGGCCTGTTCTTGTTGATCAGAAATGGGGTGACCACCACCATTAATTCTGTTTGATGATCTTGGGAATAATCCGATTGAAACAACAGACCAAGAATAGGTATTCTGTTGAGGCCATATAAGTTGGTATTTTCATTGTGAGACGTATTAAGTATTAAACCCCCTATAACATAGGATTGACCCGGCCAGAGCTTCACAATTGTGTTCACACGTCTGGTCAATAGTCCAGGAATGACAAAGCCCTGCAAGACAACTGAATTATTTCTATCCAAGTCACTGACTTCAGGGGCCACATGTAGGGTTATCAAACCATTGAGATCGACATGTGGTGTGAAATCTAAAGAAACTCCATATTTTTTGTATTCTATTGTAACCGTTGGAATCAGTCCACCTTGTGGAACAGGAATGGGGTACTCTCCTCCGGAAAAAAAATTGGCCCTCTCTCCGGAAACTGTTGTAAGATTTGGTTCTGCAATGAGTTTACTAAATTTATCTTCTTGGAGCATGTCGATCAATGCCGAAAGATTATAATTGCCAAATATCCCTGATGCTTTCAAAAAATAATTAGGATCATTAAATGGTGGAGAAGGATAAACTGCCCCGATGGCAAATGATTGATTGATATTTTCAAATAAAACCCTCCAGTTTACTCCTACACGAGAGACAAAATCCCTTTTTACCTCGTATACCAATACTTTCAGAAGTACGAGCTGCGGCTCGACATCCAATAGATTGATCACTGCCAATTCACCTCCTGGGACTAATTTAACAATGATTTCTATTATTTTAGAAGCCATTTGAGGATCGGGAACTTTTCCTTTGATAATATAGCCTTTTGGTGATGATGTAACATCAATGCATACAAGGGGGAATAGTGAATTGACCGTATGGGTGATTAAAACTGATTGAAATCTTTCAAGATTGTCACTCTCAAAAAGCTTTTCCAGCAGTAGATCACAACAATCATTCATTTGCGGCATTCCCGCATTTTCAAGAGAAAGGATACCCGAATCTTTAGCATAAGAGAAAATTTCAGCCTCTCTAGGATTCATTTCCAATATAACCTGCATTGCCGGAATAAAATTTGGATCATCTTGATCTATTTCATTTCCGATAATATTTCTTCCAACTGCGATAACTTTGATTCCTCGCATAAGTGTTAAGCTGACGGGGGTGAAACCTATATTTGATTTTGAGGTAAATTTTAGATCTACGGCAGATCCTTGGTGAAGGTTTGGTATAACAGGATATTTAGATGTAAGTTCCAATAGAACCGCTCTCTTATTAGGGTCGATGGAAAAACTTGAAAGATCCTTCGGAGCCATTTTTTTCTTTTGAAGAGGATTAACGGCAACTTCAAGAAGATTAATAGGCGGAAAACTGTTTTTATTGCTCATCATTTGAAGGACTTCAAGGATCTTTTCAGATGTTTCAGGATTGTCTACCCTCCCTTTTACAATGAATCCTCTTAGCGTTGAGATAATTTTTAAATCAGCTTTTGGAAAAATGGATCGCATCATATGTGTGACTAAAATCGAATTGAAATTTTCGTCGGATCTACTAGTCAAAAGCGCTTCGGCAAGTCCTTCATACACATTATTTTTTTTGACATCACTTTCTGTATCTTTCAGTCCTATCGTTAAAGACCCATTAATTTCGGCAAATGATAAAATTTCAGATTGCCTTGGAGTCATTTCAAGCAGAATCTCAACGGGACTATTCGATTTATAAAAACTTGCTGGATCATTGTAAAACTTTCCTGTGGCATCCTTTCCAATACCTATTACGCGTATGTTTTCCAGTAATGTTAATGATACAGTCTCTATGCTTCCATCGGATTTGGAAGTGAAAATTAAATCGATAATATCACCAAGCATCAAAAATTGAACAGCAGCAGATCTTGCATTCAAATTAAACGGGACTGCAACTTTCCCATCTTCTATAGGTAGCATTTCAGGAGCTTTGGCAACCTCCTTGACAGTCTTAACTTCCTCCTCAATAGTTTTTTGAGGTTCGGCAGACTTTTTACTAAATAAAAATGCAGCAGCAATTCCAAGGAAGGCAAATGAAATTATAAAAATTATGCGATCTTTAGCCATGATTTTCTAGTCTTAAGTTATGTTTAAAAAATTCAATTTACGCCTTTAAATTTTAATTTGTCAATATCATTGCTCATTAATTCTAAAGAGCGCATGTCATTTTAAGTCGGGCTTATAGACATATTGACCGTTCATTTCGATAAAATTCTAATCATTGCGTGAGAGCTTTTAAATCAAACAAGAATGAATTAACCCCTTCATAGTATCAGAAATCGTTTCACTTCAATATTTGTGAAAAATTCCTCTAGGCGTGTTATTTAAGGGTTCTTTTTGGTAAAAAAAAACGGCTTGGTTTATGAGCCGTTGAAGGTTGCGAGGCTGACATCGCTGCCGCCACTGACGATGACGAGGATGGATGAAAATGTTTTAAGAAGTGGCATATTTTGGTAAATTGGTGCAAGTTCTGAAGAAAATTTTGGCTCTACCAATATGCATTGTTCATTTGCAAATGCAAGGCACGCATCGAACGCTGCTTTTTCAGAAATAATATGCGGATACACTTTTTGTTTTTTAAGACTTAAAAAAGCTTCGGGAACAATCCCTTTTGCCTCGTGCTCTTCTGCAAAAAGAGCAGTTGCAAAAGGACAATGTGTCTCCATTTCTGCAGTGATCAGAGGAATATCTGCCCATTTACACTCTTGAAGGCCTTGTATGACACCTGCAAGTAAATCTCCTGAATGCACTGATAGCAAGATAGCCCCTGGCTTTAAACCTGCTCCAAACACTTCATAGATAATTGAACTGATCCCTTTAAAAATTAAGGGATCATCATGTGGATTTACATAAGTAGCTTTTGTATTATCGGCAATTTTTTTAGCCTCTTGCTCTGCACCTTCGAAATCCGCTCCACTAACTACTACTACCTCAGAACCCATCAACTTAATTTTATTTTTGATAAATTCGGATGTCTTCTCAGGAACGACAACTTTTAATTTTACATTAAGAACTCTTGCAGCATGGGCCAAAGAAAGTCCTGAATGTCCACAGGAAGCTGTAATAAAAGAATTCAATCCGCGATTCACATAATCTTTTAACAGAATTCCAAGCCCGCGATCTTTGTAGGAACCTGAAGGTTGTAGAGCTTCCATTTTCAAATAAACAGGAATACCCATTTCTTTAGACAAAGAAAGAGACTCTAAAAGCGGAGTTTGTATAAATAAGTTTTCCATTATATTACTTCAAAAAAGTCAAAATCAAAGCAAGAGCCGTTTTTACAGGTTCAACCTCTTTTTTTTCTGCAGATGAAGAGAATTGATGATAAATATTGAGGGCAGCTTGATATACAAAATCAATAATAGCTTTTACCCAAGAGACAAGAACATTAAAAGTGTCTGGAAAAAAATACCAAATTAAATAAAATAATGCGCCAAAAAGGATAAAATTAAATAAAAATCTAATTAGGCTCATGTCGGTTTCCTTTTTTGAAAGTTCCTCTATTTTACCTGATGTTTATAATTTATCGCAATAATAGGCAATCAAAATCTTAAGACAAATACATTGGTCAAATTTCTCTTGCGAAATATGCACCTTTTGAAATAGAATGGTTGCTTAATTCAAGCTTTTTTGTGGAGAGGTGTCCGAGTGGCTTAAGGAGCACGCCTGGAAAGCGTGTGTACGTTTACGCGTACCGTGGGTTCGAATCCCACCCTCTCCGCCATTTTCCCTATATGAAAAACCAAAAAACTCTAAAATCCAGCGAAATCAACACACCTTTTGGCAAGATACTTGCCATTTCTGATGAAGATCGTCTTTACCTTTTACAGTTTACTGAAGATAAAGAGTTAAAAAGCAAAATCCAAAAGCTTTGCAAAACAACTCAATCAGATATTGTTACAGAGTCGAGCGAGCCATTGCGCAGTATCAGTGAAGAACTCAAAGAATATTTTGACGGATCTTCAAATCAATTCAAGACCCCCTTTCATCTCTTGGGTACAGATTTTCAAAAACTTTGTTGGATGGAACTTACAAAAATTCCATTTGGACAAACGTTAAGTTATCAGCAACAAGCAACAAACATCAATAAGCCAGCAGCCTACAGAGCCGTTGCAAATGCCAATGGTGCAAATCCCCTTGCCATTATTGTCCCTTGTCATCGCATTATTCGCAACACCGGACATTTAGGCGGTTACTCCGGTGGCGTTCACATCAAAAAACACCTCCTCAACCTCGAATCCAATAAATCGCTATTTTAAATTTTAGATTTTTGATATGAGGAGGTTATGGATGACAGTATTTTCAGTTTAAACTTTCAACCGATCACTATTGAATCTCAAGAGGTAGTGGAACCCTTCCTAAAGAAATACCCTAATGATTTGTCTGGTTATACTTTTTCACTCCTTCTAATGGGTAATGGGGGTTACGCATATAAATGGGCTTTTTTAGACGATGAAACCCTTTTAATTTTGAGCAGTACCCCTGGTTCAAGTGTCTATCATCTATTAGAGCCGATTGGACCTTTCCCCCTTAAAAGTCAAAAAAATCTTATATCGTTATTATCAAAAAATCCTATTAATTTGATATGGATATCGATAAATTTTATAAATAAAAGAATTAATTTTTGTAAAAATTTCGAAATAAAAAAAGAGCGAAATAGATTCAACTATCTTTATAGGGCTTCTGACTTAAGTAACTTAAAAGGCGGTGATTACGAAAGAAAACGTAATTTAATCGCACAAGCTGAAAAACTTTATGATTTTGTAATCGAAACTATGGACGAAAAATGCCATCCTCATTGTCCAAAAATTTTAAAAAATGTGGGAAAGCCGGAAAACTTATCATTAAGCCTTGAAAATGAATTAAAGGCTTTGGATAAGGCTTTATTCTATTTTAAGCCTCTTAAATTTAAAGGCATAGTAATTAGTGTTGATGGTCAATACGTTGCATTTTCCATCTACCAAGAACTTAACAATAAAACAGCTGAAATTCTTTTCGAAAAGGCAGACAAACAATACAAAGGGTTGTACCAATTGATCAACCGGGAAACTGCCAAAGCAATTTTAGAAGAAGGCTATGAATTGATTAACCGTCAAGAAGATTTAGGGCTAGAGGGTCTACGCAAAGCCAAACTTTCCTACCACCCCATCGAACTCATCCCCTGCTACACCCTCATCCCCAAATAATATTTCACCGCAGAGAGCACAGAGATCACAGAGAGAGAATATACTTGTTCTAATGCAAAAAAATTAGAACCTTTGCGATCTATCACATTTTCGATTTTTTACAGGATATGCATGATCGCTGCGCGGCACGATAAGCAGGATAATATCAATCTTCAGTAATACAAGGGGTTGATGTTATCTTGCTTATCGTGCCGCGTAGCGATCGTGCATATCCTGTAAAAAATCGAAGATGTGATATTAAAAAAATTAAATTGCAAGTTTTAATATTAAGTACATACTTTCTCTGTGGCCTGTTATTTAAAAATTACCTTGTTTCGGATTTCAAAGTAGGTTGTTTAATAGCGCGTAGCTCGTCTAGTCGCTTGACGGGGGTTGTGTGGGGGGAATTTTTGACGAGTTCTGGGTTTTCTTTGATTTCTTGGACGATGATTTTTAGTATATTAATGAAGTTATCAAGGGTTGCTTTTGATTCACTTTCGGTAGGCTCGATCAGCATGCATTCCTTGATGATTAGAGGGAAATATATGGTTGGAGCATGAACACCATAATCAAGAAGCCTTTTTGCAATATCTAATGCTCTTACTCCTCTATCTAGGAAACTATCGGCAGAGACCACAAATTCATGCATACAAGCTTGTGGATAGGGAATATTAAAAAAAGGTGCTATTTGACTTTTTAAGTAATTGGCATTTAGTACCGCTTGCTCTGCAATGCGTCTTAAACCATAATTTCCGTGTAATTTCATATAAAGGTAGGCTCTTAAGTAGATGCTGAAATTTCCATGGAAGGAAGCGATAGAGCCAATACTATTTTCAGATTGATTACGAAGTTCATAACCGGAATTTGTTTTTTCAACACGAGGAACAGGTAAAAAATCGAGGAGTTTTTTGTTACATAAAACTGGGCCTGAACCTGGACCTCCACCACCGTGTGGTGTTGAAAATGTTTTATGAAGATTAATGTGCATCACATCAAAACCCATTTGGTAAGGCTTGGCAATGTTTAAAATGGCATTTAAATTAGCCCCGTCATAATAGAGTAGTCCGCCATGGTCATGAATGATTTTTGTAACTTCTAAAATAACCGGAGAAAATAATCCCAAAGTATTTGGGTTGGTGAGCATAAGGGCGGCGGTTTTTTCAGAAACCAAACTTTTAAGATGCTCTAAATCGATATCCCCCTTGGAATCTGTTCGAATAGAGACGATTTTATATCCTGCCATTTTTGCAGTTGCAGGATTCGTTCCGTGGGCATTGTCAGGTATTAAAACTTCAGTTTTGTGACTATTTTTATGAAACGTATGGTAATCGGCAATCATCCGAATACCGACAAACTCTCCTTGTGCACCGGCATTTGGTAGAAGAGTGCCGCCTGCCATGCCTGAGACATCTGCTAACATTTCAATGAGTTCAAAAATGATCTCTAAATTCCCCTGTACAAATTTTATCGATGCCAATGGATGGGTTTTAGTAAATTCGTTAAATCCTGCGACAAGTTCATTAACTCTTGGATTAAATTTCATTGTACAGCTTCCAAGCGGATAAAAGATGTTATCGATGCCAACATTTCGATCAGCCATTTCATTAAAATGACGCGTTAAATTAAGCTCTGAAACTTCCGGTAAAGGAAGGGATTCTGTTCTTAACAGTGACTCTTTTGGCTTAAAATTTAAAAATTCGGCAGCATTTTTTGGCAAGCTGTAGGCATGTTGATCTTTTTCGCTTTTTTCAAATATCGTTCTCATCACTTTTAAGCTCCCCTTTTTTTATTTTTTTACCACGAAGATTTCTTCTTGGTATACCTTTTTTTGCCTTTTTTTACCGCGAAGACCGCGAAGGAAGACGCGAAGGCACGCGAAGAAGCGCGCTAATAGCGCGTAAAAAGCAAGAAAATTGTTACAGCTTAATGATCTTCGAAGCCACCTACGCTTCTCTTTTTTTTTACGCAGCACAAGCTGCGCTTCTTCGCGTTTCTTCTCGCAGCGAAGCTTGCGCTTCTTCGCGGTCTTCGCGGTAAAAAAAGCCTAATTAGCGGTGAAGTGTACGTGCGACGTCGAGGTAGCGGTTTAAGTCTTTGAGGCTTTTGGTTTCTGTTACAGCAACAAGCAAATGGCGGTCGAATCTTGGAAAATAGGTTTTAAGTGCTAGTCCAGGTTCGATTTTATGTTCATGAAAAATATGGATGACTTCATCGATCGGACGATCAAATTGAATCACAAATTCATTAAAAAAATCTTCTTGGCTTGAAATTTTTATTCCAGGAATTTTTCCCAATTCTGTTTTAAGGTAGGCAGCTCTTTGATAGTTTGTAAGCACAAGCTTTTTTACCCCTTTCTTACCATACCAAAGAATGCCTGTAAGAGAGGCAAGTGCTGCAAGAGCCTGATTGGTGCATATATTGGATGTCGCTTTTTCACGTCTTATATGCTGCTCTCTTGCTTGAAGCGTTAAGACAAAGCCTCTTTTGCCATCTGTATCTACAGTTTCACCCACAATTCTTCCGGGAAGTTGTCTCACAAATCCTTCTTTGCATGCCATGTAGCCAACGTAAGGGCCTCCAAATTGCAACGCAATTCCAAACGGTTGACAATCGCCAACGGCTATGTCTGCATGAATTTCTTTAGCATTTTTATAGAGTCCATAAACCATGGGATTTGCGACAACAATTGTCAGTGCATCATATTCCTTAGCTTTTTTAAAAGCAGGAGTTACATCATCAATGCCTCCAAAAAAGTTTGGGTACTGAACTAAGACTGCGGCCGTTTGATCATCGATCATCGATTTGAAATGTTCAAAATTAAGCGCACCATTATCTAACATCGGGATGAGCTCAATTTTGGTCTGATGACTGCATAGGTACTGTTTAATAACGGCAAAATAATGAGGGTGCAAATTTTCTGCAATAATAACCTTATTTCTTTCCTTATTGATCCTTAAAGCCATTAATAAACTTTCAGCACAAGCCGAAGCTCCATCATATAAAGAGGCATTTGAAACATCCATCCCGGTCAATGCACATATGACTGATTGAAACTCAAAAATGAGTTGTAACATGCCTTGAGAAACTTCCGGCTGATACGGTGTATAGGCCGTTAAAAATTGTGCCTTGGAACAAACAGATGAAACAAGGGCCGGCACGTGATGCTCGTAAGCGCCAGCTCCAAGGTAGTTATCGAAATCTGAAAAAGAATTTTTTTTAGCTAGTCTCTGCATGAGTTGAATGCCTTCAAATTCAGAAAGACCATCATCAACAGTCGGTTTTTCATGCATCAAACTTTTTGGAATATCTAAAAAAAGTTCTTCAACAGTTTTGATGCCGATTGCTTTTAACATTTCTTGAATTTGCGCTTCTTGATTGGAAATAAAGTCCATAATTACACACTATTTTTCTTTTTATAATCCAATTCATCCATCATTTCATCGATCTCTTTTTCGCTGTCAAATCTTATTTTAAAAATCCAACCTTCATTTTCAGCAGATTTATTAATGAGTTCTGCATTTTGATTTAAGATGGAATTGACTTCGATTATTGTTCCGCTTAATGGAGAATATACATCTGCCGCAGCTTTTGTAGATTCCAAAACAGCAACTTCTTCGCCGGCCTTAATTGACTTATCAACTTTTGGCAGTTCCACATAAACAATATCGCCAAGCTGATCTTGAGCATAATGTGAGACACCGACAATTGCGATATCGCCTTGCTGCTTAATCCATTCATGTGTTTTGGTAAATTTCATATTTTCTCACTGTTCATGTTTTTTCGGTTCATGTTTTTTCGGTTCATGTTTTTCTGATATAAAAGGTAGTTTTGTAACGACAGCCAAAACTAACTGATCTCTAATTTTAATTTCAACAGCATCATCGATATTTAATTTTTCATCGACAAGGATGACTGCAATCGCTTTTTGCAAAATGGGCGAATAATTTCCTGATGTGACGTGACCGATTAAATTTCCATTTTTATACACATTATAATCTTCTCTTGCGATTCCTTTTTCGACGATCACTCCGTATTCATGGCGCTTGAGATCGCTCATCGCCTGTTTTCCAATAAATTTTTTATTCCATTTGATAGTCCAAGAAGATAGGCTTTCCGATGCCATAATCGATTCATTTAATTCATGACCATAAAGACTATATCCTTTTTCTAGTCGAAGGGTATCTCTTGCCCCTAAACCAATAGGGAGTAGTCCAAAAGGCTTTCCTTCATTTAAGAACCAGTCAAAAAGCTCTAGGATCAAATGGTTTTTGGCATAAATTTCAAATCCAAGTTCTCCGGTGTAGCCTGTTCTTGATAAAATGATTTTTTGCCCATGGTAGTGAACTGGAATGAAATGCATTTTTTTTAAATTTTTTGCCTCTAAAAATAAAGGAGAAATTAATTTCAAAGCA
>JBBSJT010000039.1:0-18738 GCA_038257035.1 Chlamydiia bacterium
CCGCGAAGCGACTCTGTCGCGTAGCGATCCTGCTTATCCTGTAAAAAATATGAGAGGAGTAATTCCCTAAAGCTTGATCAAAAATTCATCTAAGTTCACTCTTATTATCTGTAGTACAGATACAAGTGTTAAGGGGTTTCAATTTTGCGTGTGGTGCGGTCAATGACGTTTAGCGGGGTAATTTCGCTTTCTGTTGCAGCGCCAAGCTCTTTAAATTTTCGTGCAGTTACAAGAACTCTTCCTTCAAATGAGCCGACAGACCTATTGTAAGCATGCACAGTTTTATCAAGATGATTTCTAATGTCATCAAAATGCTCGGCCATGATTTTTAAACGATCATAAAGATCTTTTCCAAGATTGCTTATTTCCTTAGCATTTGCAGCTATGAGTTCTTGTCTCCATCCGTAAGCTACCGAACGCAGTAAAGCAATTAATGTTGTAGGTGTTGCCAAAATCACTTTTTGTGCAACTCCCCACTCGATAAGTTCAGGATCCTGCTCAAGGGCTGCACTAAAGAAAGTTTCACCCGGTAAAAAGAGAACTACAAATTCAGGCATTTCTTCGAATTGGTCCCAATAAGATTTAGCAGAAAGTTGGTTAATGTGTGTGCGAATCTGTTTGGCATGCTCTTTTAGTTTGATCACCCGGAAAATTTCATCGGGTTGCTCCAACGACTCTAAATAAGCAAGCAGTGGGGCCTTTGAATCTACAACAATCTGTTTATTATTCGGAAGTTTGACAATAAGATCAGGTCTTAAGCGGCGATCATCAACCGTTACAGATTCTTGCTGAACAAAATCGCAATGCTCAAGCATACCGGCCATTTCAACAACACGTTTAAGTTGAATTTCACCCCATCTACCGCGTACATTTGGCATTCTAAGCGCTTTTACAAGATTAGCAGTCTCACCTTGAAGTTGAACTTGGGAAGTGGCAAGGGATCTAACCTGCTCGCACAATGTGGTGTACATTTTTGCCATGTCTTTTTCCATTTCCACATTTTTATTTCCAAATTTGTCAAGCGTCTCCTTAATCGGTTTAACAAGCTCATCAATTGCTTTTTGGCGAACGTTTAAATCATGTTTTGCACCCTCTTGAAACTTTTCAAGTTTGGCTGTTGCAAGATCCAAAAATGATTGCGTGTTATTTTTAAGGGCATCGGCAGACAATGCCTTAAAAGTATCACCAAGTTTTATTTGTGCTTGATTCAAAATATCTACTTTTTCTTGAAACACTTTACGTTCTTGATTTAAGGTTATTTCAAGGCCATTAATTTTGCTTTTAAGATCGGCATTGGATTCTTGCATTTCAAGATTCTGTCTATTCTTTTCAAAGTTCATCCCTTCAAGAATTGGGATGCGTGTATTTTTTTCTTCTGCAATTGTTCTTCTTTGGGTTTCAACTTTCAATTCAACCAAAAGCATTTCTTTTTCTTTTGAAATTTTTTCAAACATTTGCTTGATTCTTAAAATTTCCAATTCTTTTTCAGTTTTCAATTTAAAAATAAGAAATCCGATTCCACAAGTCATCATCAGAATCAAGGCTACAAATAGCATTAAAATCATTTCTATATTGCCCATCATCACCTCTTCTAGTTTTTGGAAGCTATTCTACCTTTTTGAATGTTTTTCGACACTTTTCTTTTAGACTTTTTCTTCATCATGATCATAAGTTATGAATCCTTGCTAAAAAAAGTGGGTATACTCTATGATGAATAACTCATCCTATTAAAAATGGCTAAGCAATTTTCGTTTAAGAAAATTAGCAAATCGCCCCACAAGGAATTTAAATTATGCAAGAATCCATCATTACTTCAGCAATGCGCTCTTTTGTCAAAACTTTTTTTGCCATTGTCGGACTTTTTACCGCAATTACTTTAATGCTTATACTCGCCGGATCATTTCACGAAACGACATCGATCCTTAATGAGCCTGAAAATAGCTATACCCCAGAAATTGCTGCTAATGCAATGGGGCAACGTGTGAAACTTACTTCATCAGCCCCGATCATTTTGAAACTAAATATTTCAGGAGTCATCGGAACAGACAAACTGAATATGAATAATTTTAGAACAAAACTGATGGAATCAAGAACAGGTTATTTTGAAAACAATCCACCGGCAGCCCTTCTTTTAAATATTCAATCTCCAGGTGGAACAGTCATTGATGCAGATGGAATTTATCGTGCCATTAAAAGTTACAAAGAACAGTATAAAATCCCTGTGTATGCTTATGTTGATGGCCTTTGCGCTTCAGGCGGTATGTACATTTCTGCTGCAGCAGACAAAGTTTATGCAAGTGATGTCAGTCTTATCGGCAGTATCGGTGTCATTTCCCCTCCCATTTTCAACTTTACAAAGACAATGGACAAAATAGGCGTTGAAGCTCTAACCTTATCGGCAGGCATTGGAAAAGATGAGCTAAACTCATTTAGAAGCTGGGGTCCGGATGAAGGCAAATCCTATCAAAGCATCATTGACAGCTATTATAATCACTTTGTTAATGTGATGACTTTAAACCGTAAAACGATTGATAAAACAAAACTTGTCAAAGATTATGGCGCGCAAATCTTTTCGGCGAAAGAAGCTGAAGAATTTGGCTTTATTGATGGTTCAGGAATTAGTTATAATGAAACGCTAAAACTTCTTGCCAAAGAAATTCATGCAGAAGAGGACCAATATCAAGTCATTCAACTTGAGAAAAAAACTCTATTGGCAGACCTTTTAGGAACTGATTTTTCCATACTTAAAGGACAGGTTAAACATCGTCTTGAATTTGGTGCTGATTTAAGCCCGGAAGTCATGAATCAATTTTTATATTTATATCGTCCGGGGTTATAAGAAATTATGGAAAAAATTTTTATCCTTGATGCTTCAGGCTACATTTATCGGGCCTATTTTGCCATTCAAAACATGACGAATTCTAAAGGAGAGTCTACTAATGCTCTCTTTGGTTATATCCGCTCGGTTTTAAAACTCTTTAAGGATTTTGAGCCTAAATATTTTATCTCTGTTTTTGATGGTCCGAATAATGGAAAAGCAAGGAAGGAAATTTACGATAAATATAAAGCACACCGTTCGGCTATGCCGGCAGACCTTTTATATCAAATCGCATGGGCCGAAAAATTTTGTGAACTGATTGGTATCCCCACTTTAAAAGTTCCTGAAGTTGAAGCCGATGATACCATGGCAAGCATTGCAGTTTGGGCAAAAAAAGAAGGCCTGACAGCTTATCTTTGTACAAGCGATAAAGATATGTGCCAGCTTGTTGATGATAAAATTTTCATTTTAAACACACATAAGGAAAATCTTATTTTAGATGCTTCTAAAATTGTTGAAAATTATGGTGTAAGCCCAAACCAGATTGCTGACTGGTTAAGCATAACGGGTGATTCTTCCGATAACATCCCGGGGTTGGCAGGTTTTGGCAAAAAAACAGCTTCCACCTTGTTACAGCAATATGGGTCTTTGGAATATCTTTTAGAACATCCTGATGTTGTTACAGGAAAAAAAAGAGAAGTTCTCATAGAAAAAGCTGAAGAAGCAAGAATGTGCAAAAAGCTTGTTCTTTTAAATTGTGAAGTTGAATTTCCAAAAGACCTTGAATTTTTTAAATTAAGAAATGCAGCCGATAAGGAAGTTTTAAGAGCATTTTATTCCGAAAAGAATTTCTCCACTTTAATCAAAGAGCTTGATCAGCAAACAAGTAAAGATTCCACTGAATTAGAAGTTGCAGAGGTGAATCATTATCATTTGGTTGATGATGACGCTTCGTTAAATGAACTTTGTAAACACCTGGAAACACAAAAAGAGATTTGTTTTAACACACAATCCACATCCCTAAAAGTGATGGATGCCGAACTTGTTGGCATTGGTTTTTCAGTTTCACCAAACAAAGCCTGGTATGTGCCAACCAATGGCAAACTCGGCATGCAGTCAGTTATTGAAAAGCTCAAACCTTTATTTGAAAATCCAAATCTCTCTTTTTACGGTCATAATGTCAAATCTGATCTTCATATTTTATTGAATTCAGGAATCAAAATTGCAAATATTGCCTTTGACACACTTCTTGCCTCCTATATTCTCAATTCACATAGTCGAAACCACTCCCTTGACCATCTATTTTTAGAGAATTTTAGAAAAATCAAAATCCCTCTTCAAGATTTGATCGGCAAAGGAAGAAATGAAACTAGCATAAAAGATGCAGAAATAGAAAAAGTTTCTACTTATTGCTGTGAAGATGTCGATTATACTTGCCGTTTGAAACAATTATTGGAATCCAAACTTGAGGAAAGAAAACTAACAACTCTTTTTAAAACATTGGAGTTGCCCCTCATTCAACCCCTTTTCCATATGGAACGTAAAGGGATTTACCTTGATGTCGACTGTTTAAACAAACAGGGAGTTATTGTAAATGAGGCCATAGCTCTACTGAATGCATCTATTTTTGAGATGGCAGAAGAAACATTTAATTTAAATTCTCCAAAACAGTTAAGTGAAATTCTTTTTACCAAATTACAAATTAAACCTCCTAAAAAAACGTTGACCGGGCTTTCCACAAATGTGGATGTACTTGAATCTTTAAAAAAAGATTACCCTATTGCCGGAAAAATTTTAGAATACCGCACGCTAGAAAAACTGCGTTCTACTTATATCGAATCGCTACCCTCTTCAATTAATTCAAAAACAAACCGCATTCATTGCTCATTTAACCAGTTAGGCGCTGCAACAGGAAGACTTTCCTGTCAGGATCCTAACTTACAGAACATTCCTGTTCGCGTTGAAATCGGGCGTCAAATCAGGCAAGCTTTTTGCCCTCAAAAACAAGGTTGGAGCTACTTGGCTGCCGATTATTCCCAAATTGAGCTTCGCCTTCTTGCTCATTTAAGTGAAGATGAAACCATGATTGCAGCCTTTAAAAATAATGAAGACATTCATGCAAGAACCGCATCCACTATTTTTAACATCCCATTAAACGAAGTCACAAAAGAGCAGCGCTACCAAGCAAAAGCTGTCAATTTCGGAATTGTTTACGGACAGCAGGCCTATGGTTTATCTCAAGAATTACAAATTCCTGTAAAAGAAGCGGCCAGCTTTATTGAACTTTATTTTCAAAAATATCCTCGCATCAAAGAGTTCATGGAATCATCAAAGGAAAAAGCACGAAAGACTGGTAAAACGGTGACTATTACAGGGCGTGAGCGCATGATCCCTGAAATTAATAGTTCAAATTTTATGCTTAAAAATGCAGCAGAGCGCCTTGCCATAAACACCCCACTACAAGGAACTGCTGCCGATTTAATTAAGATGGCTATGTTAAAAATTGAGCAACTCTTTAAGAAGCAAGGACTTCTTGGATTTATGATCTTGCAAATTCATGATGAATTGATTTTCGAAGTTCCCGATTTTGAGATCATGCTAGTTGAACCGCTAGTAAAAGAAGCAATGGAAAACGTTGTAAAATTAAAAGTACCCTTAATTGTTGATATCGCTATTGGCAAAAATTGGAAAGAATGTTAAACTTCAATAAAACCTTGAAAAAAGGTGCTGTCACCGGCGGTTTATCCTGCGGCAAATCTACAGTTTGCCGATTTTTTCGGGAAAATGGCGCCTATGTGGTTAGTGCTGATGAGATCGTACACGAACTTTTGTTCGAAAACCAAGAAATCATTCAAAAAGTTACTGCACTTCTTGGGACCGACATATTCACCGATAATCATATAGACCGAGCAAAAATTGCAAAAAAGGTATTTCATCAACCCTTATATTTAAAATCTTTAGAAGATATTCTGCATCCTTCAGTTTTAATGGAAATCAAAAACCAATATGAGCTGAAACGACAAGAAGGAACGACTTCATTGTTCATTGCAGAAATCCCCTTATTATTTGAAACAAATAATGATTTGGAATTTGATTTTACAATTGCTGTGATTGCAGATGAAGCAATCAGTAAAAAGCGTTTTCAACATTCGATGGATGAATTTGATAAACGATCCAAAAGGCAACTTAAGAACACAGAGAAAGCCCAAAAAGCAAATTATGTCATCACCAATAATGGTTCTTTAACAGAATTAAAAGAAACAGTGAACAAGCTATATAACACAATAACTTCAGCAAAATAAAATTTAAACACTTAAAAGGGAGTCTATTTTTTAAATGGATCCAGAAAACTACAAAGAAAGCAAATCGCACCTCAGTGAAGGCCCAAAAACTCTCTCGGCCGAACAAGAAAATCGTCAAAATGAAAGATCTGAAGCTTCTCAAAATCCTAATGGTGAGATTATTCAAATTGCCGGTATTCAACGCATGAATATTGATCAATTGAATCTTTATGCAAGACAAAATGGTCTTAAGCATTTGGGTTCTTTGACAAAATCACAAATGGTTTTTGAAATTGTACGCGCCATTTCTGAAAATCCAAATCAAACACTTTATGGCGAAGGCGTCTTAGAAACTCTTCCTGATGGTTTTGGTTTTCTTCGTTCTCCAAATTATAACTACTTGCCATCTGCAGAAGATATTTATGTCTCACCAGCACAAATTCGTCGATTTGACTTGAAAAAAGGCGATACAGTTTGCGGAACAATCAGACCCCCAAAAGAAAAAGAAAAATATTTTGCTTTATTGAAAGTCGATGTCATTAATGGAAAAGGACCTGAAAAAGCAAAAGAGCGCATTTTATTTGAAAACTTAACTCCTCATTATCCAAATGAGCGCCTTGTCATGGAGACAACAAAAGAAAATATTTCCATGCGTGTTTTAGATTTGGCTGCACCTATTGGAAAAGGACAACGCGGACTGATTGTTGCACCTCCACGAACAGGAAAAACAATTCTTCTTCAAAGCATTGCTAATTCAATCGCCATCAATAATCCGGATTGTACTTTAATCGTACTTCTTATTGACGAGCGTCCGGAAGAAGTAACAGACATGCAAAAATTTGTTAAGGGCGAAGTTATCTCCTCAACATTTGATGAGCCACCTGAGCGTCACGTACAAGTTGCTGAAATGGCCATTGAAAAAGCGCGTAGATTAGTTGAATACGGTCATGATGTTATCATCCTACTCGATTCGATCACTAGATTGGCACGTGCTTATAATACGATTCAGCCCCATTCCGGCAAAATCCTGACAGGCGGTATTGATGCTAATGCTCTGCATAAACCAAAACGCTTTTTTGGTGCCGCACGAAATATTGAACAAGGTGGATCCTTAACCATCATTGCAACGGCATTGATCGATACGGGCTCTCGTATGGACGAGGTTATCTTTGAAGAATTCAAAGGTACCGGCAATATGGAACTTGTTTTAGAGCGAAGACTTGCTGAGCGCCGCATATTCCCGGCAATTGACATTGTGAAGAGCGGAACTAGAAAAGAAGAACTTCTTGTCCACGAAGATGAGCTGCAAAAACTTTATCTATTACGTCAAGCAATTGCGGATTTAGCCTCTATTGATGCAATGAACCTTCTTTTAGGTCGTCTTAAGAAGACTGGCAGTAATGCTGAATTTTTACTTTCCATGAAAGAATAGTTTAAGGGGGTTCCATGCGTTTAATCAAATCATTCATGTTACTAGGTGTATTAACTGCCGGCGCTTGGTGGTTTTTAAATCCTAACAATCAACTTAAAGAGATGATCTCATCTTATGTTGAAAACGGAGAAATATTAACGCTGGAAGCCAAATTTACTCCTGAACAACTTATGGAAATTAATCGTTCCGATTTGCTGGCAGATTCGTCGCGCTCCTATAGAGAATCTAACCTTAAGTATTACCCCTATCTCTTAATGGATGTTAAATACATTCAATCTGATAAGAAATCAAAAGAAGGGGTAGTTCTTTGGGGTTTAATCGATGGAGAAATGGTTTTAAATACCGATTCTTTTGAAAAGACCCACGGATTTGAAGATGCTATTAATGCAAATGCCACCTCAACAGACTTTAAAATCATTAATGTTTTAGCAAAAAATAGAGGTTCATTAACTTATGATGAACTTCAAAGAGAATTAAAGCTTGATAGTGACATTATTGATCCTTGGATTGAAAGCGTACGAAAAAAATATCTGGTTGTTCTAAAGGGTAATCAGTTGCAACTTCATTTTGAAGATCCAAAAATTTTAGTCTCCCCACAGACACTTTTCAAACAGAATATTGTTTCGAAAACTTATTCTTATGATCAGCGCGTTTCAAAAAAATATTCCAATTCTCAAATTGAAAAAATTGCAAAATCAGCCTTCGGGACAGATTTTACGATTCGTAACATGAAGGAAATCTACTTACCGGTTTATCAACTGGAGGTACAAAATCCTGATGGTTCAATCATGGGTAGCTTCTGGAACGCCCTCAACGGTAAACGCATCACCGCCGCCTACTAAGCGGCGCATTCAACAAAAGAACATGTGTAGCGTAGGTTTTAACTTAGCGGTTTTCAACGGGTTTTAACCTGCAAGGGTTATATATTCATGTCAGCGAATCAGCTATTTAATATAACATTTCGATTTTTTACAGGATATGCAGGATCGCTTCGCGACAAGGTCGCTTCGCGGCAGGATCAGGCAGGATAATATCAATCTTAGGTGTATCCTAGAGATTGATATTATCCTGCCTGATCCTGCCGCGAAGCGACTTTGTCGCGTAGCGATCCTGCATATCCTGTAAAAAAATCGAAAATGTTATAGATTGTAGAGGTCTAATTTTTTTTTTACTTTGAAATAGAACCGGTATATTTTGTTCTTCGCGGTAAAAAAAAGCAAAAGACCTCGTTGATCTTCTTTCTGCGCTCTGTGGTTAAAAATCTCTCGCTACTGGATTTTTTTGTTGATGAGGTCGTTCACGATCTGTGGCGAAGCCTTACCACGGGAAAGTTTCATCACTTGCCCCACAAGGTAGCTAAATGCCTTATCGCGACCGGCTTTAAAATCGACAATAGATTGTGGGTTTTGCTCAAGTACCTGATCCACAAGTGCACCAATTTCGCCCAAATCACTGACCGGAGAAAAGTCAGGATTGTCTTTTGCGATCTGTTCAGGGTCTTTTCTAGGCAATAGTACCATTTCATCAGCAATAGCTTTTGCAATTCTTCCCGTAATTGTCCCATCGTTGATCATGTTGACAAGTTTTGCCACATGCAAGGCAGGAATATCAGAATTTAATAAATTTTTGCCACTGTCCTTAAAACGACCTGCAAATTCTACGATGATCCAGTTGCACAATTGTTTTGCGTGAGGAGCCGTTTTTAAAGCTTCTTCAAAATAATCGGCAAGATTTTTATCTGTCGTGATTACAAACGCGTGATGAAGAGATAAACCAAAATCTTTAACATAGCGTCTTTCACGTTGCAGTGGCAATTCAGGAAGATTTGCTTTAATATCGGCAATATAAGCATCTGTAAGAACAATCGGAACTAAATCAGGTTCAGGGAAATAGCGATAATCTTCTGCTTTTTCTTTTTTTCTCATCAATACGGTTTCGCCAAGATCTGGATCAAATCGATAGGTAGCCTGTGTTATCACTTCATTAATCGGTTTTGCTGGATGTGCGATGTATTCATGAATCTGACGTTTGATTTCAGCCTGAATAGCAATAGACATATTGCTAAAGGAATTCATATTTTTTATTTCGATTTTATTTCTAAAACCGGTTTCACCCTTCATTCTCACAGATACATTCGCATCTACACGAAGAGAGCCTTCTTCCATGTTACAATCTGAAACATTCAGGTATTGTAAAATTGCCTTAACTGCAGAACAGTAGGCAACAGCCTCTTCAGCATTATGCATGCAGGCTTCTGAAACAATTTCAATCAATGGCACGCCTGCACGGTTGTAATCAACACCTGTAAAAGTGCTAAAGTGTTTTAGCATACCGGAATCATCTTCAAGATGAACGCGATTAACAGCAAATGTTTTTTCTTCTCCGTTAATTTCAGCAATCACAGTGCCACCCAAAACAATAGGCTGATCGAATTGAGTGATTTGAAAATTACGAGGGCTGTCCGGGTAAAAATAAGATTTTCTATCAAATTTACTAAAATTTGCAACTTTTGCTTCGATTGCTAACCCAAACTGCACTGCTTTTTTTACAGCTTCTTTATTTAAAACGGGTAAAGCGCCGGGCTGTCCTGTGCAAACTTCATTAATATTTGTGTTTGGTTCATCTCCAAAACCGTTTTTAGCACTGCTGAAAAGCTTTGATTTTGTGTTTAATTCAGCATGGATTTCTAATCCGATTACCGGCTCCCAGTTTTCGTATAGGCTCATTGAATACTCCGTTTATTAATCGCTAAATTTTTTGGGGATTGAGGTAAATTCAGGACACGCCTTTTCAAAGGCATTTGCTGCTTGAATCACGCGCACATCACCTTTTTGAGGCCCTATAAGATGTAGCCCCATCGGTTTGCCATCGGTTGAAAATCCATCAGGTATGCTGATGGCCGGTAATCCTGCTAAATTGATTGGAATTGTATAAATGTCTTCCAAATACATTTGGATAGGATCTTTGATGGAATCAATCTCAAATGCGGCAAATGGACTCACAGGTGTTGCGATAAGGTCGCAAACTTCAAAAGCTTTTTTATAGCTTTTGATGATCAATGTGCGTATTTTTTGAGCTTTTTTATAGTAATCATCCTGGTAGCCTGCAGAAAGAACGTAAGTTCCAAGTAAAATACGACGTTTAACTTCTTTTCCGTAACCATCTTCTTTTGAAAACGTATAAACTTCATCAAGAGTTTTAGCTTCTTTACTTCTTACTCCATAGCGAATGCCATCAAATCTTGCAAGGTTGGTCGAGGCTTCAGCCGTTGCCAAAATATAGTAGGTAGCAATCGAGTATTTTAGAATGCTAAGGTCGACATCGACAATCGTACAACCTAATTTCTTTAAAACTTCAAGAGCATTTAGAAAAACCTTTTTTGGCTCTTCGTGAAGGCTTTTAATAAATTCGTTAGGAACTCCGATTTTCATGCCTTTTATAGTTGCAAATTCTGAATAGTTATCGGTGGATGAGGCCAAGCTTGTAGAATCTTTATCGCAATGTTGACCGAGCACTTCCATAATGAGGGCAATGTCTGCTGTATTGGTAGCTAGGGGTCCAATTTGATCAAGCGATGAGCCATAAGCAACAAGACCATACCTTGAAACTCTACCGTAAGTTGGTTTAAAACCTGCTATTCCGCAAAAAGCTGCCGGCTGTCTTACAGATCCGCCTGTATCTGTTCCAAGGGCGATGGGGCAAAGTCTTGCAGCAACTGCAGCTGCAGAGCCACCGGATGAGCCACCGGGAACGCATTTTAAGTTCCAAGGATTTTTTGTAAGTTGCAATGCAGAATTTTCTGATGAGGATCCCATGGCAAATTCATCAAGATTTGTTTTTCCGATGATGATCGCATCTTCTTTTTCAAGAAGTTCTACGACTGTTGAATCAAAGGGGGCCTTGTAATTAGTCAAAAACTTGGATGCGCACGTTGTAATTTCACCTTTGACATGAATATTATCTTTTATGGCTATGGGAATAGCTGCAAGACTCCCTAGTTTTTCACCTCTTGCTAATTTTTCATCGAGTTGTTCTGCTTTTTTTAATGCGCGCTCGGTGAAGACTGCAAGGAAGGCGCCTACGTCTTTGTCATATTTCTCGATTCTATCTAAAAAAAACTGGGTAATAGCAACGGCTGTAACTTCGCCTTTTAAAAACTTATCTCTAATTTCAATTGCTGATAAATGATGCATTTCAATCCGTTATTACTTGTTAATGACTTGAGGAACTTTAATCATGCCGCCTGTGTGTGAAGGAGAGAGGTCAAGGAACACCTGCCGGGGCATACTTGGCTCAACGATATCTTCACGCATGACATTATGGATTCCTTCCAAAACATGGTAGGAGGGTTCAACATTGCTCGTGTCAACTTCTTCTAGCTGATCCACAAACTTCAAAATTTTTTGTAAATCTTCAAAAAGAGCTTGCTGTTCATCTTCTGTGCAATCAATGCGGCAAAGAGTCGTTAAATTTTTGATGATTTCTTTGTCTATTTTAGCCATTAAAAACCTTTATTCATTTCCCCAATACAATAGCGGATTTTATAAATCTTGTAAATTATTTTAAGAACTGTTAGAAAAATTGATCTAAACGAGAACTTTGCAGTTTTTTCAGGTTCATATTTCGAGAGAGATGCAAACTACAGCGTAATAAATTTAGAAGGGATGAGTTTTCTACCCATTCCGAGAGATTTGTTTAGCTGTAGGCAGCATCTCTCTCGAAATATGAACCTGAAAAAACTGCAAAGTTGAGTTAAACACAAAAGAGGTCTTTAAAATGATAAATAATCATACCCATCATTGGGAATTAAAAAACTTAGGAGCCTTTTCGAGTGATCTTGATTACCTGGAAAAAAATACTTTTCTTTTTAAACAACAGCCTAATTACCAAAAAGAAATAGAATTTGGAAATATATTACAAAGTGAATTGGAATTAAACCTCATTAAGCCTGATGAACAAACCATAACAACAATACTTAAAGTGCTTTCGTTGGAATATCGAATAAAGGCTGGTTTTGGTGGCCTTGACCGTTTAAAAGATGATCTTTACGATAAAGCTATTGCAAATCGTTTGGAAACTGCTTTAAAAAAATGGAAAGAAGCAAAAGGACAACTTTATTTTGATACGAGAATTACATCGAAAGATAATGAAAAAATTAAAACGTTAAGTCGATATCCAAATTTTATTGCAATTTTACTAAAAAATGAAAAAGTAACCGGGGAGTTTTTTAAACTTGTTTTTAGAGATAATTTTCCGATCAAATTACTCATTCAGTATTACACTATTTGTTCTGTTGATTTAAAATTTTCTCTTCTAGCTATAAGAGTGGGTTTTTTTAATAAGTTTGACCAACAAATGTTGAAAAATGAAAATACTATTTTAGAAAATGGTTCCCTAAAAAAAGATTTAAAATTTTTAATTAATGAAAAATTTGTTTCTATTTTAGATGATAATGCCTTAATTGAGCTGAACGGAGATATTGGTTTTACTTGGAAGTATATAAAAGAGCTTTGGGAAAATAATAAAAAATTTCCTGCCCAAATGGAAGTGTTTGAAAAAAAGGGACTTATTTGTTTTAAGCCTCAAGGGTTAGAATACGCTGAAGATTTTAAAAGATATTCTATAGATACAAAAGCTCCAAAATTTTGGGAAAAACTTCCCACATTTTTGACAATTACAAAAGAGCGTTTAGAAAAGATGCTCAATATAACCATCACACCGGACAAACCATGTGTAGCAACGATTGAGTCTTCTTGCATGGATCCTCTTTATGTAGATGGTGCACATGGGTCCTCAACAATTTACTTGCCAAGTGAGGATGGAAGTTCCTATAAAGTTTTTCCATTTGGAAAATATGCCAAGAATTTCCCGCAAAATAAATTTGAGCAATTATCGTTCCTTGGAGGTACCGTTGAAGCTCAATTAACCTACCCCGATCCTACTCCCTTTTATACTCAACGTATGCATGGAGTAGCGCCTCGTCTTATAACCATGGATGAAGCAGAGCAGCTTTTGACAATCTATGGAAAAGACATTTGGTTTTTTCAGTTTGCCGGAAATAATTGTTCTGCCGAATTTCAATTAATTTTTAATAAAGTGTTTAATGAAAACACAAACTATTTTAATTTGCCAATGATGGAAACAAAGCAGATTTTTCCATTGAATTATATTTTACCCCCAATGAAATATATACCTGATTCTCTATCCACAGCCCTAATCCACAGTGTGTATCTTATATTTGGCTCATTTAGAGATTTATCTCAAGTTGACGAAGATGGAGATGTCAAAAAAATCAATAATCTTCTTACAAGCCAATTTTGTAAAACACAAACATTAGCAGTTCCGGGTTTTCTAGTGGATCAAATCAATCATGGCAAAATAAATGGAGTTACTTATTATGGCCTCTAATGCTCCAATCATTGTATGGTTTAGGCAAGATCTTCGCATAGATGATAACGAGGCCTTAAATATGGCTATCAAAACAGGTCAGCCGATCATCCCTCTTTATATTTTGGATGATACCGAACAAGATTGGAAAATGGGATCTACAAGTCTTTGGTGGCTTGAAAAGTCCCTTATTTCGTTGGCTGATGAATTTCAAAAATTAGGGTTAAACTTCATTATTCGAAAAGGCAAGCCTTTAAGGGTGTTAAAAGATTTAATTAAAGAAGTGAATGCAAATAAGCTTTTTTATAATAGATGTTATGAGCCTGCAAACTTGAAAGGTGATTCCTTCGTTAGAGCAGAGCTTTCTTCTCAAAATTTTCAGATCTCTGATTTTTGTGGAAATGTTTTATTTGAGCCCTGGGAAATACGCACACAACAAGAAAAACCATTTAAAGTTTTCACCCCTTTTTATAATGCTTGTTTGAAAAAACAAGCAAAAGAAATTCAACTGCTTCCAAAGCTACCAATAACGGGCTTTGATAAGAAAATACATTCTGATCGAATTGAATTGCCAAAAGATCATCAGGATTTTAGCCATTATTGGAAGCCTGGATCTGTTTTTGGAAAGAAAGTTTTAAAGCAATTTTTAAAAGATCAAATCAATAATTATGATCAAATAAGGGATAGACCCGATATCAATGAGGTATCGCATCTATCTCCTTATTTGCATTTTGGCGAAATAAGCCCAAGGTTAATTCTGCATGAAATTAGATCTACTTATAGCATTGAAAATGAAGGAATTCAAACCTTTATCAAACAGATATTCTGGAGGGAGTTTGGATTCCATTTACTCTACCATTTTCCAAAAACAACAAATTCACCTTTTCAAGAAAAATATAGCGATTTTCCTTGGAAAAATGATCCTGTTAAGTTAAAACAGTGGCAAATGGGAATGACCGGTTATCCGCTTGTTGATGCAGGGATGAGAGAGCTTTTGGCAACAGGATGGATGCATAATCGTGTGCGTATGGTTGTAGGATCTTTTCTTGTAAAAGACCTAAATCTTCCTTGGTTGCAAGGAGCCGAATGGTTTTATGAAAAGCTTGTCGATGCGGATTTGGCCAATAATACATTGGGTTGGCAATGGGTAGCAGGTTGTGGTGCTGATGCCGCTCCTTATTTTCGTATTTTCAATCCAACAACGCAAAGTGAGAAGTTTGATCCGTTGGGGGTCTATATAAGAAAATGGGTACCGGAGCTTGATAGGCTAGATAACAAATGGATCCATAAACCTTTTATGGCTCCGAGAATGGTTTTGGAAATGGCAGGAGTAGAACTTGGAAAAACGTATCCAAAACCTATTGTTGACCATGACATTGCAAGAAAAGAAGCTTTAGAAGCATTAAAAAGCATAAGAAATTACTAAAAGGAATGATATGAAACCCTTTACTTTAGAAATTGGATCGGACGCTCCGGACTTTTCCTTGCTTGCAACTGATGGAAAATTCTATTCATTAAAAGATTTTGAAAGTTTTGAAGTGTTGGTAATCTTTTTTACCTGCAATCATTGCCCTTACGTTCTTAATTCCGACAAAGAAACGGCAAAAGTTGCAGAACATTTTAAAACAAAAAATGTGCAATTTGTGGGAATCAATTCTAATAGTGATAAAACCAAGCCATTGGATTCTTTTGATCATATGGTAGAAAGAATGGGGCAAAATAATTTTCCTTGGGTGTACTTAAGAGATGATACTCAGGCAATTGCTTTAAAATATGGCGCTTTGAGAACACCTCATTTTTATGTTTTCGATAAAAATCGCAAACTCATTTATACAGGGCGCGCCTTTGATTATCCGAGAGATCCTGAAAGAATTACTTCCCGCGATTTGGAAAAGGCCTTGGCAGAGCATTTGAATGGGCAACCGATTAAGAATCAAATTACTAACCCGATTGGTTGCAATATTAAGTGGGAAGGCAAAGATGCACACTGGATGCCTCCCGAAGCCTGCGACCTCTAGTTTCTTTACCAAAGAGACAAGGAAGACCTCTCGGAGGGACTTTTTTACCGCGAAGAACGCGAAGAAGCGCGAAGAAGCGCGCTAACGCGCGTAGGAAGAAGGAAGAGGAAAAAGATGGAAGAACGAGAGACCTTTGTTTTTTCGCGCTTATGCGCGCTTCTTCGCGTGCCTTCGCGTCTTTCTTCGCACTCTTCGCGGTAAAAAAGTCCTTCCTAGTGGTAGAATCAAAGAATAGATTTTTTAAGGGGTGTTTATGAGGATTTTAATTTCAGGATCGACAGGCCTTGTTGGAACAGCTTTATGCAAAGCTTTAAAAAATAAGGGTCATCAAGTCATTAGATTGGTTAGAGAAAAATCAAAAGTTTCGGATGATGCCATTTTCTGGGATCCTGAAAATGATGGATGGGACTCAAACTATAACCTTCCAAAATTTGAAAACATGGATGCAGTTGTTAATTTATCAGGTGAAAATATAGCAGGACGTTGGACCGAGGATAAAAAAAATAAAATCAAGTCTAGTCGTATAAAATCAACCAAAATATTATCTCATATTTTATCTTCCTTAAAAAACCCACCGGAAGTTCTTATCAATGGTTCTGCTATTGGTTTTTACGGGGATCGTGGCGAGGAACTTTTAACCGAAGAGAGCGATCCCGGTGATAATTTTTTGAGCCAAGTTTGTCAAGAGTGGGAAAGAGCAGCTGTTGAAAATTTAATAAAAACTAAAATTCGTATTGTTCTCTTAAGAACAGGAATGGTGCTTTCTACAAAAGGTGGAGGCCTTGCGACCATGTTAACGCCTTTTAAAATGGGCCTTGGTGGAATTCTTGGAAACGGACATCAGTATATGAGCTTCATAACGCTTGATGACCTTGTTAATATCATTATTTTTCTAATTGAAAATAAACAAATGACAGGTCCGGTTAATGCGGTAACCCCATATCCTGTTTCAAATCAAGAGTTTACGAAAACGCTAGGGAAAGTATTGCATCGCCCTACCATTCTTGCCGTTCCAAAATTTCTTCCTACACTCATTTTTGGCCAAATGGCAGATGACCTGCTTTTTGCAAGTCAAAAAGTCTACCCGAAAAAACTTGCCAACGCCGGCTTTCATTTCAATTACCCAACTATAGAATCTGCCTTGACACATGAATTGGAGTAGTAGAAGACATTTTACCACAGAGATTTAAAGAGAACACGTATTGTAAACGCTAAATTTGGAGTGCGGTAACTCTGTTACCGCTCTGTTGCTCAGCCTGACTCTGGCAGGCTGCCGAACTCGACTTAAATTGCCAAGGCAATTTAACAGCCCGCCAGAGCCGGGCTTAGCTACAAAGCGGTAACAGAGTTACCGCACTCCAAATTTTCATTTACATTAAGTTAGAGGAGTCTTTGCTTAATGACTTAAAAGATTATCTTTTTTCTAATCTTAGTGACGGATGGAGAGGTTTGGGAAGGTTTTCTTAAGTGACCTTATTTTCTTATCTGTTACATAAGTATAAAGAAAATCTACCTCCTTTAAGTGGCGACCTAAATTTAGAATTCTGGTTAATTTATAATTATTAATTACAGTTAAAGAAAGATCAATCTCTTCAAGTTTTAGACAAATTCTTAATATATTCGAAAGGCGTTTATTGGTCGTTTTCGTGTTGACAAGATCCAGGATCTTCAAATTTGGAAACGCTTTTCCAATTGAAGCATATCCTTTGTTTGTTAATTTATTATAGCTGAGATTTAACACACTTAATTTTTCAAAAACACCTTCTTCAAAGCATTCACCTGTAACTTTAGTCGTTTTAAGATTAAGAATTTCAATATTGTGGCAACTTTTTAATAAAACAACTAACCCAATATCCGTCACTTTGCAATGAGAAAGTCTTAGCGTATGAATTTTATGACAAGTTTTTGCAATCGCTATTAAATCATCATCACCAAAACTTGAATTTTCAAGGTTAATAGTTGTCAAGTTGGTAAGCTGATTAAAACGCTCTCCTTTAATCGTTTGACCGGATAGATCAATCCTAGTTAGGTTTGGGAAGACTGAAGAAAAAATAATCATTTCAAATCCACTTACATTTTCAGGAACAAGATGTTGTAAGGATTCAATTTTTGGCCAATTCGATATTCTGTTACAATCAATTTGCAATGCAATAATTTTTTGTTGTTCTGCTAATAACCTAAGATGGCAATAATTTAAATCTGAAATATAGGTTAAATTAATTTTTCTCAAATCATGCTTTAAAATAAATTCAACAACCTTTTCGGCTGATGTAAGATAATGGTAAAATACACTGATTGGAGCTAAATAATCTTGAACCAGTTGTTTGTTATAATCAAAAGCATATTTATAGAAGTTTTTGGAGACCATTTTGATATCAATAACAATCATTGTTTTTGGCAAATAGTTAAATATGTATTTGACAACATCCTCATAATCAAAAATATTATCACTAATCATAAATTCCCCCTCAATTAGTGACGAATCTTTAAATTGGGAAACGTTTCTATAAGCAAACGTACTTTCTCTTTTGTCACATAGGTGCAAACAAGATCGATTTTTCTTAATTTAAGGCCTGTTTTTAAAATTCTTGTTAATTTTTTATTAGCAAGATAAGTCAGTGAAAGGTTGATCTCTTCAAGATCCTGGCAGTTTTTTAAAATGTTTTCAAAAATCTGATTCGTAGTTCTTGTATTACTAAGATTAAGTATTTTAATGTTTGGGAATGCTTTTCCAATTGAATTGAAACCTTTTAATGTCATGCTATTGTCAAAAAGATTTAATTCATCCATCGATTCAAAAAC
>JBBSJT010000040.1:0-18717 GCA_038257035.1 Chlamydiia bacterium
ATCCGGCTTAACGCAAAATCCATAACCTTCTTTAATCATGATGGTTCCGTTAATCTTAAGACCGGCCATATCAAGAGTTTTGATTGTCTTTCCTGACTCAAGAACATCCAAATGAACAAAAACAGGCCCGATGTCAACTTTGCCTCCACAATGGTCTCCATAAACGAATATGGGTAATATTAAAGTAAATAATAGATAGATATGGTGTTTAAAACGCATGTTATTTGTCTCCGTTAAAACGGCTATTCTATCAATTATCCCGCCTTTTTCGATAGTTTTTTTTTACTCACCCTAAGGAAAAAATTATTTAAACGTTGTAAAAATGGTCGGGTTACCATCAAACGGATCGATAACAGAATCAAAAATGTTTGGATTATTTAAAGTTTTTAAAATAATAAGTTTAATTTCTTCAGTGGCCGCATCATAAATTTTTACGTTTTGAACTGTCAAAACGCCTTTTAAACAAATTGCTTGGTTACTTTCTTCGTAGTGCAGAGCAACATTCCATTTAAAAGTAATGTTTGCGTAGTCAATAGCTTTATTTGCCATCGAATAAATTTCATACTGTTTGAAATGAGTGGCCGAAAATTGATCGTTATTTTTTATTTGAAGATGGGTAATGGATTCTAACTTTGGCTCTGTTTGTATTTCTGCAGATACCGGAAAAATGCCGCCAAAAAGATGGCGAATGCAAAGATCCGCTTTTAACCAGCATGAATTGGTATTTAATTTTAAGACACTGATACAGGGAACGCTTAGTTCTACCAAAAGTTGGTCCAGACAAGCTTGATGGAGGTTTAAGTTAAAAGTAGTTTTAAATTTTAAGAAAGGGATTGCAGGATAACATTCAAGTTTTTTTTCAATCGTAGCCCAAGAAATCTCTTCTTGTAAAAGATCATTTTGAATGGATTTTGTGATGAGTTCAATGTTGACTAAGACGTTTGCTTGATTCTGACACTCTTCCCTTTTAAATTTTCTATCAAAGCCTGCAGAGTAAATGGCATCAAGAAGCTCCGTTAAAAATTCAAACTGGCTTTCCTTTCTAGTACCTTTAAATCCAACTAAACGAATAGATTCTTCATTTACGGTCATTTCTTTGTAGTTTTCCAAATATTCAGGGCTAAATTCATTAACGATTTCTGTAATAGGTATTTGAAAATGGGAATTTTTTGAAAAGATTGACTCATACCATTCATGTTCCTGACGTACGATGTGATCCGTACTGAAACTTAAACATTTTTTAATATTTTGATGATCCAGTTCACCAACCCTTGATGCTAGTAAATAGAGCATTTTTAAATCGGCCCAATTATTACAACAGTTCAAAAGGTTTTCAAAATCTTTTTTTTTCAATTTTAAAGCAAGCAATAGAAGATCCATGATTTTTGCATCTTTGGTTTTATCTTCAAGTAGGTAAATGAATGTTTTTAAAGGGTTAATCTCTTCATGAGAAAATTTATATGAAGAGATTATCTGATCTAAACCATTAAAAAAATCATTGATCCATCTAGTTTTGTTAGCAATTTTTCGTTCTTTATTTTTTTGTGATAAAATTTGGATGATTGAATCTTGCAAAAATTCAATACGTGAGACAACTGCTTTTACGAGTATCATGCTTTTTTGAAGCTTAATAAGTGCCGATTGTGCTCTTGGCAGTTCTGATTTCACAAGCTCGATTGAGGATGTTCGCTTTAAATTAAAGTTAGTTTTTATTTCCTTAAGAATTTCATCATCAAAAAAACTTTTTGCCATCTCATCTAGTACCGTTGCCGAAGAAATACTAAAAGCATCCGATTCATGCGACTCCAAATGTTTTTTTAATTTTTTACGAAATTTGTCATTTATCGAAATTTCTTTATTTTCTTCGACAAATTTAAATTCATCTAAGTTCTTTAGTTTTTTAACTGATTTAAAACTATTTAAAGAATCTCTTGCGCTCAAAAAAGATTCTCTTTGAAGAAAATTTCTTTCTGAAAATATTGAAATCTCGTTTGAACGAGCAAATCCTTCACCAAGGTCAAGTTTTTTAACTTTTGTTTTTTTTTTTAGATCTGTATCTTGGTAGGGGTCATTTTTTTTTGTTGGGGCTGTTAGACTTCTGCGATTGAGCTGTCTTCTTGCTTTTTTTTCTTCAGGGCTTTCTTCTAAATCGCAATTATCACTTTTTACATCATTGATAATTAAGTGTGTAAAGTTATTGTTCGTTTTTTTTTCAGTTACTGATGTATGTTTTTCCGATTCTAGAAAACTATTTTCAAATAATTTATAATTATTTAGAATTGAAGAAGATTTTTTGTTAGCAGTTTTCTGAGTAAATTCCGCAAATGATTCTGAAATTGATAAATCCTTTTCATTATAAGGATGTAGACTGATCTCCATATCGTACCCCTTTTTTTAAGTATGCTATTCATTTTTCATCATACACAAATTTAAATAATTGAAAATCGAAGTTTGTTATGGTATATAGAGGATATGAATAAAATAAAACAATTGCTCACAGTAAAATCAAAAACTTTTTGGATTGGGCTCGGCCTATTGGCTTTAATTTTTATGCTTTGGTTTTTTGTTTGGAAGGAAAAAGAGGAAACCATTAAAGGGTACCAATTTTTAATTGCCATCGACAAATCATGGACCCCTCTTGAATTGCATGGACAAGAGCAGTATATGCAGGGATTTATTTCTGAATTGACTGCTAAAATTGCTAAAGAGGAAGAGATTAAGATCCAGCTTGTTACTGTGGCCTCCTCCCAATTATTTGATAGTTTGGAAAAAGGTTATTATGATGGGGTGATTAGTCCACTTTCTCCTAATGTAATTAATGAAGAAAAATATGTTTTTTCAGAGCCTATTTATCTGGTTGGTCCTGTCTTAATCGTTCCTCTACACTCCAAAGCTACAAAAATTTCTGAATTACACAATGTTGGGGTAAAAACCGGTTTTTCAGGGATATTTACACTTTCAGGGTCCCCTATGACTCAAATTTTAACATACAATGACATGAATATAGCCTTAAACGATCTTGCAATGGGAAGGATTGATGGTTTAATTATGGGGAGCATTGATGCATACGCTTACATTCAAGGCTACTATACCGATAAACTAAAAGTTGTAACCTCCCCACTTACAAATGAAGGTTTACGCCTTGTAACATTGAATAAATTTTTTGGCCAGGAACTAGAAAAACATTTTGATGAGGGATTACTTCAGACAAAAAAAGATGGCTACTATCAAAATTTGCTTAAAAAATGGGAACTTATCGATCCCGAGAAAGCCTACCTTCCTCCTATGTAGATGCGGCATTTATCGACTTCTCTAAATTCATTCTCGCAAGCTCTATAGATCTCTTCATTGATTGGTAAAGGTTTAATTTGCCAAACTTCTTCGCAGTATTTTCTGGTAGCAACATCGCCAGAAAAATTCCCCATTCCTGCAATGTTATGAATGATATTTTCAGCCCAAAGAAAAGGTTCTTGATAAAGTTTTTCAACCTTTAATTGTGTTTCACAGTAACTATTAAAGTCGTGTAAAACAAAGTAAGGATCGGCAACATTGCCGTTAATTCCATCTATTAAACTCATGTATATTTTTGTAAAGGCAGCATGTTCCTGATCATTAATTGCAAAGGTGCGATCAATTAATGTATCCAAAACTTTTCTGATTTTCGAATCTTGATTGGCAATACTCTGAGCATGGTACGATTGTTCAGATTTCATTAAAGCGATTTCATGGGCATTAGCACCAAAGCAAAATGGCCACCATTTCTCTCCAATTTCCTCTCTCATTTCAATATTGGCACCATCATCAGTACCAATAGTTAAAGCCCCATTCATTGTAAGTTTCATGTTCCCTGTTCCTGATGCTTCGGTACCGGCTGTGGAAATTTGTTCTGATAAATCAGCAGCAGGAATAATGATTTCAGCTTTTGAAACATTGTAATTTTCAATGTAAATGATTTTAAGATGACTATTGACTCTATTATCATTATTAACTTTCCTTGCTACACAAGCGATGAGCTGAATGATGTTTTTTGCCATCTCGTAGCCTGCCGCAGACTTACCTGCAAAAACGCTTAAGCGCTTAATCCTTTGATTCGCATTAGGATTTTCAATAAGTTCCTGATAAACACTGATGAGATGTAAGATATTTAAAAGCTGTCTTTTATATTCATGAACGCGTTTAATATGCACATCAAAGATAGAGTCGATATCTATAGGTGTCGTAGCTGTAGTGTAAGAACCTGAAGAGTCGCGAAGATGATTATTATGATGTAAAAATTCAATGAGTCGCTGTTTGTTGCGCTTTTTAATCGATAATAGCTCAACTTGTGCATCCTGGTTATTTGCATAGTTTTCTAATTTTCTTATTTGCGAAAAATCTGTAATCCATCCATCTCCAATACGTTTTGTAATGAATTTGGCAAGTTCAGGGTTTGCCTCTAAAAGCCATCGACGTTGAGTTACACCATTTGTAATATTTATAAATTTTCCGGGATAAAAATCATTGAAATCTTTAAAAACATCATTTTTTAAAATATTTGTATGGATATCAGAAACCCCATTAACTTTATGAGATCCAACTATCGATAAATTAGCCATTTTAACAACGCCATTTTGGATAATGGACATTCTTCTAACTTTTTCTTCATCATTTGGATATCTTGTGCGTATTGCATTACAAAATTCAAAATTTAAACGTTCAATAATTTTGGTTTGCCTTGGAAGAAGGTAGTACATAAGACCCAAATCCCAAGTTTCCAGAGCCTCGCTTAATACAGTGTGATTGGTGTAACCTGTAACTTGCTGAGTGATTTCTACTGCCATATTCCATGGTAAATCATGATCTGATGTTAAAAGGCGTATCATTTCTGCTATAATCAATGATGGGTGAGTGTCATTGATTTGAATGCGCACCTTATCTCTAAACTCCCTAAAAGTAGAATGAGATACAAGGTAATGGCGTATGATATCTTGTAGGGATGCAGAAACCAGCAAATATTCTTGTTTTAATCGGATGCGACGCCCAAGTTCATGGTGATCGCTTGGGTAAAGAACATCCGTTAAAGTTGTGTTTTCGGCTGCTTGATCAAGTTTTCCGGCATTATAGCGCTGCAATTGAAAGTTTCTTGGAGATTCCTTTGTTGACCACATTCTTAAAGTGACTACAGAAAAACGATGCTCTTTAGAATAACCAATGATTGGTAAGTCAAAGGGAACGGCTCCGACTTCCTCATAATCTTTTAATGAAAAAATTTCATCTCCATGGATATTCTTAGCAGGAGACATTTGGCCGCCATATTTTACAGTCATGCGTCTTAAATCTCGTCTAAATTCCCAAGGGTTTTCGTTGAAAAGCCAGCAATCAGGGGCTTCAATTTGAAGGCCATCCCAAAGTTGCTGTTCAAAAATGCCATATTGATAGCGCAAACCATATCCTTGGGCAGGATAATGTTGTGTGGCAAGGGAGTCTAAATAACAAGAAGCCAATCTTCCAAGGCCTCCATTGCCAAGACCGGGATCAGCTTCTCTTGATACAACTTCTTGGTAGCTTCGATTAAGTTTTTGTAAGACGCGATGTACAACTTCGGTTGAATTTAAATTGGCAATGTTGCTGCATATAAGCCTTCCCGGTAAATACTCCATCGAAAGATAATAGACCATCCTGGCATCATGTTTCTGATACGTCTTATTGCAAGAGAGCCAATTGATCATGATTTCTTCTCGAAGAGCGTAAGATAATGCTTTGTAGAATTCTTGAACATTTGCTTCTTCGGATGTTCTACCCATAGTGGTTATCAAATAATGCTTTGTTTTAGCAGCTAACATCTCGGCTTGGTAATCTAAATCCATATCCATTTTGTGGCCTTTTTTTCATTATGATTTGACCATAACCCATTGATTTTTTTTAAACAACGATCTTTTCGTCTCGAAAAATAAAGAAAATTAGGTTTGTTATATATAATATGTTATTTGGTTGCATAGTTTTTAGATTGTTTAAAAAAGGATTTTTTTATGATTAGCACCTCATTTAATCATGTAAATGAAAAATTTGTTTCACCATTTGATTTTAAAAAAATTCCTAAAGAATTGATATTAGAAATTTTTTCATTTCTTAATTTTGAAGATTTACTTTCCTGCTCACAAGTCGAAAAAAAAGATTGGATAATTTTAACAAATAAGAATTTTTTGTTAAAAAAAATCATCTACAGAGAGAAGACGTTTAATCCAGAAGATTGGCAACGGCATCTTGGAGTCTCTTTTGAGCATTCTGAAGGCATAAAAGCTTATGAAATGCTCCCAAAAAATATAGGAGAGCTTCTAAAAGGGCCATGTCCTATATTTGCAGGTAAAAAATTTGGAGAGACCCATGTTATAACTTGGCTACCAAAGGATTTAACCATTAATAGTTTTGCTGAAATGTTAATTAAAAATCCTAATAACGCATTAAGTTTCCATGGCATTTGGGAAGGAATTCGACTAGAAATTGGGGATCGTAAACTCAAAAAATCAAAATGGATTGCTATGTCTAAATGGTCACTTGATGAGGCTAAAGGTTTAGGGTTTAAAGCACAAAAAAAACTTTTAGAACATATTGAAATGACAAAATTTAAACGTTGTGAAATTCCTACAACGCTTGAGGCAACGGTCTCAATTTCAACAGCTTTTTATAAAACAGGAAAACCAATATTTTTTAAGAGCTATACTAGATGCCACGAAAAAGTAGCGGGCTGTCATGTCATTGTGGGGTTTGTTAAAGGTGTAAATGTCTTCAACCTGGATTTTTATGAAAATACCAATGTGGGAATGGCCTCCCTCATCACCTTCCAATAAAGGACCTTTATAAATCATTGTAATTGCGATTTTTTAACACGAAGACACAAAGACACAAAGACACGAAGACCGTTAGGGATTTATGAGGTGGTGATTTTTCAACGCAAAGGCGCAAAGGCGCAAAGAATTAAAATAAAGTTTTGAAGACCTAAAGATTAATTCTTCTTTGCGCCTTTGCGCCTTTGCGTTGAAAAAATTACAACTATATGAATTCCCTAATGGTCTTAGTGTCTTTGTGTCTTAGTGTTTAAAAAATCGAAATGTCTTGTAATCAAAACTGTCTTTTAAAATCTTCGTGTTTAAAAACTACATCGAGTTGGGGGTGCCGAAGTAGCGGTCGCCAAAATCCCCAAGCCCCGGCGTTATCCATTTTTTGTCATTCAATCCCTCATCTACTTGTGCAATAACTATATTTACATCAGGACATTCCTTTTGTAAAACTGCAATACCTTCAGGCGAAGCTATAAAAGAAATTAAGGTGATTTGTTTTTCAGAAGCACCGAGGGCTTTAATTTTTTTAATGGCCAAAGATGCACTGCCCCCTGTTGCTATCATAGGATCTAATACAAGGATAGGGGTTTCAGGTTTAAAGGCAGGAATTTTTATATAATAAAGTTCTGGAATTGCTGTTAATTCATCGCGACGAACTCCAATAAAGCCAACACTTGCCTTTGGATAAAAGCGCATAAATGGAGGAAGAAGAACAAGACCTGATCGTAAAATAGGAATTAGAAGAGGGTCATGCTTAAAAGCTGTTCCATGTGTTTGCATAAGTGGGGTATCAACAAATACTGTGGCTTTTGGAAATAGAGCATCGGATTCAATGGCCAAAACTGTTCCAAGTAAATCTGTCGCTTGTCGGTACTCCTCAATAGAGCAGTTTTTATTACGTAAAGTTGTAATTAATGTTTTTTTCATACTTACCTTATAGGGTTTGCCTGACAAAGAGTCAAAGCGTATATGCTGTTTGGATAATCTTCTAAAAGAGCCTCCGCACATTTTTGCAAAGTAGTTCCTGTTGTTAAAACATCATCCACAAGTAAAATAACTTTGTCTTTCAGATTTTGATTTTTTTTTAAGAAAATGGATTTTCCATTTAATTTTAGCCTTTGGGAATGGCTTAAACCTGCCTGAGAAAAGTCATCACTTTTTCTTATCAAAGCTTTTACAACAGGTCTTTTTATCATTTGGCCAATGCTTTCAGAAAGAAGCTCAGCTTGATTGTACCCTCTGGTTAGCCACCGAGAAAAGCTTTGAGGAACAGGGACGATAAGATCAGGCATTGGCCACTTTAGCTGAATGAATTGCGCAGTCATAAAACTGCCGAGTCCTTGGCTTAAATAAGGCTTATTACCATATTTAAACTCTTTTACGAATGTTGAAGGTACTCCTTTATATTCAAATGTTGCAGCTATAGAAGTTAGAGATGATTTTTTTGAGGAACATTTTACACAATGCATTTTTTTTGTACAATATTGAATAGAAAAACAAGCAGGGCAATGAAGTTTAATATCGATCAGTTCCAGTAAATCAAAACAAGTTTCACAAAGAAGCTCTCTTTCTTGCAAAAGAGTGTCTCTACAATGTATACAAATAGGTGGATAAACAAGATCCACACATGATTTCAGGAGTTTTTTTAAATACATGGCTCTAAATGATTCTAATGTTTCCTTTTATTTTATTATATATTGCTGTTCCTGAAAAGTTAAAAAAGCTCTAGATTTTGGTTATATCAAGGTCATTTTTATATTGCATTACTCATTTTATTCATCTAAAGTAGCTTTCAATTAAAGAGGGTCGTCTCTAATGAACAATATTTCAAATTCCTTTGAAACAGGCACTGTAGAAGGATTGAAAAGCGAAAGTCACGTATATGGTATTGGTTGTAATTCTTACGACACAATAAACATCTTTATTCCTTCCAAAAAATTACTCATTTTAAATGATGGTTCTGTGCATTTTTCGGATCATTCCATGCCAACTAAAAAAACAGAAAATGTCCTAAGACACTACATAGATAGATGCAATAACAAAGAAATAAATTTTGATCAAGATGAGCTTAATGTACTTATGAATCAAGCTAATAAGCAAGCAAGCGAAAAAGTTCAGATACCCTTTAATTTAGTGGAAGAAATGGATGCACTCCTTTATGAAAAGTTAGAGATCGAAAACAAGAAAAAAGTTATCGAGTTCAAGATTGCCGAGTTATCAAAAAAATTCTTCCTTTAATCTATGATCAGAAAAGAAAAAAATGGGATCCATACCCTTCAATTTGAGATCTTTGAACAATTTAAAAATTTAGAATGTGCTATATTCTTGCGTCAAGGAGGCTTTAGTTTTGGAAATTTCCAATCACTCAATTTAAGCTATACTGTCGGAGACGTTTTTGAAAATGTAAAGAAAAATGAAGAAAGTATTTTCAATCATCTTGATATTAAAAAAGTTGTAAGAGGGAATTTATCTCATGGAATCACTATTGCTGAAGCATCCAATGTATTGGAAACAGATTCCTTTGACGGTATCATTACAAATCAACCAAATCTTGGGCTGCTTATAACACATGCTGATTGCCAAGCTGCATGCTTTTACGATCCGGTCAATCATGCCATCGCAAATGTTCATTCAGGCTGGAGGGGAAGTGTACAAAATATCTATAAGAATGCAGTGGATAGAATGATTCAAAATTATGGGACAAATCCAAAAAATTTGATCGTTGGCATCACACCAAGTTTAGGACCTGTTGATGCTGAATTTATTCATTATAAAAAAGAATTGCCAAAATCATTTTGGTCGTTTCAAGTAAAACCAAATTTTTTTGATTTTTGGCAAATCAGCAAAATGCAATTAATAGCGTGTGGAATACCTGACGATCAAATCGAGATTGCATCCATAAGCACTTTTTCAAATCCGCAGGATTTCTTTTCTTATCGATTGAACAACATCACCGGTAGAAACGCCACCCTCATCACCCTCCGGTAAATCCACATGGGTATTAATTTAAACGATAATATTTTTTACCAGTGAGTCAGTGAGAAAGACATGAGGACAGTGAGGGGTTATGATTAAAAGACCCCTCACTGATCTCATGTCTTTCTCACTGACTCAATGGTAAAAAAATAAGAAACGTAGAAAAATATTTGGTATTGTTGGTAAAAGAACCAGCTTAAAAGCTGGTTCTTTATGAAGGTGTTAATAGGCGCGTTGGAAGCGAAGGGTTAAGCGCTGAGTGATTTGTTGACGATTGAGTTCCGCATCGTAATTAAAAGAAATAATGTATTGCGAGCTTGTTTGCACTTCAAGCCCAAATCCCGGACATACATAGCCTAAAGGTTTTCTTGATCCAAAAAAATCAGCTTTTTCAAAATTGTTATAATTAACAAAACCTGCCTCAAAACGATCCCCTTGTAAGACTTGTTTACGAATGTAGCTAATAGTAAAGCTCGGACGAAACCATGCACAATTATATGGAATACAACCTTTCAATGTTAAGCCTCCTTCAACACGTAATAAATGGGCATGATTTGCTTTTATTCTTAAGTTAAGGCTTCTTGCTTGATGTTCATCATGGCCATCTTGATCAACAAAATTGTAATCAACACTTCCAAAAGGAATAATATCTAATCCGCAAATCGTGAGTTTTCCACCGATTCCAATATGACTTAAAATTCCATAACCACGAAAACGGCTTCTTGCTTCGCGATCAATCCCACATCTGCAAGGCGGTGGTGGTCTTCTGCAGCATGCTTCATCAATCTCACCTTCTTCTCCGTTCAATTGACAGATGCGGCAGCAGCAATCATCCCTTCCATCATCTTGACGCGCACAACCTCCCGATTCGCAGGGCGTTTCACAGTTAGGACGACGATGGCGATTTCTCTTTTTGCAACGTTGTTTTTCTCTATTGTCACAATAAAAATCTTCATATTCTTCTAGAAATTTTGTGAATTTTATATTTCTTACAGTTTTATAAAAACTGTAACTTCCAAGAACTGCAGCATCCACATAAAAATGATCATAAATCGATGAGCCATAAACGCCAAAATACCCTGTGTGAGAGTCGGCAGTACCATATCCCTTTTTCCAGTGGAGATCAGAATAGGAATACCCTAGTCCAAAACCCAAAACTGTATTTTTGTTAGGCTGGTTGTCAACACCGAGCATGATTCCGGGCGTTGAGGAGCGATAGCCTTGCAATTGACAAATATTTGTCTGATTGACAAAATTTCCAAATGGTGTAAACCACATTACAGAAGGGCCAAGATTGCAATCTCCGTAAAGACAATCATTAAACGTTTGGCATTTATCAAACCGTAAAAATGAATTTCGACCTAAAAATGTTTGTCGAACGGTTTGCATGTTTTCATTCGTCAATAACGTCAGATCTTGAAGTAAAGCCGGATGCAGTTTGTCTAACGCTTCAATAAATTTCTTAGCATCTAACGGTAACTCGCAAATAACGTGAGCAAGATCACTGTGTGGCCTTACATCCAAAGAGTCAATATAATCTTTTACTCTTTGAGCATTTCCGCAAAATGTGACAATATCGGTTGGCACAGGAATTGGGGTAAGGGCTGCAAATAAAGGAATTGAGCAACATAAAGCTAAAAAAGTTAACCCCATTTTTAATCGAGGCATTATTTTAAAACTGTTATCGATGAGAAAAAAAGTCATAATTCACTCGCTTAATGTTGTTAAAAGGGTAATCCCGTATCGGTTTGATCGGCTTTAGGACCCGTGGCTCCTTGATAGCGCTCATCTGATAGAAGGCTCAATGGTTTTTTGTGCTTATCCTGATAGTGTTTTTCAGCGGCACGTCTTAAATTTACGATATGAAGACTTTTGTAATAAGGTTCGACCCGCTGATGCCAGTTCTCGGAGTTGACATTCCAAAGATTAAATTCGTTGGTTATATCAAAGGCATAAAAATAAGAGTAATCATTTTGAAGCATGATCCAGTGTACATATCTTTTATCTAAGTAAAGTCCAAAATAACTTTCAAATTTAATACATATGTCAAGATTTGCAGTTGTGATCGGGTGATGAGCAAGGTAATCGCCAAGAAATGGATCGGTGTTTAAATTTTCTATCAATCCCTCGGTGATGTCCACGAGCAATTCTCTTGCCTCTCGAAGTTCCAGGATGGTTTGAGTTATAAAATTTAATCTTATCGTTTTAATAAAGACATTACCATAGCCATAAGAGATAGAAGATTCTTCCAAACGCAACTGCTTATCATGTTCTAATTCAACTGCGTAGGGAATGATGATTTCCATCACGGTTTCTGTGTCAATAGCAGGCCCTATAGCCGGCTTCTGGTTTACGTAGCAACTTGACAAACTGATTGATGCCACTGCTACCAACAAAAATCGACTGATTAAACTGCTTTTTGGAGAATTCATTGTCACTCTCAATTTATTTTTGATTTTTAAAAATGCATGGTATTCGATTATCCCATAATTTGAAAAGGAAATTATGTATATTTCTTATACCATTCCACAAATAGTGGCACACCTACTTCTAGGCTTGTTTTTGGAAAAAACTTTAAGTCTTGCTGGCTTCGTTCAATATCTGCAAATGTTGAGGTAACATCACCAAGTTGCATCGGTTTAAAAATTTTTACCGCTTTTTTACCAATGCTATTTTCTAAAATTTCAACAAATTTTAAAAGCTCTACCGGTTGATGATTTCCCAAATTAAAAATCTTTAAAGGCGATTCCAAATCAACTGCAGAAACAATACCATCGACGATATCATCGATGTAGGTAAAGTCTCTCATCATTTTTCCGTCATTAAAAAGATGAATGGGCTCATCCTCAATAATTGCCTTGGTAAATAAGTAACAAGCCATGTCAGGGCGGCCCCAAGGTCCGTAGACAGTAAAAAAGCGAAGACCAGTTAATGAGATATTGTAAAGGTGATGGTAAGTTTCAGCCATAAGCTCGTTGGTTTTTTTTGTAACCCCATAAAGACTCGCTTGTCTGTCCGTACGATCATTTTCTGAAAATGGAACTTTGCTGTTTAAGCCATAAACAGAAGATGAAGAGGCGTAGGTGACCTTAATTGTAGGAAAGCGCCTACAAGCTTCTAAAATATTTAAAAAACCACTAATATTTGCTTTAATGTATTCATGGGGTTGTTCTAGAGAATAGCGAACACCGGCCTGTGCTGCCAAATGCACAATGTGTGTGATCTGGTTTTTTTCAATGCAATCATTTAAAGCTTCAGCATCGATAATGTCAGCATCAATTACATCAACACCTATTTCTTTAAGTAGATGTTCGCGGTCCCTTTTTAACTTTGGAAAATAATAGGAATTAAAGTTATCATAACCTAGCACAAGGTGTCCGTTTGATTTAAGTCGACTCGCTAAATGGAAGCCAATAAAGCCTGCGGCTCCCGTGATCAGTATGCGCTTTTTCATATTACTTAAAATTTAACCTTTTATATTGAGTTCAAAAAAAAACGATATGGAAAATTTAAACAATTGTCAATTACTAAATAAACCGATTGTTGCAGCATTTGATTTTGATGGAACAATGACAAAACATGATTCTTTGTACGATTTTTTTAAATATAGTGCAGGAACTACTAAAACCTACTTTAAATTTTTTCAGCATATTCCAAAATTCATAGGATTTGGATTAAAAATCTTTTCAAGAAAAGATTTGAAAGAAAGCTTGTTAAAAAGTTTCTTTAAAGGCATGTCCATTGCTGATCTTCGTTTAAAGGGTGAATCTTTTGCCAACAATGTCATCCCCACACTATTAAAAAAAGAAGCTATGGCCAAGCTTAAATGGCATAAGGAACAAGGCCACCGCTGTATTTTAGTGAGCGCAAACATGGATTTTTATCTTGATTATTTTACGAAAAACAATCAATTCGATGATTGTCTATGCACAAAAGCTGCCCTTGATGAAAAGGGATTGGTCACAGGGTATATACAGGGCAAAAATTGCAGAGATGAGGAAAAAGTGCGTCGCTTAACCGAACTACTAGGCAGCAAAGAAAATTATATACTTTATGGTTATGGTGACAGTGATGGCGACAAAGAGCTGCTCGATTTGGCCGATTACCCTTTTTATAGGGTTTTTAAAAGCTAAAGGTGGATTAAAGGGTAAAACAAGAAGGGATTTTTAAGGACTAAAAGGACAAAAAGGACAAAAAGGACAAAAAGGACGATTTATACCTCCTTGGTGTATTATCAAGGCATTTTAAAATTAACAAATTTTTTTATAAAAATGGTTTGAAAAACGGTTTTCAAGGCGGTGGAAATGTCCTTTTAGTCCTTTAAGTCCTTTTTGTCCTTTTAGTCCTTTAAAATCCCTTCTTCAAGTTATTTAAAGTCCATCCCCTAATTCCTTTTCAACAACTGATGAATGGCGGTGGCGACTTCTTCAACGCTGATCGATGTCATGCATTTAAAGTCAATCGGGCAAACGCGCTTATAACATGGTGAACACTTTACATGCTTATGAATAATGTGACTGTTACCGAACGGCCCTGTTTTCACATCGCTTGTAGATCCAAATAAAGCAACAAGTTTGGTTTGAAGTGCGTAAGCAATATGCATGGGACCACTATCATTTGTTAAAAATACTGAACATTTTTGAATGAGTGCCATTAATGTTCTTATTGTAGTTTTTCCTGCAAGATTAATCACTCGTTCACCCATTCCATCACAAATGGCATTGACCAAAGATAAACCCGCAGGATCTCCAAAATAAATAAGATAGACGTTAGGGTCTTGAAGAAGACGTTCATTTAGGGCTTTAAAACGTTCAGGAAGCCAGCATTTGGCAGAACCGTAAGCGGCTCCAGGATTTATCCCAATGATCGTGTTTTTCTTCAGATCTATATCTAATTGTAAAAGCATCTGATCTGCAGCAAGAGATTCTGCTTGATCAACATAAAGTTTTGGAAGGGTTTGACTTAAAGGAATACCAAGAGGCTCAAGCAACATTTTATAGGTGATCACCAAATGTTGCTTTTCAATATTTTCTGGCAAAGGCACTGCGGTTGTTAGTAAAAAATTTCTAAAATTGTTTTTGTATCCAATTCTATTTTTTACATTTCCCCAATAAAACCACCAGGCTGATGAGAAGGAATTTGTAAGTAAAATACCAAGATCATATTTGCCGAATTTTAATTGATCAACAATTTCAAGATGCGCTTTTCGATGAATCCAACCATTGGGTTTTATGAAGCTTAGAATTTCATCGATGTTAGGATTATGCTTTAGAACAGAAGCAATATTGGATTGGCACATCGCAGTAATTTTTGCATCTTTAAAATGAGCTCTCAAATCGTTTAAAACCGGTGTTGCCATACACAGGTCACCAATCCAGTTTGGCATGCGGACAATAATATTTTTGGGTGGGTTTTTTGACGAGATAGAATACTTCATTCTTATTTTTCTTCCTTAATATTAACTATATTTGTACGATAACACTTTAATTACAGAAAGGTCAAGAGATTGTCATGAAGAGAGATTGCAAGTGAAAGAGACCCAAGTTCTTGATGAACGGATTCTTATTGTCAATCAATTGAATACGAAATTGAAAATAGCAGACAAATACTATTCAGTAGTTGAAGATTTATCTTTTGAGCTTTTTAAAGGCAAAACTTTAAGCATCGTCGGAGAATCGGGATGTGGAAAAACTTTCACAGCCCTTTCAATCATGCGCCTTCATTCAAATCCACCGGTTTTACCCTCAACCGGGGAAGTGATCTATAAGGGTCAAAATCTGCTACAAATTTCAGAAAATGAAATGAGAAAAATCAGGGGCGGAAAAATTGCCATGATTTTTCAGGACCCCTCAAGTGCGCTAAACCCCGTTTATACAATTGGCGATCAACTATTGGAATCGGTTGCCTTGCATCGCGGTTTATATGATGATGAAGCTTATGAATGCGTTATTAATGCCTTGAATGAAGTTCATATTGCATCACCTGCCGCAAGGCTCGATGATTATCCTCACCAACTGTCAGGCGGAATGAAGCAGCGCATCATGATTGCCATGGCCTTGATCGGGCAACCTGATATTTTAATTGCCGATGAGCCTACAACGGCACTCGATGTGACCATTCAGCTTCAAGTTTTAGAGCTCATTCGCCATTTACAGGAAAAAAATAAAATGGCTCTTTTGCTTATCACGCATGACATGGGAGTTGTTGCTGAAATGGCTGATGAGGTGATAGTTATGTATGCCTCTAATAAAGTAGAAGCTGCAACAGTCAATCAAATTTTTGACAAAATGGGTCATCCTTACACACTTGGCTTGTTTCAATCAAGACCGAATGACAGAAGCGATAGAGGTCATCTTAAGGCGATAAAAGGCTCTGTGCCCTCTCTTACAAATTATCCGACAGGTTGCAGATTTAGTCCAAGATGCCCCTTTGTGATGGAGCGTTGCAAACAGCAGATTATTCCAAATTTTGATATTGGAGATCATCATCTGGTTAAATGCTTACTGCATGATGGTACAACTTTATCTCAAGAAAAATTACAGGAGCATCCTTTAATATGAGCCGGGTTTTACTAAATATCGAAAATTTACATGTGAATTTTCCAATTTATGATGGTATTTTAAGAAGAGAAGTGGCTAGTGTAAAAGCTATTAGAGGTGTTGATTTAGTTCTGAATGAGGGTGAAATTTTAAGCATCGTCGGAGAATCGGGATGTGGAAAAAGCACTGTAGGCAGAGCTGCCATAAAATTAATTGAACCGAACAGCGGTAAGGTGGAGTTTTTAGGTAAAAATTTGAGAAATTTAAAGGGATCGGAATTAGAGTCTTTTAGACAACAAGCCCAAATGGTTTTTCAAGACCCATTTTCTTCATTAAATCCAAGAAAAAGCATTCTTGATGCAGTAGGGGAGTCTCTTCTTTACCATGGACTCGTTAAAACCGTTGATGAGCAAAAAACCTTAGTTGCTGAAATTTTAACAAAAGTCGGCCTATCTTCCGATATCATGAACCGCTACCCACATCAATTTTCAGGAGGGCAACAGCAGCGGATTTGCATTGGTCGTGCTTTGGCTTTAAATCCGAAATTAATCGTTTGCGATGAGGTCGTTTCAGCCTTAGATGTCTCTGTTCAGGCGCAAATTCTCAATTTACTCCACGACCTAAGAGAAACTTTTCAATTAAGTTATCTCTTTATTTCACACGATCTTTCCATTGTTAGGTTTTTATCGGATAGGGTAGTTGTGCTTTATCTTGGGAAGGTGATGGAAACGGCAACAACCAAAGAATTATTTGAAAACCCAAAACATCCCTATACAAGAGCCCTTCTTGCCGCTACACCTAAAAATCATCCCACTGAAATTAAAGAGCGCATCTCTTTACATGGGCAAATTCCCTCACCAATCGATCCACCATCGGGCTGCCCCTTTAGAACAAGATGCCCTTTTGTTCAACCCATTTGTGCAGAGCCGCCACCAATAAAGAGGGTAAAGAATGCAATTACCGGAAAAGAGGATCACACTTATGCATGTATATTGGATTAAATGATTGTTTTATGATATGATAAATTTTATTATTTATGTTGAGTGGAATGGAAAATAATCAATATCAAAACCATACATTAACCAAAACAAAAAGTGCATTTATATGGACGCGTCTATTAAATACGCCTTTTTGGGCATTATTCATGATGCTCAAGTTTATATTATGCAAAGATTTACACGCCACTGAATTGCAAGTCACTGTTTTTATTGCACTTGCGCCACTTGTTTCCATTTTGTCGGTCTACTGGAGCAGTGCCATTAATCAGAGGCGAGATCGCTTATTGTCCAATCTTATATTAGCAAATATTTTAAAATATATTCCCTTTCTTTTTTTTCCTTTTATAGATAACCCCTGGTTTTTTGTCTTTGCTGCTGCTTTTTTTACGATGTTCCATCGAAGTGGAAATCCCGCTTGGATTGAAATTTTAAAAATAAATTTACCAAAACAAGTAAGAGAGCAAATCTTTGCACATGGAACAACCATTTCTTTTTTAGGCGATGGCCTTTTTTGCTTTCTTTTGGGTTTCTTACTCGATAGGTATGATGAGTCATGGAGATGGATTTTCCCAATTACGGCTCTGATTTCATCGATTTCCACCTATTTTCAAATGCGCATTCCCATTCAGGCAGATTCAAAAGAGCTTACTCATGAAAAAATTTCATTAAAAAATCAAGTGCTGGCCCCTTGGAAAAATGCGTGGGATATTGTTCGTTTAAGGCGCGATTTTGTAAATTTTCAAATAGGGTTCATGGTTCTTGGAGGCGGAGGTTTGATGATCATGCAACCTGCTCTTCCTACCTTTTTTATGGGCACTTTAAATTTATCTTATAAGGAACTGGCAATTGCCTTAACGTTTTGTAAGGGAATCGGTTGTGCCCTTACCTCATCTTCGTGGGCGCGCTGGTTTAATAAAGTGGATATTTACCGCTTTAGTAGTCTTGTGACAATCATTGGTTGCCTTTTTCCCCTTTGCTTAATCGCAGCACAATTCCAACTTGTCTGGCTTTACCTAGCTTACGGAATTTATGGGGTAATGCAGGCAGGATCAGAGCTTAGCTGGAATATGTCTGGTGCCACCTTCTCAAGAGATGAAGAAAGTTCTCTTTATAGTAGCTGTAACGTACTGCTCATCGGTTTAAGAGGGGCAATCTTCCCAATTTTGGGAGGTTTATTTGTCGTGATGTTTAACCCGGCCACCGTCATTTCTTTTGGGGGTATTTTATGCCTTCTTGCCACCTTTAAACTCCTTTTTGAAAGCCGTAAATCTGAAAGTATCGCTACAGGTCCCATCATCACCGATTAACTGTAAACTTTACAATCAATAACTCTTATGATTTTTTTCAGGATATTCAGGATCGCTCCGCTTCGCTTCGCGGCAGGAT
>JBBSJT010000041.1:0-18374 GCA_038257035.1 Chlamydiia bacterium
AAAATGCAGCTTATCTCTTTTCAAAGTTTCAATTACCTGATCAAGTGGATATTCTTATCAATAAAATATCTGAAGATCATATTCGAAACCGAATTCCAAAGACTATTGCAATCCAACAAGAAAGTACGCTTAAAACAGAGCGTGAGACTGCAAGAAAATTAATGGTTTCTAATATGGAATCTGAAAATCCGGGTGAGGGGGAGCTTATTGTAGGGATGATGGAAGGAATGATGGCAAAAATGAAACTTTTTCAGAAAATAGAAGAAATAATGAAAAAACAAAAAGTTAAATCTGATAATCCGGACGATAAAGAATTCTTCATGTGGTTGATGGATAAAGTCGACAATGCCGAAAAAATGGAAGAAAACGAGATTAAGGAAATACTTGAGTTAGTAGAACAAAGAGTCCTCAAAAATAATTCCAGCAGTTAAGCTTTTCATAAGGTTTGTCAATTGATATTGCGAATTAAAGGTAAGTATTCGATAGAAAATTATCAGCTCTCGTTTAGCTGTGTACTAAGAACAGAGATAAACCTTTCTGATGTGACCTCTTCATCGCAAATAACTGTGATACCCTTCCAATTATTGCATAGGTCAGACTTAAAACGTAATCTAGCTATAATTTGAATAAGCGGATTTGTTTTTTTTACTATTTGAATAATAGTTTGGGTAGCTGAAAGATCAGGGATGGAAATAACAATTAATTTAGTTTGATTAATTTGTGCTTTTTCTAAAATATAGGATTGAGTAGCATCCCCAAATATTGTTTCAACTTCTTTTCCTTTCATGGAAGATATCGTATCTATATTTTGATCAATAATAAGGACATGATATCCTTTTTTCAACAAATGCTTAGAAACTTTTTTGCCTATGGGACCGAAACCAACCACAATAGCCCTGGGAAGCAACAAAGAAATATCTTTCTTCTGTTCATTTGACAATCCAATGGATGATTTAAAAAATTGTTTATATTTTTTTAAAATTTGGAAAAAAATCGGATTTAAGCCAATGGTAATAAAGGCACTAGCAACCAATATATCAAAGGCATTATCGGGAAGAATGCCAAGCTGATCACCAGCTTCTGCAATGATGAAAGAGTATTCGCCAATTTGTGCGAGCGCGAGTGAAACGGTTAAGGCTACGACTGTTGGATAATTAGCTAGCTTCACTATGGAAAATGCAATTACAGGACGAATAAGAAGAATAATGATTAAAACACCAAAAAGTAAGGAAAGATTATCCATAACAGATATGGGGTTAAAAAGCATTCCAATTGAAAGAAAAAAAATGACGGCAAAAGTATCGCGTAAAGGTAAAGCATTCGCATAAGCTTGATGGCTCATATCTGTTTTACCGATTATGGTTCCTGCAATAAAAGCGCCCAGAGCAAGAGAAACGCCAAATAAATAAGAACTACCGATTGCGATTAAAAATGTGCTGGCTAAAATAGCTAAAGTAAATAATTCATGGGATCTCACTCTAGCAATGATTTTTAAAATCTTTTCTATTATTTTCTCGCCAAAAAAATGAATAAAAAAGCCAAGCATAGCTACTTTTAATATAACCCATACTATTTTATAAATAATGTCTAAGCTTGACGTGTCAACAGAAACTTGAGTAACAGCCAATGTAGGTAATAAAATAAGTCCGAAAACAGATACTAAATCTTCCACGATTGTCCAGCCAACTACAATATGCCCATTTTGGGTATGAATAAGTCCTTGATCTGTTAGAACGCGTACAATTACAACGGTACTAGAAACAGAGATAGCAAGTCCTACTACAAATCCTGCAAGTAAAGTTTCCCCTAAGTATAGACTGTAGATTATCCCAGTTACTATCGAAATAGTACAAAGAACTAAGGCTCCCGGCAAAGCAAGCCTTTTAACAGACAACAAATCTTTCCAGTTAAAGCTTAAACCCACAGCAAACATGAGAAGCGTCACTCCAATATGCGCTAATTCCTCTGCGATATAGGAGTCCCCCACAAAACCCGGAGAGTTAGGTCCGATTAGAAAACCGGCTAATAAATATCCAATTATAGGAGATTGCTTAGCTTCTTGTGCTAGATACCCAAAAAAACAAGCTAATCCTAGTCCTGCCGCTAAAAGCCATATAATTCTTAATTCTTCCATAAGTCTTCATCCTTCATCCTTCTTTGCTTTTGGAAATGGCTTTTTATTCCATTCTAAAGACACCCTTTATCAAAATCTTTATCTTAAAAAGATCAACAAAAATACACCGACAGATACCAAAGCTGTAGTAACAAATGCACAAAGAAAAGTTGATGGAAAATAAGTATTCTCATGAATTTCTTTGGCCACTCTTTTAAATTGAAGGAAAGCAATAAAACTCATAACCATAGCAAGAGCTATTAGGAAAGAACCCAAATGAGTAGAATAACCGTCAAAATACAAAAGGGTGGGTGTGATCAAAATAGATTCATTCGCCCCTTCCACAGACATAATCTCTTTTAAAAGAGCAAATTTTTCTATTACAAATCCAAGAGCCATAATTCCAACACTTGTCCGTACCCAAGAAAGAAAAGTTCTTTCATTTGATAAGTAGTCACTAATATCATCAATCATTTGATCTCCTTTTAACTATTTGCCAATTTCATTCATTTAACATATGAATCTCACTTCTGAAACTGCTCTTTTAGGCCATTTTCGACACTTATTTATTTGAGGATTGAGCTGCAACGACAAACGAAGGCAATAAACAACCAAAATATAGAAAGAATAGAATTTCATGATCTATTCTCATTTAAAACTTCCTTTTATCGTTTTTTCACAAAAGTTGCAACCCCATATTTCAACAGGAATATCTCGAAGAATTTTTGATTCTAATCAATTCGGTTGTCATTAATTAAAATCTTATTTACGTTGGTTTTTTATCCATTCTAAAAGAGGGTTTATGGGCAGGATTCTTTTTTTTCTTTTTTTAACTTACATGAATCTTAGTGCAAACGAACCATTTTATGCTTTATCTTCTCTAAAATTTTTCATAGAAGAAGGGCAAGATTCAGCTATTCATTTTGAAGAATCGGATATTCACAATTTATGGGAAAAGGCTTTGTTAAGTGTAGATCCTAAAATTGGAAAAGCATGGGATTTTTATCCCTACGATAAGCTTGAATGTTTAAAATTGTTGAAAGAAGTTTGGCTTGAGTCACAACTAAAAAAAACTCAATCCATTCAGTCTAAATCTGATTATTTACATTTAGATGACAATGCAACTCAAAATAAAAAATTAAATAAGAAAATTAAACCCTACCTAATTCCTAATTCACATTCGATTAAACCTATTCTGGACTCCATTTTTTGTAATCAAGCAACTCTTAATGAATCAAATTTTAATGCTGCAAAATTTATCACCCTAGGAATTTCTCATGCCAATTTTCTTCGTATTGCACTTCATCCAAACTTGCCGGGATATCTTTTTAAAATCTATCTGGATGATGAAACTCGAACAAGAAATCAAAAAAAAACATGGGAATGCTTAGTTGACCGTTGTATTGGTGCTGAAAACATTCGTAATTTAATAAAAAAGGAAAAGTTGCGCCATTTTATAGTACCGGATAAATGGATTTATCCCCTTCAAACAAATAATAAGGCAAAGAAAGGAGGCCACCCCGTAGTACTTGTTGAAACCTTCTTTGACCTTGCAAGCCCTTATGAGTGTATAGAGGCATGGAAACAAGCGACACCTGATGTGCTTGATGAGCTTTACTGTATTTTAAGCCATGGGTATGCATCAGCTTATCTTGGAGCTAATATACCTTATACCAAAAATGGAAAGTTTGCCTGCATCGACACCGAATATCCCAAAAGAAAAATTAAATATGGGCAGGCTCGTCAATTTTTCTCTGAAAACATGCAAATATATTGGGACAATCTTGTTAAAAAGGGCGGAAAATAGTTGTTACAACTTCTCATTTATTAAATATTTTGCATGATTAAAAATTCTCCTTACAAGATCTTACTAGCCTTAAGTATATGTTAGTGCTCTTCAATCTGAAATTTTTTATGCATTAGTCATTTATATGGTTTAAGGATGATATTTTTAACGCAAAGGCGCAAAGGCGCAAAGTTACAATACCCTTTCAGAGTTCAAAGACTTATTTTTACTCTTTGCGCCTTTGCGTCTTTGCGTTAAAAAAAGGTGAAAAAAACGGTTATAATTTAACTAAATTTAAAAATCATAACTAGTAGAATTCATAAATTTCATATCTTCATTTTTAGTTTGTAGAGATGAGTTTTTGGTAGTCTAGTGAGCCCAACTTGATGATTTCCAGAGCATCTTCACGCCCATAAATATGCGTGATCTCAACCGTTCTATTTTGCATACCAGGAACATCTTTGTAGGTCAGAAAATAATGTCTTAATCGCTCTATAAATGCATGTGGGCAGTCTTCGATGCTGCTCATTTCACCATAAACTAAATCATCTGCTAAAACCGCAATGATCTTATCATCCACTTCATTGCCATCAAGCAGTCGAAATCCACCGATCGGTATTGCTTTTAGAATAATGTCTCCGTGGGCAATCACTTTTTCTGTCAGAACACAAATATCTAGAGGATCCCCATCGCCAATAAGCCCTTTTTTCCCTGTTTTTTCCATGCAAAATTTAGCTACTTCTTCACCTGCATAAGTTCTTGGAAGAAAACCATAAAGTGATGGGCAAAGACTTGAATACTTATGGGGCCTGTCGACCTTTAAAATTCCTGTTTCTTTGTCCATTTCATATTTGACAGTATCTGTCGGAACGATTTCTATATAGCAATTGACAATAGCGGGGGCTTCATTTCCCAAAGTTAAGCCATGCCAAGGATGGGAGCGATACATCTCGTGTTTCATGTTTGGACCTCTTTCTTTTAAAATTTTAATTTTCTTAAAGCAGCAGAGGTCTATTGCCTCATTTGACGCAAATTTTTAGGGGCTTTTTCAAAATTTGAGCGAAAAGGATTAATGTCCAATCCACCTCTTCTTGTATATCTTGCAAACACAGTGAGTTTTGAGGGATTGCATCGATTTAAAATGTCGTTAAAAATTTGCTCTACACAATGCTCATGAAAGCCTTGATGATTTCTATAGGAAATAATGTATTTCAATAACCCTATCTCATTTATTTTTGGACCCTTATAGCGAATTAAAATCGATCCCCAATCGGGCTGACCTGTTGCAAGGCAATTGGATTTTAGTAAATTGCTATAAAAAGTTTCTTCCACATACTCTTCAGAATCATTTTTTAATAAATTCGGTTCCACCTGATAACAATTCGTTTCAATATCGAGATTGTCAAGACAAGTGCCATCAAATTCTGTCAGCACATTTTCTAAAAAATGGTTCGGTGAATAAAGATTTACAGAAACCGGAGAACCTATTATTTTAGTTAAATCATTTTGAATAAGCGTTTTAACAGATTCCATGCAATCAAAAGGCGTTTGATTAAAAGAATTAAAATAAAGTTTTAACGATTTTGACTCCACAATATTTGCAGATTCAGCATCGTACTCAATTACAATTAAAGCAATTAAAGGCTTTCCTTTTAAATCCAACCAAGAAAGCTCATACCCATTCCAAAGATCAATTCCATGGAAAGGCAGATTTTTAGTTAATCCAATTTTATCTCTTCCAAGGCTTCTTGAAATAGGAAATAAAAGGTCTGAGGAATATTTTTCTACATAAAGTGTAGGTTGTCCAAGGGGGGAATTCGTTAACATTCTAAGCCTTATTTTCAATGGATCGCGATAATAGATGATCATTTGTATGATCACAAGTAGGCTCCATATGGAACTCTAAAGGACATGTAGAGCTTTTAATTTGTTCGCCGAATGTGACAGATGCAGGCACATGAATTTTTTCCATCACCTTAGTAAAAAACCTGGAATGTTTATTTTTTTGTCCTTTATCAATAATGACAGGAATCATAGGTGCGTCAGTTTCTTCCAAAACCTCACAAAATGAATAAGACTCTTTTAGCTTTTCCACTTCTTCTTTAATATTTGGATTTTCAACAAAAATACAGACGGAAATGCCTTTTTTCAAAGTATTTTTGATAACCGTTAAACAAATTTGACTATTTTCAAGGGGTTCAATGGAAGGAACGCGCACAATTCTTAGCAAGTGATAAAGCCTTTTCAACCACTTGGTATGGGTCTGTTCATTCTGAATAAAAAAGCGCATTCTGCGTCTTTGAGCTCCTAGCATTAGCAATGTGTCATTCCAGGCAGTGTGGTAACAAACATAAATGGCAGGGGTTTCCGGAATATTTTTTTGTCCAGAAAAAGTGCATCTAAAATGTAACCTCGAAAGGATCATGCAAATAAACCGACAGATATAATCAAAAAATTGGTAACTAATCACGATTGTCACAAATAAAGTAATTGTTCCGATCACTTCAAAACCCCTATGAGCTTTTAAATGAAAAACTTCAGAAAGCAAAAAAAGTAACCCAGAAGCCATTAAAACGCCTACAAAACTTAAAAAGTTTGTAGCTGCAACAATTTGCCCCCTAAATTTATTGGGACTTTTTAATTGGATATAGGAATCAAGGGGGATTTCGAACATTCCTCCAAAAAAACCAAGCAAGGTCACAAGAGGAACTACTGCAAAAAGATGAGTTGATGTTACATTTAGGGAGTAGCTACAAATCACAACACCAACCCCTGCTATTGGAACAAGCCCAAGCTCAACTGTTTTACCTGAAATTTTCCCGGCAGTCATGCAACCGGCTCCAATCCCTAAAGCTGTTAATAAAAAGAGGTATCCTCCTTGAACGTCAGTTAAACCAAGGGATTCAACTGCAAAGGGAATCATATTCAACTGAAAAAAAGCTCCAAGAAAAAGAAAAAAAGCAGAACCGATGATGGCTGCAAGTAGTGAGGGTTCTTCACTTGCAACTTTTAAAGAAAAAAAGATATCTGATAAAAATTTTGGATTGAGCTGTTTATCTGAGCCTGAAGGCGGTGTATATTCGATACAAAAACTTGTGATGAGCCCGATAACAGAAATAACAGTACAAAAAATAGAGGCAATGATAAAATCTCTTCCTGTAACATCCAGAATAAATGAAGCAAGAAACGTACCTAAAATGATGGCAAGAAAAGTAAAGGATGTCATCAGTCCGTTTGCACCTGAAATTTTTTCAGCAGAGACTAATTCAGGCAATATTCCATATTTGGACGGACCAAAAAAAGCGCTTTGGGCGGCAAGCAAAAATAGCACGATGTAAGCCCCGATGCTACTTTCAAAGCTGAAGGCAATAATACCACCCACCATAATGACTAACTCAAAAACCTTTGTCCAGTAAATGATATTTCGTTTACTATAGCGATCGGCAAGAGTTCCGGATGGCGCTGAAAATAAAAGAAATGGCAAAACAAAAATAGCCCCTGTCGTTGCCAAAATCATATGGCTATTTTCAATTCCTTGAATGGTGATTAAAAAAAAGACGATCAAAAGCTTATAGATATTATCATTCAAAGCACCAAGAAATTGTGTAATATTTAAATATGTAAAAGAGGACCATTTACGAATAATATTAGTTAGCATGTAACTTTTGTCTCCAAAATATATATACATATAGTATGATTCTTAAAACTTTTCAACACAACCTTTTTTTTGTATGAATATTTTTTTTAGCAACAGAATTGAAAGACTTTATCAGGAATTAAAAACGGGAATATTTTCTGAAGTCAATAATCCCTTTGAAAGACGCATGATCATTGTGCCAAGTCCAGCTATAAAATCATGGTTGATGCTTGAGATGGCAAAAGATCCCGATCTTAAAATTGCGATCGGCGTTGAAATTTTGCTGTTGGATGAAGCGATTGAAAAACTCATACCAAAACAAAAATTGCCTGGGTTACTTGAACTTTCTTTAACTATCGAAGTTGAAATTAAAAAAATGATTCATGAAGATTTGACCAAATGGCCAAAACTTATGAATTATCTCAAAATTTCGACAAACATAATTGATAGACGATCCCAAAAAAGATTGATTGCACTATCCGAAAAATTAGCCTCATTGTTTTTACAATATGGGACATTTGGCGGGGAAATGTTAAATGAACTAAAACTTGAAAATCCTTCTTTAGAGACAGATGATTTCCAAATTGAATTATGGAAAACTCTTTTTCAAAAAAAGAATTTACCCTACCTTTTAAATGAATTTAAAGAAAACTCTTTACACTATAGCTTAAAAAACTCTTCTCTTGTTAACATTCATCTTTTTTCTTTAAGTTTTTTATCCAAAGCACATTTTAATTTTTTTTCAAAAATCTCTAACGATCTTCCTTGTTTCTATTATTTTCTCTCTCCTTGCCAAGCTTTTTGGAGCGATATTCGCTCTGCAAAAGAACAATCCAGACTAAAATACCATTTAGAAAAAAAAGGAATTTCAGAAACTCAAAAATTGGAGTTGGATGAGTATCTTCGCGATCAAAACCCGCTTCTTGCAAATTTTGGCAAGATTGGTCGGGAAATGGCAAAACTCATCGAAGAGAGTGAAGCCTTGACCGAATCCAACTATGTTGTCTCGGTGGGTATCGAAGATTATGCTCAATATGAAGATTTTTTATTTGATGATTTTGAAACAGAAGAAGGCAATTTTAGCCTGCTAAAAGCAATTCAAGCAGATTTGACCTTCCTAAGAAACCCTTCCCATGCAGAAAAAATAGTACTGCCAAAATCGGATAGATCCCTTCAAGTACATGTTGCAAGCTCAAAAGCTCGTGAAGTTCAAATTCTTTACGATAACCTTTTAAAAATTATTTCAGAAAATGAAAACGATAATCCGATCAAACTCAATCAAATTATTGTGATGGCACCTGACATCATGGACTATGAACCCTACATTCATTCAGTCTTTGGAAGTGATTCAAGTGTGTTGAAGTATCATCTGATGGATTTGGAAATGCCTGCAAAAAATCCGCTCATTCGTGAATTTTTAAATTTAATTCAATTGGCAAAAGAAAAATTTTGTGCCAAATCCCTTTTAAAATTATTTAATGGGGCTTATTTTCAAAAATGTGCACAATTGAGTGTTGAGGATGTAAGCCACATTCAAACTTGGCTCATTAAAGCTGATTTACGTTGGGGCCATGGTATTGATGATCGAAACGAATGGCTAAGAATGAATGGCTGTAAACAAGAGATGGTTGAAAGCATTGAAGGCGGCACTTTAAGTCATTGCATTGAGCGCTTTATTGCATCCTTAGCGGTTGTTAAAAATGAAGATGATGCATTAAATGCAGATCTAGAAAGACTCCCACTTGAAAATATTGCTCCCTCCGATGCTCTTGTTTTAGGTAAATTTATTGCCCTGTCAAATTCCTTGAAATACGATTTAAAAATACTTGTGGATGGCACCAAAATGAGCCTTGCTAATTGGGCCTCATACCTTGATTGCCTTTTACAAGGCTATTTTGGAATAGATGAAACAGACTTGAAGCTAAATGATGATGAACTTTTGCTGCTAAATCAATTTGATGAATTCAGAAAATATTCAACAAATTTTAAATCGGAGCTATTTTGTTTTGAAACCATTCACTCTAAGTTAAAAGCTGCTTTTGAAAGAGAACGAGTCGATTTCCAAGAAGCTGAATTAAATTCCGTACGCTTTTGTTCCATGCTGCCGATGCGGGCAATTCCGGCTTCAATCGTAGTCTTAATGGGTATGAACGAGGACGAATTTCCAAGAACTGATTCCAAGAACTCTCTTGATTTATGCCAAAACAACACCAATTGCGATTATCGCCCTTCAAAGACCGATTATGACAGGTATTTATTTTTAGAAAGCTTACTATCAGCAAGAGATTATTTTATTTTAAGCTATATCGGATACTCTCTCACTGATGCATCTCTGAAATCAAGCTCCTTGATTATAACAGAATTAATCAGCGCAATTGATGATGGATACTTAATCGAAGATAAAAAATTTAGTGAAGTGGGTATTCAAAATCATCCCTTTAACGCTTACGACAGAAAATATTTTGAAGAAGGCAGCGATTTTGTCAGTTATTCCGCATTTAATTACAATCTTGCGACAAAATTTTACAATTTTGAAAAAACAAAAAAACATCAGTTCATTCCTCATTTTACCCCTACTGTTCCAATAAATTTTGACCTACCCGAATTAGTGATCGATTTAAAAGAGCTAATAAGCTTTGCAAGAAACCCACTCAAAACATATTTTAATAAATCTCTTGGCATTTATCTTAATAAAGATTCTGAATTTAAAAGTGATGAGGATTTTACTCTTTCACCGCTTGATCTTGCAATCATCAAAAAATCTAGCTTGAACATTCAATTAAAAGATGTTTTTAGCCTTGCGACAAAAAAAGGGATTATGCCGGGAGGCGTTTTTAAGGAAGTGGCAAAGGAAAAAATTTCTTCTGGTATTACAACGATTAAAGATAATTTGAAAGAATTACAAATCTTACCACAAGACTTTTTTAAAGTTGAATTTGGCTTAAACTTTGACAAACCGATTAAGAAACCAAATGGAGATTGGCAACTCCCTGCCTTGAAAATCAACTACCAAAATAAAATTCAAATTCAAATTGTGGGAAATTTTCAGGATGTTTGTAGCCAAGGACTCGTTGTACACGCGAAAAGTGACAAAGTAGATGTCATTAAAATTTGGCCACAATTTTTGGTGTTTGCAATTCTTGTGGGAAAATATGCAGTTGCATCAAATAATTTAATTTTTGCCAAATGCGGAACTCTTAAAACTTACTCTTTTGATGAGCCTCAAAATTTATTGATTAACTATTTATCCTATTATTTTAAAGGGTTAAAAAATCCATCACCATTAATACCTGAATGGGTATTTGATTTTGTTTATCAAAAAGATGACTCGCTGCAAAAAAAAATAGATGCCAGTTTAGACAATGATTTTTCCCCTCTATATAATGACTACCTGGATTGGATGCGAAATCAAGGGAAAATTCTTCCTTGCTTAAGTTTTAATGAGGAATGGAAAATAAATGCTGAAGAGCTTTATTTAGAACTTTATGAAAAATGGTTTGCCAAATGAATGTTTTAGATCGAAATTTAAACGTCCAAGATAGTTACTTATTAGAAGCCTCTGCGGGAACAGGAAAAACATTTTCTATTGAAAATATTGTGGTGAGGATGCTTATTGAGCATGAAACACCTCTTCTTTTAGACCAAATTCTTATTGTTACTTTTACAAAAGCTGCAACTTCCGATCTAAAAAAACGAATTCGTCAAAACATAGAAAAAGTGTTGCAAATTTTTAAAAATCCAAAAAATTGCGCTCAAAATCCCGATTACATCGAAGCGCACCTTGAAAAAGGGGAAACAGCAATTAAGACTGCTATTTCAAAATTAAAAACAGCTCTTTTTACTTTTGATGATGCTCAAATATTTACAATCCACTCCTTTTGTTCAAAAATGCTTCATGACAATATCATTGAAGGGGGCATCTCTTTGGGAAGTAAAGAGACTAATAGTTCTTTAATGAATACAGAAGTAATCGATGTGATCCGCAATTTTTTTAGAACGGAGCTAACGGCAAAAAAATTTAGTCAATCTCAAATCAATATTGTTTTAAAAAAACATAAATCCAATATCGAAAAAGTTGAAAAAGCGCTCCTTAAATGGATTCTTAAAGGTCTTGAAATTAAAAAAACTACAGATTTCTCTGATCTTTTTAAAAAATTTGTTCACATCATCGAAAATCTACCTTTTGAAAAAGAAAAAATCATTGCCGATTTTGAAAATCAGATTATTAATTACAAAAAATTAAAAAATCACGAAACAGGTCTAGAAAAAGTTACTGAGTTTGCCAATCTTTTTGAAAAGGATTCTTTTGTTGAAGATGATTTTGATCGTTTAATTCAAAATGATCTTTACCTTTTAGAAGCATTAGATCCAAAGCAGTTAAAAGTTAAGGTTAAACCACTGGAAAAACCGCTTTTTTATCCTGATCTAATTTCCCAATTAAAAGAAGAACTTTTGCCTCTCGTTGAAGAGGCTGGTAGCTATGAATGCATTTTTGCCCGAATGGCACATGATGCGGCCCATTTGCTTCAAAATTATTTAATTGAGGAAGAAAAATTTCGCTTCGATGACCTTTTAAAGTATATGAAAGAAGCCTTAAAAAATCAGCAATTCCTTGATTCGGTCAGAAAAAGGTATAAAGCTGCTATTATTGATGAGTTTCAAGACACAGATCAAATTCAATGGGAAATTTTTAATGGCCTCTTTACTGGCGTTTCACCTATCTATTTAGTGGGTGACCCGAAACAATCCATCTACTCCTTTAGACAAGCAGACATTTACACCTACTTGCAAGCTGCAAATACAATTCAAGAAGATCATAAACTTTCTTTGGACACAAATTTCAGATCACAACCTTCTTTAACTTGCTGCTTAAATGCATTATTTGAAAAACTTTTAAGTCCTGAATTTATTGCGTTACCAAAACTTGAAATTGTTTTAGATTTCTTAAAAGTCAAATCTCCTTCTACAATTTCAGAATATTTATTTACAGATAACCTTGGAAGTGTTCACTTTTTTATAGCGGAAGCTCAAAATAAATTTGATTTAGATGAAATTGAAAAATATTATTTTCCTTTTATTGCCGATCAAATACAAAGTCTTCAAGCTCAAGGTTTTAAACCATCACAAATGGCCATATTGGTCAAAGATCAATTTCAGGCAAATCGAATTCTTAATTATATGCAGGAAAAAGGCTTTTCATTAGAGCTTCAAAGACTTTCCAATATGTCAGAATCTGCTGTTTTGCCAAATTTGATTGATTTGCTTAACGCCATTTTGCAGCCTCGCGATGAAAGTTTCTTAAAAAAAGCTCTTGGCAGTCAGTTGATAGGGTTTACCGCCCAAGATATTTTATCCTTAAAAGATCCATTATTTTTTGAAAACATCCTGGATAAGTTTCTTTATTTAAAGTCTTTGCTCTTTAATTTTGGCTTTTCAAGCTTTTTCCAAGCTTTTCTTAAAAGTTCTTTTTTAGCAAATTTAAACGTTGCAGAAGCGCTGATGCAAAAAGAAAATGGTGCTGATATTTACGATGATCTTTTGCAAATCAGTGAGCTTTTAAGTGAACATCAAAGCCAGACAAAAGCTACTGTTGATGATTTATTATGTTTTTTAAAAGAATTTGATATTTTAAGCTTTGATTCTGACGATCGCATGAAAAAATTAAAAGATCCAACCCTAGAAGCTGTCAAAGTATTGACCATCCATTCAAGTAAAGGTCTTGAGTTTGACATCGTTTTTGCTTTAGGACTCATTAACCGTACACCCCTTCCTGACACGCTGATCCCTGTTCAAATAGATTCTAAAAATATTTTAGAGCCTCTAACCAACAAATCTTCAAAAAAATATTTAGACCATTGTCAAGAACTTGACGCTGAAAAATTGCGTCAATTGTATGTGGCGATGACCCGGGCAAAATACAGGCTTTATGTTCCTGCTGCTTTTTGTTTAAAAGGTAAAGAGATTGAAGCTCCAAGCGCCTCTTGCATGGAGCTATTTTTAGCAAAGATGAAACCGTTTCGAAATCATGATATAAGCCTCTATGAAAACATTCAAAACTTGAAGTCAGAAGACTTCATCTCTTTACTTGAAACTCTAAAAATTAATTTGAAATTTACTTATTCCAAATTAAATGAGATGAGCTTTTCATTTAAATCCCAAGAAAAACAACATGCCAACCTAACTTGTCCAAAAGTTGTTCAGATTTTAGATGAATCGATCTTCATGACTTCATTTACAAAATCTTCTACAAAAAAATATACTCCTTTAAAACCTCTTGAAATGCCTCATGATTTTAACCTGGAAGAAAAAAACAAACACAAACTTCCAACAGGAAGAAAAACAGGCATCCTTTTTCATTCCATTTTAGAGTCATTTCCTTTTGACAAATTTACCGAAATCAACCAACCTGATGAACTCAACTCCTTTACACATCCCTTTCTTAACGGGACAAAATTTGAAAATTGGCAAAAAATCTTTAATGAAATTCTTTTTAACCTTCTAAATTGTCAATTGGATTCCTTTAAATTTAAGGAAATTGATCCATATAAAATCTATCGGGAGCAAGAATTTATTTATCCTCAGTCAGACGTTAATGGATACATGAATGGTATCATTGACTTCATGTTTATGCATGACGGTAAATATTACTTTATTGACTGGAAAAGCAATTGGCTTGGGGTTACTGATGATGATTATCGTGAAGAAAATTTAAAGCAAGCCATGTTGGAAAATGACTATTACCTGCAAGCAACTATTTACAAGCAAGCTATTGAAAGATTTTTATCGATCGTTGATCAAAGAACTTTCGAGGAATGTTTCGGTGGCATCTTCTATGTCTTCCTAAGAGGCTTAACAGTTGACAACCCCCAAAACGGTGTCCTCTTCTTTCAATAATCTAAGGTTTTTCACCGCAAAGGACGAAAACTGTATACCGTCTTTTTTACATTTTTTTACCGCGAAGGACGCGAAGAAGCGCAGCTTACGCTGCGGGAAGAGGCGCGAAGTAGCGCGCTAAAGCGCGAAAGGCAATTAGAGAAATGGTTTTAAAAATTTTTCCTTTTTTCTTATCCGCGCTTTAGCGCGCTTCTTCGCGTTTCTTCCCGCAGCGTAAGCTGCGCTTCTTCGCGATCTTCGCGGTAAAAAAAGCTGAAGACCGTTTATCCCTTCTCTCTTATTCTCTATTGTCAAAAAATCGAAGACGCATGAATTGTATCGCAATTTGAAAGATCATGGTTTAGTATGACCTTAATTAGATTGGATGGTAGGATTCATGGGATTTCAATATAAAGACTTTATTCCCAAAAGCATTAGTTGCTTTAAAGAAGGTTATTCAAAAAAAATTCTCTTTCATGATCTTTTTGCAGGAATTAGTATCGGTGTCATTTCCCTTCCCCTTTGCTTGGCTTTTGCAATCGCATCAGGAGTAACACCTGATAAAGGGCTGTTTACGGCAATTGTTGCAGGCTTTTTAATTTCACTTCTTGGTGGAAGTCGCGTACAAATTGGTGGACCAACGAGTGCATTCGTTGTTGTCATATACGCAACTGTTGAAAAACATGGTTATGTAGGGCTTGCACTAGCGACACTAATTGCTGCCGTGTTACTCATTATCATGGGATTGGCACGCTTTGGCATATTGTTAAAATTTATTCCATTTTCTGTAACTACGGGATTTACAACGGGTATTGCTTTTCTATTGGTTTTTTCCCAAATTAAGGATTTTTTTGGTTTGCAAGCAGATATTGTTCCACCCACCTTCCTCGGTAAATGTGATCTATATTGCCATATCGTCCACACGTGGAACATATGGGCACTCTTTGTTGCCTTATCAACCTTAATCCTTATTTTTATTCTACGCCATTTTCTTCCAAAATGGCCGGGACCCGTTTTTGCCATCGTTTTAGCGACCCTTGCCACCCATTTTTTTAAATTACCGATTGATACTGTAGTTTCAAAATTTGGTGAAATATCCACAGGACTTCCCTACATATCTTTACCATTTTTTTCTTATGAACTTTTCAAAAATGTCTTTCCGGATGCCATCACAATTGCTTTACTTGGCGCTATAGAATCTCTTTTATCAGCCTCTGTTGCCGATGCACTCATCGGAACAAAACATAGATCCAACATGGAACTTGTTGCCCAAGGTTTTGCAAATATCGGCTCAGTTCTATTTGGTGGTATTCCGGCTACCGGTGCTATCTCTCGGACAGCTGCTAATATCAAATTTGGGGCAAAAACTCCTGTTGCAGGCATGATTCATTCTTTAACAGTTTTACTTCTTATACTTTTTTGCTCAGAAGTTGCAGGAAAAATTCCTCTTGCTGCCCTTGCAGGTGTTTTAATCTTTATTGCATGGAATATGAGTGAACTTCATCATTTTGTAGAAATTATAAGAGGAAATAGAACGGATGCAGTTATTCTTTTAACCACATTTTTTTTAACTGTTTTCATCAATCTTTCAACAGCTGTACAAGTCGGTATCATCTTGGCGGCAATGGACTTTATTAGGAAGATGACAAATGAAACATCTGTAAAGATTTATAAAGAATTAATTTACGAAAATGAACATGAATCTACACAAAATGATTCAACACCTTACGATCTACCTGAAGATGTTGTTGTTTTTGAGATTTCAGGTCCATTTTTCTATAGCGTGGCCGATCTTTTAGATGAAGCACTTCAACAACTTGACCAAAACCCACGAGTTTTTATCCTGCGCCTTAATAAAACCTCTTTAATTGATTCCACAGGCCTTCGTGCCATCAAAAAATTTGCCCTAAAATGCAAATCTAAAGGCATTCAGTTTCTGATTTCCGATCTTAGTGAAAAATATAGCAAACTCTTCAAAAAAATCAACATCGAAGAACTTATCGGTCCTAACCGCCTATTTAAAGACTTCAACTCCGCCCTCGCCCACGCCAAAACAACAACTTAAAAGCAATCTGGCACTTAAGAGATATACATTTGCTAATTTGGAGTGCTGTGCCCTGGCACAGCTTTGTTGCTCAAATCGACCTGGCGATTTGTAAGCCCGATTTATCGGGGCTTTAAGACTTCCTTCAAAAAATACAAATCGACTTTGTCGATTTAGCAGCCTGCCAGGTCAGGCTGAAAACAAAGCTGTGCCAGGGCACAGCACTCCAAACTAGCAATTTTTATTTCGTTGAGGAAAAAAAATCGCTACTTTGTATTTTATTTTCAAGCTTTTGATAGGCAATTACTTCACCGACAACATAACCAAAGAGAGATAAAAGAATACTTGCCAACTCTTTTGGAAATGCAATTGGATAAATGCGAAAAAGTATAAATCCAATAACTCCAAAGATCATTGCAAGGCAAGCAGAAATAAAGTTTCCTCTTTTTTTGAATAAAGCGATGAATATAGGTATGAAAAGACAACTGACTGAAAGCTCATAACTTTGCATCAATATGTCTAAAATATTATCAAGAAAGAAGGCAAAAATGATGGCTGCAATCGAAATTGTGCAAGTGATTCCTCTCACAAGTTTCATGCTACTGCATTTGAACCCTGACATGTTAAAATCACTCGATATATTAGAGCTGATTGCATTGATGAGTGCTGTAGCTGTTGAAATAATTGCAGCCAAAACCGCGCACCCAACCATTGCTGATATAATAGGGTTTGTGGTTTGAATGATCGCACTCATTAGTACGCTTCCACCATCCGGTACTTTTAATTGCATCGTTTGGGCTAGAATACCAAAAAATAAAGGAACAATGGAAATGATGATTGTACAAAATCCTGCCGCCATTGTCGCTTGAGATACAATTTTTGGAGAAGCTCCAGCAAAGCAACGTTGACCAATGCTTTGCTCAATTAACATAAAAAGAAGCGGCATAAGCAACCAACGGTTAAGTTTTGAAGAAACTAATCCCAAATTTTCTACATTAGGCATTGGGATTTCAGAAACCATAGGCTCATAAAAAATCACATATCCAAAACAAAGTAGAAACACTCCCATAAAAAAAAGTGCTTGAACAAGATCTGTAGAAATGACAGCTTTTAAGCCCCCTTGCACTGTATAAATTATTACAATTGCCCAAAACAGTACAAAGAGGGGTGTGTTTTCAAGTCCAAGGCTTACAAGAAATTTACTTGAACCTATTATTTGTCCTACAAGGATCATAAAAAGAGAACAAATTGAAAGAAGAGATGCTGCTTTTTTAAGCATTGATGATTTGTAAGCCACTTCACAAATTTCAGCAACCGTTGAAACCGGAAAATCGGCCAATCGTTTTCCGATGCCGGCACCTAACACAATCAGGCCAAGTGCCCCTCCAAGCGGGTAAAGAAATATCGACCAACCGTAAAGGTAGGCCTCTTCAGCAGACCCAAGCACCATACCGCCTCCAATCACAACTCCGATAAAGGTCATCATGAGCGGGAAAAATTGAACATTTTTCCCAGCAAGGAAATAGTCTTTTTGATCAGCAATTCCTTTAGAGGAATAGCGACCCACTACGAAATAGATCAATTGCAGCACAAACAGCATGCAAATAAAAATTTTAAAATCCATGATAAATTCTCCAAAAAAAAATAATAGTACGCGTTTAAGCCCATGCCGATTCAATAAAAATCGTTCCGACTTGGAGGCTTGTAATTAGTTGCAATCTACGATTGAACTAACAAAAAAAATAATGGCGATCTGAAATAAAAGGGTGTAAATGCTATTTAGCTAATATTCTAAAATTTCAAGATCAAAAAAACTAACAAGGGGATAAATTTAAGCTGAATGCTTATGATGATGGAAAGAATGATGGGTAGACAAATTGACATTGGAACGATTTACCGGCATTAGCCAAGGCTTTCCTGT